>DAHVAN010000428.1 GCA_027314595.1 Actinomycetota bacterium | reverse complement strand
GCCGGGGCCGCGCCGGGGGCGCGCCGGGGCCGCGCCGGGGGCGCGCCGGGACGCCGATGCACGTTCTCCTGCAATTGCAGGGAGGAACCTCGTTGGCCTGCAAAGTAGAATGCAGTCACATGCACATCAGAGATAGTGCGTGACCGGGCGCAATCGTGTTCGGCGCGGCAAATCTACCTGCGAGAATTCATGTGCTGGCCTGTGATTAGAGCGCTGTGCTGGGTAAAATGTCCGACCAAGACCAGGCACGCCCGAACATCCTTGATGATGAGAAAACCAGCCGATAAATCACGTACGTCAGGCGCGAGGCGCCCGTCACGCGCGCGGCGCGCGGCGGTGGCGCCTTCGCCGCGTGCGGCATGGCAGGCGACACCGCCTGCCGGACGTGGTGCCGGCACGCCGTGCGCCGAGGCTGGAGACGACGGCGGGAGTGATGCCACGGGAACTGCGGGCGGCCGCCGTCCGCCCGCCACGGTGACCGCGGTGTCCGGGCGTCCGGCGCCTGTGTGTAGGGTTGACGGGTCGGCGCGACCCGGACCGGGCGCGCGGCGCATCGCCGGGCGGACGGCAGACACCGCCGTCCTCCCGTCGGCTGGCGTGCCGGGCCGCGAAGCGGGCGCGCCGCGCCGCGACGCGGACCGGACGGCGGGTTCCCGCCGGGCCACGCTGATCCTCGGGAGCGGAGTTCCGCTCCCGGCACGGGGGGGCGACAGGGCGCGTGCGCGAGCCAAGGGCACAGCGCATTGCCGCACCTCCGGAAAGGGACAACAGGCATATTTCCCGGCAGACGGGACAGGCGTTCAGGGGATTAGTGGGATTGCACGGCTATCACGCTGCGAGAGCCAGATCCATGCCCGGGACCTGCAATCGGCTACACTGAGTGATATCGCGTATGTATAGAGTAAAATATTTGGATTTGTGGCGACATAAACGGAGGTTCGCGTTGCCGAAAGGGTGCTTGACTCGCTAGTTTCCCCTCCCGTCCAACCTTTTTTCCGACGAAACCCGAGGTGACCCCGAGTGGCTCTTCCTCCCCTCACTCCCCAACAGCGCGCCGACGCCTTGCAGAAGGCGGCGATAGCACGCAAGGAACGCGCCGAGGTCAAGAATCGCCTCAAGCGCGGCGCGACGACCTTGTCTGAGGTCATCAAGGACGGAACAACCGATGATGTGATTGGCAAGATGAAGGTGTCGGCTCTGCTCGAGTCGCTGCCGGGCGTGGGCAAGGTCCGCGCGAAGCAGATCATGGAGCGTCTCGGCATCGCCGAGTCCCGCCGGGTGCGGGGCCTCGGTGCGAACCAGCGCGCCGCGCTTGAGCAGGAGTTCGGTGCCGATATCTGAGCCAGGCGGCCGGGACGCTCGCCTGCGCGGGCGGCCGGCACGGGCGCGAGGGCATGACTGTCTCGCCCGGCGGTAGAGCGCGCGAGGCGGTAACCGCGAGGGGAGCAGCGCCCGACGGCGCTGTCGCGCCCCCGGCACGGAAGAATTCGCGGCTGACTGTGCTCTCCGGGCCCTCCGGGGTCGGGAAGAGCACAGTCGTCGCGGAACTCCGCCGCCGCAGCCCGGAGATCTGGATTTCTGTTTCCGTTACCACTAGAAGGCCGCGGCCGGGAGAAGTGAACGGGCGGGAATATTATTTTGTGGATGATCGCGAGTTTGATCGCATGGCGGCTGCCGGAGAACTTCTGGAGTGGGCCGAGTTCGCGGGCAACAAATATGGCACCCCGCGCGAACCCGTGCGGCGCAGACTCGGGGAAGGCCTGCCAACCTTGCTGGAGATCGACCTCGCCGGCGCCCGGCAGGTCAAGGAGGCCCTGAAGGACGACGCCCTGCTCGTGTTCCTGAAGCCGCCGTCCTGGGAGGAACTGGTCCGCAGGCTGACCGGCCGGGGTACCGAGCCTGCCGAGGTGGTCGCCCGCCGCCTGGCGGTCGCCAGGGCCGAGCTCGCCGCGGCCGAGGAGTTCGACATCCGCCTAGTGAACACATCCGTCCAGGAGGTCTGCCGGCAGATGGTAATGTTGCTTAACCGCGATCAATGAGGAAGGCGAAACGTGGCAGGGACCCCGGCCGCTGACGGCATCATCAACCCGCCCATCGACGAGCTCCTGGATGTCGTGGACAGCAAGTACCGGCTCGTGATCATGGCGGCGAAGCGGGCACGCCAGATCAACGCGTACTACTCGCAGCTCGGTGAGGGCCTGCTCGAGTACGTCGGCCCGCTTGTGGAGACCCGCGTGCAGGAGAAGCCGCTGTCGATCGCGCTCCGCGAGACCCGCGAGCGGCTGCTCAAGGTGGAGTCCACGGAGGCCTAGGGCGCTCCCCGCCCGGGAACGGCCGGCCCCCATGGCGCGAGTCATCCTTGGCGTCGGTGCCGGCATAGCCGCCTACAAGGCATGCGAGCTGCTGCGCCTGCTGAAAGAGGCCGGGCACCGGGTTCGTGTTGTCCCGACGCACGACGCGCTCCGCTTCGTCGGCGAGCCGACGTGGGCGGCGCTCTCCGGCGAGCCCGTGACCACTGACGTCTGGGCCGGCGTCGACGAGGTGCCGCACGTGCGGCTCGGGCAGACCGCGGATCTGGTCCTGGTCGCCCCCGCGACCGCGGACCTGCTCGCCCGCGCCGCCGCCGGCATGGCGTCGGACCTGCTCACCGCCACCCTGCTGACCGCGCGCTGTCCCGTGGTCTACGCGCCCGCGATGCACACGGAGATGTGGGAGCACCCGGCCACCCGGCAGAACGTGTCGGTCCTCCGCGCCCGCGGCGCCATCGTCGTCGAACCCGCCGTAGGCCGCCTGACCGGCCCGGACACCGGCAGTGGGCGACTGCCCGAGCCAGCAGAACTGCTCGCTGTGGCACAGGCCGTTCTTTCATCCCGAACGAGCGGTGGCGTCTGCCCGCCCGTCACCCCGGGCCCGGACGGCGGCGAGCGCGACAGCGACCCGGACCTGGCGGGCCGCCGGGTTCTCGTCTCCGCGGGCGGGACGCGCGAGGAACTCGACCCGGTCCGGTTCCTCGGCAACTGGTCCACAGGCACCCAGGGATACGCGTTCGCCAGTGCGGCCGTCGCCCGCGGCGCCGACGTGACGCTGGTGGCCGCGAACGTCGAGCTTCCCGATCCGGCGGGGCCGAAGGTCATCAAGGTGGTGTCAGCGCGCGACATGCACGCCGCGATGCTCGCGCAGGCGCGGACGGCCGACGTGATCGTGATGACCGCCGCCGTCGCCGACTTCCGGCCCGTCAAGCGCAGCGACTCCAAGATCAAGAAGGACGGCCGGGTTCCCGAGCCGATCGTGCTCACCGCCAATCCCGACATCCTCGCCGACCTGTCGGCCCGGCGCGCGACCCAGGGCCCGGCCGGGCAGGTGCTCATCGGGTTCGCGGCAGAGACCCACCCGGACCTGGAGGTCGCGCGGGCCAAGCTGGCCCGCAAGGGCTGCGACTTGCTCGTGGTCAACCCGGTGGGGGACGGGCGCGGGTTCGGCAGCGTCGAGAGCGAGGCTGTCGTGCTCGGCGCGGACGGCAGTTGCACCCCGATTCCGCGCCGGTCCAAGGGCGCTCTGGCCGACGTTGTGCTCACGCTTGCGGTGGCGCTCCTTGAGTTAGTGAGCCGCCATATTGACCGGCCCGTTCCGGCTAGACTCTGCCAGGTCAGTTGACCCTATGGGATGGAGAGAGAACGTGGCCCGTCGGCTGTTTACCTCGGAGTCGGTTACTGAAGGTCATCCCGACAAGATGGCTGACCAGATCAGCGACGCGGTCCTTGACGCCATGATCAAGGACGACCCTGGCAGCCGGGTGGCGGTCGAGACGCTGATCACCACGGGTCAGGTCCACGTCGCCGGCGAGGTTACCACAAGGACATATGTCGACATTCCGGGCATCATCCGGGAGAAGATACTCCAGGTCGGCTATGACTCCTCGGCCAAGGGGTTTGACGGGGCGTCGTGCGGCGTCTCGGTGTCGATCGGCTCCCAGTCGCCGGACATCGCGCAGGGCGTCACCGACGCGTTCGAGTACCGCGAGGGCGAGGGCACCGACGACTACGACAGGCAGGGCGCGGGCGACCAGGGCCTGATGTTCGGATACGCCTGCCGGGAGACCCCCGAGCTAATGCCGCTGCCGATCATGATGGCCCACAGGCTCGCGCGGCAGCTTTCCGAGGTGCGCCGCGCCGGCACCGTCCCGTACCTGCGCCCGGACGGCAAGACGCAGGTGACCGTCGAGTACGCGGGGGACCGGGCGGTGCGGCTCGACACGGTGGTCGTCTCGACACAGCACGCGCCGGACATCAACCTGAAGGAACTGCTCGCGCCGGACATCAGGGACTACGTGGTGGAGCCGGTGATCTCCGGGTTCGACATCGACGCGACCGGGTACCGGCTGCTCGTCAACCCGACAGGGCGGTTCGAGGTGGGCGGCCCGATGGGTGACGCCGGACTGACCGGACGCAAGATCATCATCGACACGTACGGCGGCATGGCCAGGCACGGCGGCGGGGCCTTCTCCGGCAAGGACCCGTCCAAGGTCGACCGCAGCGCCGCGTACGCGATGCGCTGGGTGGCCAAGAACGTGGTCGCCGCGGGCCTGGCCGACCGGTGCGAGACGCAGGTGGCGTACGCGATCGGCAAGGCGAAGCCGGTCGGGCTGTTCGTGGAGTGCTTCGGCACCGAGCAGGTCCCGGTCGAGCGGATCCAGGACGCGGTCACCGAGGTCTTCGACCTGCGGCCGCGGGCGATCATCGCCAGCCTCGACCTGCTGCGCCCGATCTACTCGCAGACGGCGGCCTTCGGTCACTTCGGGCGGAATGAGCCGGACTTCTCCTGGGAGCGGACGGACCGGGCCGAGCAGCTGCGGGCCGCGGCAGGTCGCTAGCTCCCGGCCCGGCCGGCGCCGCCAGCCGGGTTTGCCTCCTCCCGCCCGGACGCGAGGCAAACCCGGCTTGTGCAATCCCACGGCGAAACCGAGACGAATCTGGTCACGCAGCGATAGAGTTGCCTTACACCACGTGGCGACGGGGCTGCACGTGAGATTTCGCCGATAGGGGGTAGCGGGAAGCAGCAGACAGGTGGTGTCGTTTCCTGTCGCCAGTAACCAGCGGCGATGCCGCAGCGTCCTGATTCCTCCGGGCGGCAGACTTCCCGAGTCCGTGTCCGTGCAAATGCGTATGCGTATGGCTGTGCGTAATCCCTTGCGGATGCACGTGCATACGATAAGCTCTGATACGTAAGTCAGGGCAGAGCCCGAGGGGACCGGAAGGAGCCAGCCGCGGCCGGCGGCTGGCGCCAGTGCGCTGGGGCCGTGGCAGCAGGTGCTGGCCAACGGACCAAGTCAATGCGTCAGGAGACGAGAAACGATGCAAGACATTCACAACGGGATCTCTGCCGCGCGGCTCGACGGCGTCGCCTGGCGGAAGAGCCAGCGCAGTAACTCACAGGGGGCGTGCGTCGAGCTCGCCCGCCTCGACTCCGCCACGGTAGCGATGCGGAACTCCCGTGACCCCCAGGGCACGGCCCTCATCTACCCGGCCGGCGCCGTTCGCGCTCTGGTCAGCGCGCTGCGCGCTGGCGAATTCGACGACCTGATCAGCTAGCCGGGCGCGCGCGAGCGGCGGCTAGCAAGACCCGCGTGCGGCCGGGCACGGTTATTGCGGCTTCCCGTGCCCGGCCGCTCGTGGTGTGTCAGAGCCTTTTGGCGGCCGCTCCGGGCGTTCCTGGCCCTGGCGGCTGCGCGTCTGGTAGGACGGGAGCGTGGCGGACACGCAGGATGACGGCGCGCGGATCACGCGGCCGCCCGCGGGCCCGCCGGAACGGGCCAGGACCGGAAAGACCGCGCGGAGCGGGGAGGCCCCGAGCAGGCTCAAGCCGGCCAGCAGCGACCCGGTCGCGCGGATCGCGGTGGACATCTCCCTGGCTCACCTGGACCGGACATTCGACTACCTGGTGCCAGAGCGGCTCGACGCACTCGCCTGCCCAGGGGTCAGGGTCCGGGTCAAGTTCGCCGGACAGCTCACCGACGGGTACATCCTCGCCCGGGCCCAGGCCAGCGAGCACCAGGGCAGGCTCAGCTACCTGGAACGAGTGGTATCCCCTGAGCCGGTGCTGACGCCGGAGATCGCCGGGCTGGCGCGCGCCGTCGCCGACCGGTACGCGGGCACGCTCGCGGACGTGCTGCGGCTTGCGGTCCCCCAGCGGCACGCCGCGACCGAGGCCGCCACGCCCGGCGGCGCGTACGGCAGGCCGCGAAGGCCGGACCCGGGGCCGTGGGACTCCTACCCCGCCGGGCGGGCGTTCCTCGACGCGCTCGGCGACGGCAGGCCCGCCCGCGCGGCCTGGACCGCGATGCCCGGGCCCAGCTGGCCGGACGAGATCGCGCGCGCCGCCGCCACCTGCGCGAGCAACGGCCGCGGCGTGGTGATCGTGGTGCCCGACGCGCGCGACCTCGCACGGGTAGGCGCGGCGCTGGCCGAGCGCGAGGCCGGCCACGTCACGCTCACCGCCGACCTGGGCCCGGCCGAACGGTACCGTCGCTGGCTCGCGGCGCTGCGCGGGGAGGCGCTGATCGTCGCGGGCACCCGCGCCGCGACGTTCGCGCCGGTTCGCGACCTCGGCCTGGTGGTGCTCTGGGACGACGGCGACGACCTGCACGCCGAGCCGCGCGCCCCCTACCTGAACGCCCGGGAGGTGCTCGCGCTGCGCGCCCACCGGGCCGGCGCCGCCGCGCTGATCGGCGGATTCGCCCGCACCGCCGAGCTCGCGCAGCTGGTGGCGTCGGACTGGGCGCACTCGCTGGAACCCGGCCGGCCGGCGCTGCGGCGGGCGGCGCCCCTGGTACGGCCCGCCGCCGAGGAGGCGGATCTGGCCAGGGACGAGGCAGCGCTCACCGCGAGGCTGCCCAGCCTGGCGTTGCGCACCGCGCGTGCCGCGCTCGCCGACGGCCCGGTGCTCGTGCAGGTCCCGCGCCGCGGCTACCTCGCATCGATCGCGTGCGAACGATGCCGCGGCCAGGCGCGCTGCGCCCGCTGCGGCGGGCCGTTGCGGCTGGACGGCCCGAACGCGGCGCCCGACTGCCGGTGGTGCGGCGCGCTCGCCGGAGGCTGGAACTGCCCGCGCTGCGGCCACGACAAGATCCGTGCGATCGTGACGGGCGCGGCCCGCACCGCCGAGGAACTCGGCAGGGCGTTCCCCGGCGTCAGGGTGCGCACCTCGGGGGGCAGCGCGGTGATTCCCGCGGTCTCTGGCGAGCCCGCGCTGGTCATCGCCACGCCGGGCGCCGAGCCGGTTGGCCGCTACGGCGCCGCCCTGCTGCTCGACGGGTGGGCGCTGCTGAGCCGCCCCAGCCTGCGTGTCGGCGAGGAAGCGCTGCGCCGCTGGCTGGCCGCCGCCGCCCTGGTGCGGGCCGGCGGGACGGTGCTTGTCCATGCCGACGCCGGGGTCCCCGCCGTGCAGGCGCTGATCCGCTGGGACCCCGTCGGATATTCCGAACGAGAGCTCGCCGACCGCGGCGAGCTAGGCTTCCCCCCGGCCGTTCGCATGGCGTCGGTAACAGGCTCACCCGACGCCGTAGCGAGCCTGCTCGCCAGCATGCCGTCCGGCTTCGACGTCCTCGGCCCGGTGCCGCTGGACGCATCCGGTCCCGCATCCCCCGCCCATTCCAGCACGGTCCCTGCCCCGTCCGCCCCTTCCCGGGCCGGCCCTGCCCCGTCCGCCCCTTCCCAGGCCGGCCCTGCCCCGTCCGCCCCCTCCCAGGACGGTCCGGTAGCTGGCGAAGGGCAGGTCCGGGCGCTGATCCGGGCGCCGCGGCCGCAGGGGGCCGCGCTGGCCCGCGCGCTGCACGCCGCCCAGGCGGCGCGCAGCGCGCGCAAGGAAGGCGGCGGGGTCCGGGTGCAGCTCGACCCGGCCGAGGTGATCTAGGCCGCCGATACAATTCCGGGTAACGTCCCGCCTGCCGTTCGGAGGGCGGGCACGGATCGCGACGCGGGAGGACGTTCCATTGCTCAGGCCAATCCGGCTGTTCGGTGACCCGGTGCTGCTCACCCCGGCCGAGCCGGTGGCCGACTTCGACGCCGAGCTCCGCAACCTCGTGCGGGACCTCACCGAGACGATGCTTGAGGCGCCTGGCGTGGGCCTGGCGGCGCCGCAGATCGGCGTCGGCCTGCGGGTGTTCACCTACCACGTGGACGACGAGCCGGGCCATCTGGTGAACCCGGTACTCGACCTGTCCGGCGAGGAGGAGGCCGACGACGAGGGCTGCCTGTCCCTGCCCGGCCTGCAGTTCCCGACCCCGCGCGCGCCGCGGGTCGTCGCCAAGGGCTTCACCATGCACGGCGATCCGGTCACCATCGAGGGCACCGAACTGCTGGCCCGCTGCGTCCAGCACGAGACCGACCATCTCGACGGCATCTTGTTCATCGACCGGCTCGACAACAAGCAGCGCAAGCTCGCCATGAAGGCCATCAGGGAAGCCGACTGGTACGGGGCGCCCGTCCCGCAGATCAAGATCTCGCCGCACTCGACGCAGCGGATCTCCTGAAGGGGAGTGCCTTAGTTGCGGCTGGTCTTTGCCGGGACCCCGGAGGTCGCGGTGACCGCGCTGCGCGCGATCCTGGCCTCGCGGCACACCGTCGAGGCGGTCCTCACCAGGCCGGACGCGCCCGCCGGGCGGGGCAGGCGGGTCGAGCGGTCACCGGTGGCGACGCTGGCCCGCGACGCGGGCATAGAGCTGCTCACCCCGCGGCGGCCGCGTGAGCGGTGGTTCCTCGACCGGCTCCGCGAGATCGCGCCTGACTGCTGCCCCGTGGCGGCCTACGGCGGCCTGCTGCCGCAGGAGGCGCTCGACATCCCCCGGCACGGCTGGGTGAACCTGCACTTTTCCCTGCTGCCGGCCTGGCGCGGCGCCGCGCCGGTGCACCACGCGATCCTGCACGGGGACGACGTCACTGGCGCGACGACGTTCCGGCTGGTCGCACAGCTCGATGCCGGGCCGGTCTTTGGCGTGGCGACCGAGACCGTGCGGCCCGCCGATACCAGCGGTGAGCTGCTCGGCCGGCTGGCCGCCGGTGGAGCGCGGCTGCTCGTCGCCACGCTCGACGGAATCGAGGACGGGTCCGTGCGCGCGGTGCCGCAGCCCGCCGATGGCGTCAGCCTCGCGCCCAAGCTCACCCCGGCGGACGCCCGGGTGGACTGGAAGCTGCCCGCGCACCTGGTCGACCGGCTCATCCGGGCCTGCACGCCCGACCCTGGGGCCTGGACAGAATTCGACGGGGCCCGGATGAAGGTGTGGCCGGTGACGCCCCTGCCGGCCGGCGTCCCCGGCCCCGCCGGACTCAGCCCTGGGGAGCTGCGCGTGGAGCGCGGCGCCGTGTACGCGGGCACCGGCTCGCACCCGGTGCGCCTCGGCGACGTCCAGCCGCCGGGCAAGCGGCGCATGCCGGCCGCCGACTGGGCACGAGGCCTGCACGGCGGCCCGGCCGCGTACCCGGGTTTGCGCTGACCGTGTCCCCGCCACGCGATGCTAGCCGCCGGGCCGGACTGCCGCGCCGCACCGCCTACGACGTGCTCGCCGCCGTCGCGGACCGCGAGGCGTACGCGAACCTGCTGCTGCCAAGGCTGCTGGCCGACCGCTCGATGACCGGCAGGGACGCGGCGCTCGCCACCGAACTCGCCTACGGCACGCTGCGCGGGCTCGGCACCTACGACGCTGTGCTCGCCGCGTACAGCGACCGCCCGCTCGGCAGGCTCGACCCCCCGGTGCTGCACGTGCTCAGGCTCGGCGCGCACCAGCTGCTCGCCACCAGGATCGGCGCCCACGCCGCGGTCGCCACCTCGGTCGACCTGGCCAGGGCCGTGGCCGGCCCGCGAGTGTCCGGTTACGTCAACGCGGTCCTGCGCCGGGTTGCCACCAGGGACCTCGGCCAGTGGCTCGCGATCGTCGCTCCCGCGCCGCAGGACGACCCGGACGGGTACCTGGCGGTCCGCTACAGTTACCCGCGCTGGATGATCGGCGCGTACCGCGCCGCGCTCGGCGATGCCGCCGGACAGGAGCTTGAGGCGGCGCTGGCAGCGGGCAACGAACGCCCGCGCGTGACGATGGCCGCCTTCCCTGGCGGTCCCGGCCGGGACGAGATCATGCCCGACGGAGCCGAACCGTCCCGCTGGTCGCCGTTCGGCTTCACGCTGCCAGGCGGTGACCCGTCCGCCCTGATCGCCGAGGGCCACGCCGCGGTCCAGGACGAAGGCAGCCAGCTAGCCGCCCTTGCTCTTGCCAGGGCGCCGGCTGGGGAGCTGCCAGCCTCCGGCGCGACGGGGCTGTGGCTGGACATGTGCGCGGGCCCTGGCGGCAAGGCACGGCTGCTGCACGGTCTGGCCGCGATCGCAGGCGACGCGGCAGCCGGCGGCTCCGTGGCTCACGCTCCGGCCCCGCGAGGCGCCCGGCTGATCGCGGCCGATGTGCATCCGCACCGTGCGGCGCTGGTCAAGGCCGCGCTCGCCAGCGCCGGTCAGGCCGGCGGGAGGGCACGCGCAACGGCCGGCGGGCAGGCCGGCGTGCTGCCAGGTCCGGCGGCCGTGGTCGTCGCGGACGGCCGGCGTCCGCCCTGGCGCGAGGCCATGTTCGACCGGGTGCTCCTGGACGCTCCGTGCTCGGGCCTGGGCGCCCTGCGGCGCCGTCCCGAAGCACGGTGGCGCAAGTCCGAATCCGACCTGCCCGCACTCGCCGAGTTGCAGCGGGCTCTGCTGCGATCCGCGCTCGCGGCCTGCCGCCCCGGCGGCGTGACCGGCTACGTCACCTGCTCGCCCGTTCCGGCGGAAACCAGGGACGTGGTAGCCGCTGTGGCCGGCTCCACCGCGGACGTTGAGATCCTCGACGCGCCCGCCGTGCTCTCGGACGTGCCCGGACTGCGCTCGCCAGGCCCGCGCCTCGCCCAGCTGTGGCCGCACAGGCACGGCACCGACGCCATCTTCATCGCCCTGCTGCGGCGCAGGTGACGACTTCGGTGTCCGGTTGCCGACCGCGAACCGCCACGCGCGTGCGGTGATGTCCTGCCGGGCTTCGGGCTAGCCGGTCATGCTGCGGTAGACGGCGATCAGCGCTGCCTTCTGATCCTGGTTCAGACGCGGGTCCGCGCGGATGGCGTCCTCGGTGCCCAGGGCCGCTGGGGCCGGGCCGGGGCTCTTGCCGTCCGGGCTGTGCCGCGTCATCGCGTCGATCAGGCCGGCCTCGGCGAGCAATGTCTCGGCCGAGAGGTTGAGCGCGTCGGAGATCGCCCTCAGCACACGCACTGAGGGCTCGTGCAGGCCCCGCTCCACCTGGCTCAGATAAGGGTTCGACAGGCTGGTCAGCTCCGCGAGCTGGCGTAGCGACAGGCCCGCCCGTTTCCGCTGCTGGCGGATGAAGGCGCCAAGCGCTTCCCGCTGCGCTTGCCACAAGTCTGTCAAGGCCCTCCTCCTTCACGCTGAAGCCAACGGTCGCGGCAGCCCCGGGCTGCGGGTACCCGGGGCCGCCGCGACCTGCCACTGCCCGCCGGCGCGGCGGGCTCGCGTTGTTCCCGGACCTTACGCCGCGGCGGGCTTGCCCGCCCTGGCGGCGGCGGGCTTGGCCACGCTGGCGGCGGGCTCGCCGTCCCTGCCGGGCAGCAGCGGCGACACCGCGCTGATCACCTCATCGGCGAACTGCCGCTGGTTGGCCAGCAGATGCTCGGCGAAGTCGTTAGCGCCTGCCACCACGTCGTGCGCCGTGGGCAGTCGGTCAGCCAGCGGCACGCGGACGGCTGGCATCACGGGGGTGACGAACTGAACGGTCTCGACCAGGGTCTTGAGCGCATCGAGCGCGATCTCCTGGCCCTTGCGAAGAGTGGACAGGAACTCGTCCTGCAGCTCTTCCCTGACGGTGGTAGTCATAGCTTCCTCCTCAGCCTTTATGCTAACTATATCAAGTGTTCGCTTGGTATGCCAAGCACGGTCCCCCGCGCGCTCGCTATCCCTCGCCATCGCGCACTACCAGGACCGGGCAGTGCGCGTGCAGCACGCAGTGCATGCCGACCGATCCGAGCAGCCCCGACGTGAACCCGCCGTGCCCCCGGCTGCCCACGACGAGCAGGTCCGCACCCCTGGCGGCACGGAGCAGCACTTCGGCCGCGTGTCCCTCCGTCACCAGCGGGTGCACGGGCACTTCCGGCTCCAGGCCGCTCACCTCGGTCAGCGCCTTGATGAGCGTCCGCTGCGCTTCGCTGGCCAGGTCAGCCCCGCCGTCGGGGACGGGTGCCCAGCCGTAGCCGGACGGGTACCGCCAGGCGATCACCGCGTCCACCGAGCCGCCCGTCAGCTTCGCCTGGCGGATCGCCCAGCGCAGCGCGGCCTTGGACGAGGCCGACCCGTCGACACCGGCGACGATCCGCCCACCCTGTCCTTCCATCTGAGTTCCTTCCGTCCGCCCTTCCTCAAGCCTGCCGCGCGCCGCGCGGACCGGCAGGGGCCTAGCGCCCCCGCCCAACGGGACCATCAGCCCCTCTGCGCGCCCCGCCTAGCAGGCACGATGAACAAGTAGAGGCATGCCGCTTGCGACATGGGCGGCAAACGGGCGGCCTGGGCGGCATGCGTGGGGGCTAACATGCGCAAAGCCGCAGTCTCGAGCGCCGTGGTCGGGCTGATCCTGCTCATCGCCAGTGCCTTGCTGGCATGGCTGATCACTCCGTCCTATATCGCGCGCCTGCCGGGCAACTACGACAAGACACGGACCTATGACGCCACGATCCGCACCCTGTTCAACCCGTCGGCGCTGGCGGCCGGCAACCTGGCCGGCGCGATCAGGACGGGCATTCCCGCGACGGTCGCCGAGAACGTCAGGGTGCAGCAGACGTCCGGCAACACGGCTCTGGTGCAGGACACGAGGACGATCAGCGCGGGCGGCAGCACGCTGGGGAAGACTGTCACGCCCTACGCGCTCGACAGGCAGACCCTCGAAGCCACAGGCAATCACCCAAGTAACTGGAACGTGACTCCTGCGCAGGGCCTGACGGTGAGCTGGCCGCTCGGCGCCAAGCAGCAGAACTACACCGGCTGGGTGTACGAGACCAGCACCACCACGACGCTGAAGTACGCCGGGCAGTCGCAGCAGGGTGGCATCAGCACCTACGCGTACCGGTCGACTGTCCCGCCGACGCCGATCAAGAACCAGCAGTTGCTGGCGAGCCTGCCGAAGTCGCTGCCTGTGTCCCTGGTGCCGCGCCTGAGCGCGGCTGGACTCATCTCGCCCGCGCAGGTGGCGAGCCTGTCCAAGGCGTTCCCAGGCGCCACGTCGATCCCGCTCGGGTACACCTACCAGGCGGCCGACACTTACTATGTGGCGCCCGCCACCGGGCTGGTCGTGAACCTCAGCAACAACGAGACCGAGATGGGCGGAATCGCCCTGCCCAACGGCAGCGTCATCCCGCTCATCCCGGTTCTCTCTTACACCTACCACGCCAGCCCCGACAGCCTGTCGGCAGCGGTGGACGAGGCGAACAGCGGCAGCGCCACGATCACGACCTGGGGAGTGACCGTGCCCATCGCGGCGGCCGCGGTTGGCTTCGTCCTTGTCGTCCTCGGCGTCTTCCTGTGGATGCGCGGGGGCAGCAAGGGCCGCCCGATGCAGACGGCTCGCCCGGAGCGCCACCCCAGCCCCGCGGGCGGCGTCCGCTGATGGTCACGTGAAGGGCATGGCCGGTGTTCCGGCTCCTGCGCCGGCGTTCACGCCCTGGCTATACTCAAAAGGACAGCGAGGACTCCGGGGGTTGGAGGTGCCGATGGCTGTCGGCTACGGCTACCCAGCGGCAGGCGGCGGACAGGGACGGATGCGGGCCGCTGACACCGATCGCGACCGTGTGGTGGAGTCCCTCAAGGTGGCCTACAGCGAAGGCCGGCTGTCCAAGGACGAGTACGACGGCCGCCTGGAGCAGGCCCTGTCCGCGCGCACCTATGCCGACCTGGACCGGCTGGTGGCCGACCTGCCCGCCACGCGGGCGACCGTCGTGACCCCGGTGGCCAGGACCAACGGGTTCGCGATAGCCAGCTTCACCTGCGGGATCGCGCAGTTCGTGGTCGGGCCGCTGACGACCATCCCGGCGATCGTGCTCGGCCATCTGGCCCGGGGCCAGATCAGGCGCAGCGGCGAGCAAGGGGCTGGCCTGGCGCTCGCGGGCCTGGTGCTCGGCTGGGCGGCGCTGATCCTCGGCGTCATCCTCCTCGTCGTCGGCATGGTGGTAATCGGAGCGCTGACCGGCTCCATGCGTATGCACTGAGCAGCCAGCATCCTCCGCGGCCGCGGCCTACCTGGCGGCGTCTCCCAGGCGGTACTCGTATGTGAGCTCGTCCATCTGCCGTTTGAGCTCGGGGTCGAGCTTGTACTCGGCTGCGGCCAGGCTGGCGGCTAGCTGCTCTGGACGGCTGGCCCCGATGATGGGCGCGGTGACCGCCGTGTTGGCGAGTACCCAGGCCACCGACAGCGTCACCAGGCTCACCGCCGCCTCGTCGGCGAGCTTGCGCAGCGCCTCGACGGTCTCGAACGCGCGCGCGTTCCAGTAGCGTTCCTGGTAGATCTGGCCCGCCCAGCCGAGGGTGAAGCGGCTGCCCTCCGGAGGCGGCGCGCCGTGCGCGTGCTTGCCGGACAGCAGCCCGCCCGCGATCGGGTTGTAGGGGATGACCCCGACGCCCTCCTCCTCGCAGAACGGCAGCATTTCGCGCTCGATCTGGCGGAACAGCAGGTTGTACCGCGGCTGGACCGAGTCGAGCCTGGCGAGCCCGAGCGTCTGGCTGCGGCCGATCGCCCGCACCAGCTGGTAGGTGAGGAAGTTCGAGCAGCCGACGTAGCGGACCTTGCCCTGGCGCACCAGGTCGTCGAGCGCGCTGAGCGTCTCCTCGACCGGCGTCGTCGGATCGTAGCCGTGCAGCTGGTACAGGTCGATGTAGTCGGTCTGGAGGCGGCGCAGCGACGCGTCTATGGCGGACATGATGTGCTTGCGCGAGTTGCCCGCGTCGAACGGCGCCGGGCCGGTCGGCGCGAAGCACTTGGTGGCGATGATGAAGCGGTCCCGTTTGCCGCGCAGCCAGCGGCCGATGATCTCCTCGGTGAGCCCGCGGCTGGCCAGGTCCCCGCCGAGCGGGTAGGCGTCGGAGGAGTCGAGGAAGTCGACGCCGGCTTCGGCGGCCCGGTCGAGGATCGCGGCGGCGGTCGCCTCGTCGCTTTGCAGCCCGAAGGTCATCGTTCCCAGGCACAGCCGCGACACCTGCAGGCCTGTCCGGCCCAGTCTGACGTGTTCCATAGCCCGCACGCTACCCGGGCGGCCCGGGTCAGCGCGAGAGGGCGCCCGCCGGACGCGACGCCAGCTTCGCCCCGCCGATGTCGGCCTTCTGGCCCTCACGAAAGCCGGCCTGGTAGCCGCTGCCCGAGTAGGTGACGCGGGTCTTACGGGTGCGCGGGTACGTCCGCTCGGCCTGGCGGCGGACGGTCATGGCCCGGTCGGCGAGCACCAGCGCGGTCGACGGGCCGCCTGCGGGTGCCCTGGCGCCTGTGGCGTCCGCGACGGCGGCCTCCTCGGCAGCGCGCACCCGGGCGACCACGGCGGAGGCGTAGCCCAGCATCCAGGACCGGCGCCAGGCTTTCGCGCCGCCGCCGGCGGCGGGCACGGGCTGGGCCGCCAGCGCCCGGGCCATCTGGACGAGCAGCGAGGTGAACAAGATGTCGGCACGCTCGAGATCGGACAGATAGCCGAACACGTGGATCCGGCTGCCCGGCTCCCGGCGGCCCAGCAGGATGCACTGGCAGCGCAGCGCGGACGCGAGCCCGGCGAGCAGGTGAGCCTTGACGGCGGCCCACGGATTGTCCAGATCGAAGACCCGGTCGGCGGGGGAGTCCGTCTCCGGGTGCAGCGCGCCGAGCAGCGCGCGGTCGATGCCGTACCGCGCCATCAGCTCGGCCGCCTTGGCGGTGAGCGCCTCGGCCTCGTGCTGGGTGACCCCCTCGGCCTCAGCCTTGGCGAGGAGCTTGCGGACCCGGTCGAGCAGTTCGGTGGATGGCTGCGTTCGCACTGGTGACCCCCAACTTAGCGGTATTCGAACTCAGTCCCGAATACTAGCGAGTGGGTCCGACATTCCAGGGCCGCGAGGCGAAACCCGCCGACCGCACTCTACACTCGCTACTGTCATGACCGTTCAGATCTCCCCGAGCATCCTTTCCGCCGACTTCGCCAGGCTCGCCGATGAGGCCGCCGCGGTCGCCGGCGCGGCTGACTGGCTGCACGTCGACGTGATGGACAACCACTTCGTGCCGAACCTCACGCTGGGCCTGCCCGTCGTGCAGGCGCTGCTCAAGCACGCCACGCTGCCGCTTGACTGCCACCTGATGATCACCGAGCCTGACCAGCACGCGCCCGCCTACGCCGAGGCCGGCGCCGGCAGCGTCACGATTCACGCCGAGGCGGCCAGGGCCCCGGTCCGCACGCTCCGCGCGATCCGCGCCGCTGGCGCGCGCGCCGGGCTGGCGGTCAACCCGGGCACCGCGGTCGAACCGTACGAGGACCTGCTGCCCGAGCTGGACATGCTGCTGCTGATGACGGTCGAGCCCGGGTTCGGCGGGCAGCACTTCCTCGACCTCGTGCTGCCCAAGCTCAGCCGCGCGCGCGCCATGGTCAGCTCCCACGGCGGCGCGATATGGCTCCAGGTCGACGGCGGGGTTAGCGCGGAAACGATCGAGCGGTGCGCCGAGGCCGGCGCGGACGTGTTCGTGGCGGGCTCGGCCGTGTACGGCGCCGACGATCCAGCGCAGGCGATCCAGGCCCTGCGCGAGCAGGCGCAGCGGGCCACCGCGCGGGCCGACTGGGCCCGCTGACCGCCCCGGCGAGCTTGAAGGCGGCCAGCCGAGCCGGGGCAGGACGGTCCTGGTGCCCGCCGGGGCTGACCGTCAGCCCGGTGTCCAGGCTGGCCAGCAGCCAGCGGCAGTAACCGGCCGCCTCGAGCTGGCCGCCGCCCCGGCCGCCGGTCACCAGGATGAACACCGTGCCTCCCGGGCTGACGGTCAGCTGCCAGCCCGCGGTCCAGGGGGCGGCCTGGATCGTCACGGGCTGGGGCGGGCCCGGCTGCAGCACCCCCGAGGACGGCTGCACGTACACGCCAAAGCCCCCGGACGCCGTGATCGACCAGCTGACGGGGCCGCCCTGCGCGGTCAGCGTGATGGTGGCGCCACCCGGCGGGACCATGAGCCGGCCGCCGGGCGGGGACACCTCGAGCGTGGCGGGCGGCGGCCTGGTGGGTGGTGACGGACTCAGGCTGGCCGGTGGCGGTGGCGGTGGCGGTGGCGGTGACGTTGGCGGCGGCGGTGACGGGGTTCGCGGGGGCGGGATAGTGCCCGTCGGTGACGCCGCCGGGGGTGTCGGCGCCGGGGACGCCAGAGTACGCGCCGGGGACGCGGAGTCTGCCGGCTTGCGCGCCGGCCTGGCCGCCGAAACCCGGTGGCGTGCCGCCGCCGGCGCCGCCGGAGCCGCCGGGGAGTGGCTCCTGGCCGCGGACGCCGGAGCCGGCGGCGTGCCGCCCGCCG
>DAHVAN010000425.1 GCA_027314595.1 Actinomycetota bacterium | reverse complement strand
CTGTTCAGCTACAGCTACGCCTCGGCGAACCCCGATCCGGGGCTGCAGCCGCTGATCCTCAGCGTCGTCGGCTGCCTCGTCGGGGGCGTATCGCTGGCCGGCGGCCGCGGCTTGCCGGCCGGCCTGCTGGCCGGCGCGCTTTCGGTGGCGCTGCTCGGGCAGATCGACGCCATCACCGCGATCCCCGACTACTACACGGAACTGCTCTACGCCGCGCTGCTCGGCGTCATCGTCGCGATCGACGCGCCCGGACTGCGCCGGGGGCTGGACCGGCTCAGGGCGCGCGCCCTGAGCGCACGCGCCAGGGACCGCCATGAATAGCACCGTCACTCGAACAGAACTGGGGACCCATGCCTGAAGCAGTCATCGCGGCCGTGGCCCGCTCGCCCATCGGGCGCGCCAGGAAGGGATCGCTCGCCGGGATGCGGCCCGACGACCTGGCCGCGCAGCTTGTGCGAGCCGCCCTGGACCAGGTTCCTGAGCTCGATCCGGCCGGGATCGACGACCTGATGCTTGGCTGCGGCCTGCCGGGCGGCGAGCAGGGCTACAACATGGCCAGGGTCGTCGCCGTCCTGCTCGGCTTGGACACCGTCCCCGGTACCACCGTCACCAGGTACTGCTCGTCCTCGGTGCAGACCACCCGGATGGCGCTGCACGCGATCAGGGCCGGCGAGGGAGACGTGTTCGTCTCGGCAGGCGTGGAGACGATCTCCCGGTTCGGCAAGGGCTCCGCCGACTTCCTGCCGGACACGCGCAACCCGCTGTTCGCCGAGGCCGAGGGGCGGACCGTCGCCGCCGCCGAGTCGGGCGCCGGCAGCTGGACCGACCCGCGCGAGTCCGGCAGGCTGCCCGATGTCTACATCGCCATGGGCCAGACGGCGGAGAACCTGGCACGGGTGCGCGGCATCACGCGCGAGGAGATGGACCGCTACGGCGTCCGCTCGCAGAACCTGGCCGAGAAGGCGATCGGCAGCGGGTTCTTCGACGCCGAGATCACCCCGGTCACGCTGCCCGACGGCACGGTCGTCACCGCCGACGACGGTCCCCGCCCGGGAACCAGCTACGACGTCCTCTCGCGGCTCGAGCCCGTCTTCCGGCCGAACGGGCTTGTCACGGCGGGCAACTGCTGCCCGCTCAACGACGGGGCCGCGGCGCTGGTCATCATGTCCGGCACCCGGGCGCGAGACCTCGGCATCACTCCCCTGGCGCGGATCGTCTCGACCGGCGTCAGCGCCCTGTCCCCGGAGGTCATGGGGCTCGGCCCGGTGGAAGCCTCCCGGCAGGCGCTGCGGCGGGCCGGCATGACCATGGACGACGTCGACCTCGTCGAGCTCAACGAGGCGTTCGCGGCGCAGGTCATCCCGGCCGCCCGCGACCTCGGGCTCGATCCGTTCGGCGACAGGCTGAACGTCCATGGCGGGGCGATCGCGCTTGGTCACCCCTACGGCATGACGGGCGCCAGGATCACGGCCACCCTGCTCAACGGGCTGCGCGCCAGGGACAAGAGCATTGGCCTTGAGACGATGTGCGTCGGCGGCGGGCAGGGCATGGCGATCATCGTCGAGCGGCTGTCCTGATGGCGAACCTCACCTTCGACTTCACCGGCCGCACCGTCCTGGTCACCGGCGGGGCGCGCGGCGTCGGCCGGGCCATCGGGGAGCATTTCCATGCCGCCGGGGCCGCGGTGTACCTGGTGGACAACGACGCCGGGGCCGTGCGGGCCGCCGCGGCGGAGACAGGCACGACCGGCCTGGTGGCCGACGTGTCGAGCACGGACCAGGTGGCCGACGTGATCGCCCGCGTCATCGCGGACACCAGCCGGATCGACGTCCTCGTCAACAACGCGGGCATCCTGCGCGACGGCATGGTGTGGAAGCTGACCGACGAGGACTACGAGGAGGTGATGGCCGTGCACGCGGGCGGCACCTTCAAGTTCACGCGCGCCGTGGTGCCGCACTTCCGCGGCCAGGGCGGCGGGCGGATAATCAATGTCACCTCCTACACCGGGCTGCGCGGAAACCTGGGACAATCGAACTACTCGATGGCCAAGGCGGGAATCATCGGCTTCACCAAGACCACCGCCAAGGAACTCGCGCGTTTCGGGATCACGGTGAACGCCATCTCGCCGAACGCGCACACGCGCATGGTCTCCTCCATCCCGGAGGACAAGCGCGCGATGCTCACGGCCGTCACCCCGATGGGACGCTTCGCCGACGCCTCGGAAATGGCGGCCGCCGTCGCGTTCCTGGCCTCCGACGAGGCCTCGTACATCACCGGCGTCGTGCTTCCCGTCGACGGAGGCATCTCGCTATGAGCGGCGCGGCTCACCCACCACGTCCAAAGGAGGACACCATGACCGACACCCCGACCACCGTGGCGAGTGGCTTCGGATTCCTCGAGGCCCCCCGCTGGCACGAGGACCGGATCTGGTTCTCCGACTTCTACACCCACCGGGTGCTCTCGGCTCGAGAGGACGGTTCTGACCTGCGGACCGAGGCGAGCGTCTGGCAGCAGCCCGCGGGCCTCGGCTGGCTTCCCGACGGCCGGCTGCTCGTGGTCTCGATGCGCGACCGCAAGGTCTTGCGCCGTGAGGCCGACGGCACCCTGGTGACGCACGCCGACCTGAGCTCGCACGCCACGGGCCACTGCAACGACATGGTCCTCGACGCCAGCGGCCGGGCCTACGTCGGCAACTTCGGCTTCGACCTGATGGGCGGCGCCCCGCTGGAGACCGCGTCGCTGCACCGGGTGGACCCCGACGGCACCGTGACGGAGGCGGCGGCGGACCTGTGGTTCCCCAACGGCAGCGTGATCACCCCGGACAGCGTGCTGATCGTGAACGAGACGTTCGGCAACCGCTGCACCGCCTTCGACCTGACGCCCGGCGGGCAGCTTGTCAACCGCCGCGTCTGGGCCGAGTTCGCCCCGCTGCCCGCCGACCGTGCCCTCGACAAGGTGCTGGCACAGACGAAGGTCGCCGGTGACGGCGCCTGCCTGGACGCCGAGGGCGCGCTGTGGATCGCCGACGCCACCGGCAGCCGCCTGCTCCGGGTCAGGGAGGGCGGGCAGATCGCCGCCGAACTGCGCCCCGGCTCCCCGGTGTACGCGTGCGCGCTCGGCGGCGCCGACGGCCGCACCCTGTACGCCTGCGCCGCTCCGGACTTCGACGAGGCGGCGAGGACTGCCGCCCAGGAGGCCACCCTGATCGCCTTCCGCGTCGAAGTCCCCGCGGCCTGAGCAGGGCCAGGGGCGCAGCCGGTGATTGGCGCCGCGCCGCCGCAGGCGAGGCAGGGTGCTATGTTTCCCAGGGGGCACACTGGTTTCCCAGGGGGGCACACTGCTGCCCGTACTCGCGGGCGGTGCACTGCGCGGCGGGTATCCGGCCGCGGTGTGGCCTGGGTACGGGCCCGAGTGGTAACCCGGGGGGTTAGTGGAGGGGGCCGGCTGCCAGGGAGCAAGACTGTTCGGTCCGTCCGCTATGGCCTTGTGCCGTTCGTCCCGATTGCCGCTCCGGAGGCGGCGCCATAGTGCCGCTGAACCGGCTGCTTGCGCCTGCAGCGCGTTTCGCCCGGCCGCGTCCTGGGCGCGCCGCTGGACCGCCTGGGCGCGCTGAGCGGCTTTGGCCTGGTGGTCTGCCCCTTTCCTGAGCGCCCTCTGGCGGTCGGCTTCGCGGGAGGCGGATGTGGAGCGGACCCGTGTGATCAGGTCTTGGCCCTGGCCGCGGTGGATCTGGTTGCGGATGGTGCCAGCGCATTCGACCGCTGCCGATTCGGTGCGGTGGTTGTGGTGGCAGCGGAAATCGACTTCGCGCCCGTCGGGTGTCATGGTGTGCCCGGTGGCATGCCAGCTGGGCTGGCGGGATCGGCCGCTGCTGGCTGACCTCGTTGTGTAGCGGATGCCGGTGCCTGGTGCGGATAGCGTCGTCTGAACCTTGCCGTTGGCGCGCTTGGTGACGCGGACGCCCTTGACCCCGGCGCTGTAGCGGCGCAATCGCGCCATGCCCGCTCGAACTCCTTGGTGACCTCTTGGCTGGCCGGCCAGGAACGGGAAGGGACGCGGCCCGTCTTTGGCGGCCGGGCGGTTGAGGCCGCCGATGATCGGCAGGTGCACGCTGTGGTTGGCCGCGGGGCTGTCTGACACAAGAGCCGGTTCCGCTCTTTGCTCGGCAACGCTGTCCTCCCCCGGGTGTCATTAACATCTTCACTGTGTCCTGTCCGGTAAGAAACCCCGCGGGAGGCGAGGAGGCCGGCGATGAGGCTGGAGATTCTGCATGTGCCGGACTGCCCAGGCGCGGCGGTCCTTGAAGACCGGCTGGCCGAGGCACTGGCCGGCCACCCGCCCGCCGAGGTCGCCAGGCGGGTGATCGCGACGCAGGAGGAGGCGGAGCGGGCGGGGATGACGGGGTCGCCGACGTTGCTGGCCGATGGCATGGACCCGTTCGCCGTTCCGGGGCAGGAGCCGGGCATCTGGTGCCGCCTGTACGCTGATCCGGACGGCCGCCTTGGCCCGGCGCCGTCAGTCGCCCAGTTGCGCGCCGTGCTGACCCGCTGACCCGCTGACTGGCCTGCGGGCCGCGCGCCGCTGCTCATGGTCGCCCGTGCCCGTCTTACCGGCCGCCGGGCAGGCCGCGCAGTGCCTGGGTGCAGGCGGCGAGCGCCTTGCGGCCGTGGCCGGTCAGGGCGACCGCCTCGCGGGACACGCGATGCCGGATCCCCATGGTGCGGCCGGGGATTTCGATGTGCCAGGCGCACAGTTCCCTGCTGCCCCGTTCCGGGCTGGCGTAGGCGGTGAAGCTGGTGCCGTGCATCGTGTGCACGACGGCCTGGTCGGCGTGGATGACGGGCACGGGAACCTCCGCAGATAGGCAAGTTGCTTGCCTATATGTTCAAGTAGCTTGCCTAATCTGTCAAGCTGGAGTGATGCGGAACCATGACGCCCAGTCGCTGGCCTTCGGCTTGCTGGCGGCCAGCCGCGCCCTGGTCGACGGGATCTCCGCCGGGGTCAGCGCCCGCGGCTTCGGCGACGTGCGCCCGGCGCACGGGTTCGCCTTCGCCCGGCTGTCGGCCGGCGGCGCCACCATCACCGAGCTGGCTGAGCACCTGGACGTGACCCGGCAGGCCGCGGCCCAGCTCGTGGACGAGCTGATCGCCAAGGGCTACGTCGAGCGACGCCTGCACCCGCGAGATGCCCGCGCACGGCTGATCGTGCTCACCGACAGGGGCCTGGCCTGCACCCGGGCCGCCGAGGCGGCCATCGCGGACACGCTCCGGCCGTGGGAAGCCGCACTTGGCCCGCAGCGGCTGCTCGCCCTGCGCGATGACTTGCTCCGGGTCGCACCGGGCGGCCCGCTCCGGCCTGCCTGGTGACCGGGCCCGCCCGATACGGCCTGCCTGGTGACCGGGCCCGCCCGATACGGGCCCCGCTGTCACGCGGCAGGATGCACCACGTCCCAGGAGAGCGAGACCCCGTTGGTGTCGCCGGGGAAGTGGTCGCCCGAGTAGGTGAACAGCCGCACGCCGTTGTAGGTCAGCTGCCGCGACCCGTCGGGCAGCCGCACGGCGCCAAGCCGGCCGGGCAGCAGCTGCGGCATGTGCGGCCGCTGCCCGCTGGCGAGCAGCAGCGGGTGGTACCTGACGGCGCAGTTGGAGCAGGCGGCGATCTGGCGGTAGAGCGTCATCCCCGCCCAGTCGGTGAGCACTTCGCTGAAGTTGATGCTGGTCACCAGCTCGACCGTCGGGAGCGGCGGCGTAGCCGCAGCCGGTGGCGCTGACGCCGCGGCCGGGCTGGACGGGCCCGCGGGCCAGGCGGAGGCCCCGATGCTAATGGCGGCGTCCCTGACGGTGTGCGCATCGGTGAGCCCTCCGGTCGCGCCGGTGAACGCGAGCTTGACCGTGCGCGGAAGCGTCACCCGCTGTGCGAGGATCTGCGCTCCGTCGAAGTACACCGTGAGCACGCCGCCGGCCACGGTGACCTCGACGCTGTGCGTGCCGGCGCGCAGCGCGCCGATCTCGCTGACCGAGCTCGCGAGCCTCAGCACGCCCCTGCTGGCACCGGTGGCGATGGCGGCGAAGTTGGACGACGGGTAGCCGCGCACCTGGTGAGTGTCGAAGACGACGGCCACGCCTGACAGCCCCGCGTAGCCGAGCCCGGAGCCTCCCGAGCCGTGCGCCGTGCTGGCCGTCGCCGGGTTCAGCAGCGCGAACGTCATGCCGTCCGCCCCCGTCCCGCCGCCGATCTGCACGTTGAACCGGGCCCGCAGGCCGTTCGGGGATACCGGGACGGGGTAGACGACCGAGCCGGCCTGGCTCTTGACGGCGCCGGTCAGCCTGGTGTCCGGCCCGGCCATGACGGCGCTGCCGTTGTAGGACCAGCCGCCGCCAGGCGGCGGCGATCTCCACACACCGGAATGGATCGCCACGCCCGACACGTCGTGGTCGTCGTTCCTGCCGCCGGTCCCGCCGGTGAACGCCGCCAGCACCGTCGGCGGCATGGGCACGGAGGCGGTCACGGCGGGCTTGCCGTCTATGGTCACCGCGACGCGGGAGCCGGTGACGGTCACGCCGACGACGTGCGCGCCGCGGCGCAGGTCCGGCACCCTGGTGGTCCTCGCCGCGTAGACCAGGCCGGTCCTGGTCTGCCCGGTGACGATCCCCACCGACGGCGACGGGAAGGTGTCGAGCGCGACGGCGACGCCCGGCAGGCCGCCGAAGCCGAGCTTGTCAGCGCCGGCCCCCAGGCTGGCCGACGTCGCCCTGGCGGCGTCGAGCATCGCGAACGTCAGGCCGTCGGCGCCTGAGCCGCCGCCCATCCGCGCGGTGAACGTGGCATGCAGGCCGTTGCCTGGCACCGGCTGGTAGTAGACAGCGGAGCCGGTCCTGCCGTTGACCGCCGGGGTGAGCCGCAAGGCGGCGCCGATCAGCTGCGCGCTGCCGTTCACCGTCCAGCCGCCGCCCGGCGAGGGAACCGCGACAGCGGACCGCGGGACCGTCCCCGCTCCCGTCCCGGTAACCGCGATGGTGAGCCGTTGCGGCGGGTTGCGGCCGTCGCTGGCGGTCAGCGTGTAGCTCCCGCGCGCCGTGCCCAGGCTCTGCGGGGTGAACGTGACCGGGAGCACGGCGGTGTCGCCGGGGCCCAGCGTGATGCGCGCCGGCACCGGGACCGGGGTGCCGAACGGCACGGTCGGCGCCGAGAAGCCGCTGATCGTCATCGGCAGGTTGCCGACGTCGGAGATGGTGACCGCCGTGGCGGACTGCTGCCCGAACGGCACCGGCCCGAAGCTGACCGACGCGGGCGAGGCGCTGAGCGCGCCACGCCCGGTCACTCCGGTGCCGACCAGGCTGACGGTCGCTACCGTGCCGCCGAGGCTGCCGGTGACGCTCAGCGAGCCGGTGTCCCCGGCCGCCGCGGCCGGCCTGAACGTGACGGTGAGGGTGACCGACCCGGCTGGCGGAATGGACGTGCCCGTGGCGGGCAGCCCGCTCACGGTGAACGGCCCGGTGGGCGCGGCCGCGCTGGTCACCGTCTCGGCTGCCGTGCCGCCGTTGGTGACCACGGTCTTCAGGCTGAAGCCCGATCCGGTGGGCACCGTGCCGAACTCCAGCGACGTGGGGGACGCGAAAAACCCGGTCCGCGTTCCCGTGCCGGACACGGAGACGTCGACCGTGGAGAAGTCGTGCGTGGTGGTGGCGAAGGCGAGCGCTCCGGTCGCGCCGCCGGGCGCGGTGGGCGCGAACGTCACTGGCACGGTGAGCGTCTGGCCCGGTGCGAGAGTCTGCGGGAATGCGACAGCCGCCACGCAACCGTTCGGCTGATTGACTGCGAACGGGTCCGGAGCCGACGCCGAGCTCTGCGTGACGCCGGTCACCGTCACGGCCGCCGTCGCCGTCACCGTCGCGGCACCGCACGAGGACGAGCCGACGGCCAGCTGACCAAAGGCGAGCGGCTTGCCGGTCAGCGGCGCCTTGTCCGGGGCGCCGAAGCCGATCACATGCCCGTCGGCGGTGCCCACGTACACCCGGCCGCTGTCGGTCGCCGGGACGGCGAACTTGTTCGCGGCGCCTATCGGCGCCGACCAGATCATCGTCAGCTGACCGCCCGCGGCCGGAATCGCGTCGAACGCCTCGAGCGTGCCGTCCGCGGTGTACTCGCCTCCCGTGTTCTCCTCCCACATCACCGCGCTCGCCGGGTCGGTGCCGTCAGAGGTTATGACGGGCGAGCCTGAGCCGCCGCGGAACTGGTCGGGCGTGTGCCCGGCGTCGGTCAGCGCGGCGGTGACGGTGTTGAACTTGAACGCGCGGGTGAAGTCGATACCGCCGTGGTAATACAGGTAATCGGCGCCGCCGGACCCGGCGAACGCCGCCGGATGGCCCCCTTGGCCCGCGTAGGCGATCGGTGTCACGTACACCGGGTCGTCGGTCGTGCTGCCCCGCCCGCCCAGGTTGTCCCGGTCCAGCAGGAATATCCGCCCGTCCTTACCCGCCTCCATGAGCAGGTGCGGGTGAGCGGATGTGCCGAACGGCAGCGCGACGGGCCCCCCGGAGCCGAAGTCCTGGTCGTTCGCGGCCAGCACCGGGGCGTTGGCAGGGGCGAAGAAGTCTTCCGCGACCAGCGACCCGCCCGGCTCGACGCCGAGCCGCACCACCGAGTCGCCGAGCTCGCCCGGGGGGGACGTGCCGCGGCCGGGCGCTGGCGAGACGCCGTTGCCGGTCGCCACGAAGATCCGGCCCGGCCCGTCCGACATCAGCCCGCCGCCCGATTGCCAGATGCCGCCCTGGCTGTCGGTGCTTCCCGACTCGTCGGTCCACATGGTCAGCGCGCGGGTCGCGGTGTTCACGCCGGCGACATAGCCGACGTAGGGCTGGTAGTCGCAGTAGGACGCGAACCCCATGTAGACGGAGCCGTCCAGCAGCAGCAGGCTGGCGCGCTGGCGTTCGGTGAGCGGGTCGAAAGGCCGGGCCGGATCGTTCACCGGCGCGCCCTGGACCGGCACGTTCCAGTCGACGGCGCCCGACGCGGCATCGACCGCGAACAGGTCGATGCCTGGCGCGTAGGCGTTGGCCGCGTTGTCCAGTTCCGCCACGACATACACGGCGCCGGTGGACGGGTCATAGACGGGGGTGGAGGTGATGCCGATGTTCGGTGTCAGGTCCTCGCATCCGGCCACCGTCGACGGCCAGGGCCGGCCGAGCGAGCGCGACCAGTTGATCGCGCCGGTCTCGGCGTTCAGGCTGTAGACCCAGTCGTTCTCCGTCGCCACGATCACCGAGTCGCCGGCCACGAGCGGCTGGGCGTAAACCTGGCCGCTCACCGCGGTCGAGAACAGCTTGCCGAACGTGCCGCCCGCGACCACGGCCGGGGACAGGCCCGGCTCGTTGGGGTCCCAGCCGTCGCGCTGCAGATCGGCCGAGATGGTCGTCTCGTCCCCGCGCGCGCTCTGGGCGGCGCCCGCCGCGCCCGCCATCATCCCGGCGACAAGCGCAACCACGGCAAGAATGCGTCTCGCTGCAATCATGGGTCCCCTTATCCGCAGTTACGGGGCGGATTACCTTCGGATTACCGTCGGATCACCGGCAACACGATAAACGTAACTGCGACATCGCGGCAGGGGGGTACGAGGGCCATGCAGGCGGTCACCGGAACACGGCGGGACTCGGCAGCGGGAAGATGGTGGTGATCGCTTCTGCTTGCCAGACGCTGCCCAGGAACTGCCCGCTCACAGGATCGCCGCACATGTCCCGAACGAAGCGCTTGCTCGTGGTCCTCACACTCAACCTCGCGCTGGTGGCCGGCCTGGTGACGGCCGGAGTGACAGCCCATTCGCTCGCGGTGCTCGCGGCAGGCGGCGATTACCTCCTCGACGCCGCCGGGGTGGCCGTGGCCCTGCTGGCGATCCGCATTTCGGAGCGTGCGGCGGGTCAAGGGCATCGCCCGGATGCCTCCGCTCTCGCCGCGCTCGTCAATGCCGGATGGCTGCTCGTCCTGGAAGTGCTCGTCGCCATCGCCGCGGCCGTACGGCTCGCGAACGGCGCGCCTCAGGTGGACGGGCTGCCGGTGCTGATCGTCAGCGCGCTTGCCGCGCTGGCCATGGCCGCCGGCGCGCTGGTGCTGGGCGTCGGAGACGACCAAGACCAGGAGCGGGACCCGTCCGTGGCGGCCGTCCTGCTCGACACCCTCGCAGATGCCGCCGCGGCCGCGGGCGTGGCCGTGACCGGCGCGGTCATCCTGGCGACGGGCGGCTGGTACTGGCTGGACCCCGCGGTAGCGCTCGCCATCGCCATCGTCGTCGCCTACCACGCAGTGGCGCTGATCAGGAAGGTTCTCACCCGGCTCCGTCTGGCGCGCACATAGCCTCGGTGGCCACGGGCGCGACGGGCGGCGGCGCGCCCAGTTCGGCCGGAAGGTGGCCCGGTCGGCCAGGGCGGGCCGGTGCCGCGACTGAGGGAACCTAGTAGGTGTGTTGTTAGAAACGGAGGCGGCAAGAAACCGGACAGAACGGGCAGCGATGGCAGGCGTGGCAGGACGACGCGCCAGAGTCGGCAAGCGGCAGCAAACCTATGAAGACGACGCCCTGCGCGTGCGCAGCAAGGTCGCTGGGCGGGCAGTCGAAGTCCGCGTAAATCTCCTCGACAACGCCGAGAGGGTCGCTCAGCCGCTCGCGCTCGTCGTAGGCCGCCTTGAGCTGCAGATACAGCCACTTGCGCGCGGACTCACGAGGATCGTGCACCCTCTCTGGATCGTCGAGGAGTTCCAGGACATCAGGCACTCGGCCGACCTCATCGCGGAGCAAAGACCCCAGTGCCATGAGGACGTCATCATCGGCTCCGCGCCCAACCTCATCGGCGGCAAGAGCGACGACACCCGCCGGCTTCAAGAAACCCCGGCGGGGCCAGCTTCCGCACCGTCGACCGCTTCGGACCCGCCCCCGCTGCCGAGACCGCGGCCGGGCTGTCGCGCAGCAGCTCGACCGCGTGCCGGAACGACACCCCCTCCGCCCGCATCACCCAGTCGATCACCGACCCGCCCGCCTGGCACGCCCCCAGGCAATGCCACAGGTTCTTCCCCGGGCTGATCACCAGCGACGGCGTGTCATCCTCATGGAACGGGCACCGGCCCGTCAGGTCCGCCCCCGCCGGCCGCAGCTCGACCCCGGCCGCCTCGGCGAGCGAGACCAGCGGCACCCCGGCCTTCAGCCGCTCGATCTCCGCCTCCGGAACCCGCGCCATCAGCCCGCCCTGTCAAGAGAACAAAACTGTCCTAACGGGCTCCTGCCCGGCCGACAGGTGCATCTCCCCCGGGATCAGCCCGGCCCCGATATCGAAGGCTGGTTTCTTGTCCGCGTGGTACTCCCGCAGTATCGCCTCCTCGTAGGTGCTGCTGAGCACCATCACCCGGTACAGGTCCAGGCGAGTCTTGTCGTCCATCGCGCACCCTTGGTCCCCGATTCACTGAGGCATTCCCGCTCGGACCGCGCCCACACCACAGACGGGCAGGTAGCGAAGACTTTGCGCATGCCCTGCGGTAAAACCGTCGCGTGACCGGGGCGCCTGCGCATCTGGCCCGGTAGGACCGGGGCAACCGCGCATCTGGCCCAGAACGCGGCACGAGCCAGTGGTGGCCGCGGGAGGCAGGGGGCGCAGGTTAGGTCACCCGCGCCGAAGGCGACTCAGCCTGGGCATCCGCCGGGCGCAGCCGGACCCGGCGAGGCCCGGCGGGAATCAGTCCCGCAACCGCCGGACCGCGAGCTCTCCCTCCTTGAACCGGGCCCTGAGCAGCTTCTTGTCGTACTTGCCGACCGTGGTCTTGGGGATCTCGGCGACGAACGCCCAGTTCTCAGGCACCTGCCAGCGGGCGACCTTGCCCGCTAGGTAGCTCGCCAGCTGGGCCGGGTCGGCCTCGCCTTCGACCACCACACACGCCAGCGGCCGTTCGGTCCATTTCTCGTCCGGGATCCCGATGACGGCGGCTTCCAGGACACCGGGGCAGCCTGCGAGCAGGTTTTCCAGCTCCACTGAGGAGATCCACTCGCCGCCAGACTTGATGACGTCCTTGGCGCGGTCGGTGATCTGGAAGTACCCCCGGTCGTCGATGGTGCCGATGTCGCCGGTCCGCAGCCAGCCGTCGTGGAAGCTGTCCGGTGCCGAGTCCCGATGGTAAGAGCCCGTGATCCACGGCCCGCGGACCTCGATCTCGCCCACCGAGGCGCCGTCCCATGCGAGCTCCGCCCCGCTGTCGTCGGTGATCCGCATCTGCACGCCGGCGGTGATCCGGCCCGATTTCATCCGCCAGTCCAGTTCCTCCTCGGTGCCGGGCTCGACACCCGCCGGCCGGTGGGCCATGCCGCCCACCGGGGAGGTCTCGGTCATCCCCCAGCCCTGGATGATCCGTAGACCGTACCTGTCCTGGAAGGCCCGCAGCAGCGACCGGGGCACGGCCGCGCCGCCGGACGTGCCCATCCGCAGCGAGGACAGGTCGATGTCCGTGGTCTGCCCGTACTGCGCGATGGCCTGCCAGATCGTGGGCACGGCCGCCGCGAGGGTGGGCCGCTCGGCGCGGATGAAGGCGCAGACGCCCTCCGCGTTCATGAACGGTCCCGGCATGAGCAGCGACGCCCCCGACATGAACGCGCCGAACGGAATCCCCCAGGCGTTGACGTGGAACATCGGCACGAAGGTGAGGATCTTGTCGGCGTCGGTGGGACCGGTCAGCGTGGCGGCCTGGCCGGACAGGGCATGCAGGAAGGTGGAACGGTGCGAGTACACCACGCCCTTCGGGTCGCCTGTGGTGCCGCTGGTGTAGCAGACCAGCGCGGCCGACTTCTCGTCCAGGTCGGGCCAGCAAAAGCCCGGTTCCTGCCCGGCCAGGAACTGGTCGTAGCGCAGCACGTGAACGTCACCAAGCGCCGCGGTGTCCGCCTGGCCGGCCACGATTACCGTCTCCACGGTGGTCAGCAGCGGCAGCACCTGCGCGAACAGCGGCACCAGCGTCCCGTCCACGATGACCACCCGGTCTTCGGCGTGGTTGACGATGTGCGCGACCTGGGCGGCCGGCAGCCGGATGTTGATCGTATGCAGCACCGCGCCCATGCACGGCACGGCGTAGTAGGCCTCCAGGTGCGCCTGGTTGTTCCAGCAGAAGGTGCCCACGCGGTCGCCGGCCCCGATCCCCAGCGCGGCAAGAGCGGCCGCGAGCCGCTCCGCATTGCGGGCGATCTCGGCGAAACTGACGTGCGAGCCGCGGTCGCCCAGCCAGGTCACGCACTCGCTGCGGCCGTGCACCGTGGCGCCATGGCGCAAGATCGCGGTGATCGTGAGCTGGAAGTCATCCTGCATGGTGCTGGTGATCGGCGAGCGGGCGGTCAACGTATGCCTCCGGTACGGTGCTTGCCGCATCCGCAGGGATGCGGGCGATCTTGTGCCACGCCAGGGACCCGCGCCCTGGCAGGCACGAGCGGCACGCCCGGACTCCACGATCACGGCCCCGCGCACCCCGATCATGCCCCGGCCAGGCTGCGGGGCGCTACCCGGGCCGCCCCGTCACCGCAGGCCCAGGCGGCCCGGCAGGACTGGCAAGATAGCCGCGAGCGCGGGCGCGGGCGGCGCCTGTCCCGTCGCCGTTAAGATCATTTATCCAGAAAGTGGCGCGTCCGAAACCGGGCAGGATCACAATGCGCTTATGGGGCTGCGGGTGCTGCTTTCAACTACCGTCGGCAAGCTTGTCGCGGCCGGCGTGGCCGCGGCCGTCATAGGCGGCGCGGCCGGCGGTGCCGCGGCCGTCATGGGCGGCGCGGCCGGCCCCGCCGTTGCGGCGAACCCGGGCTCCGGCCGGACGGACTCGACCCGCACCAACGGGGCGCCGCAGGTTAGCTGCCGCCCCCCGGTCGCGCCCGATCCGATTCTCGGCCTGCTGATAGTCCCCAATCCGACGGCCGTACCGGCCCCGCCGACCTTGCAGGTGGCTGTCGACGCACGTCAATGCGACGGGAAACCGCTGTCAGCGACCGCCGTCACCCTCAGCGCCTCCGGCGCTTCGTTCTCCCCCAGCACGAAGCTGTCAACGCCGTGCGGTGCACAGCGGTGCACCGTGACAACCGATGCTGACGGGATCGCCGATGTGAACCTCCTGGTCACCGCGCCCCCCGGCGCGTCGCCGGCGGTTTGCACCCCCGAAGACGTGACCGGCACGCCGAACTCGTGCCTTGCGACGATCCTGCGGGCGAATGTTTCCGTCACCGCCAAGGTCATGAGCACGACAGCGACCGCCGGACCTGACCTGATCCGGGCCGCCACCATGACGAACCAGGGCAGCCTGCGCAACGACTCGGTCCGGGAACCCGTCGCGTTCACGATCGGCTACCCGCCAGGCATGACGCCGCCCCAGAACCCGGCGTGGCCGAAGGAGATCAGCTGCGAGGGCTACAACACGGCCGTGAACGTGGTGGCTCCCGCTGCCGGGTGCGCCGCGACCATCGCTGTTTCCGCGTGCCTGGCAGCGGGAGCGGCGGGCGGCGCCGTCCTTGACCTGCCGTGCGCCTCCACCGCCACTTTCGTGGGAGAAACGGCCGCTCCTGACTGCGTTAACGCGCTTCTGGCCGGGGTTGAGCAGTACCTCGCAGTGGGCCAGGCGGCGCCCCCTCCGGACAACCTCGCCGGCTACCTCGAGCAGATCCCGACGGTATGGTGCTCGGTTTACACCGCGACCTCCCTGCAGATCGCCCCGGCGGGCGACAAGGTCCTCATCACGGCCGACGACGACGCCGGAAATCCCGTGCCGGGCACGCCCGTATACCTCGCCACGGCCGGGACCCTCGCGGGAGGGACTGCTGCCGTCTCGGGGAGCAGCGGTTGTTTCCAGCCTGTCAGCGGCGTTCCCCTGCCTTGCCCGCCTGCCGTCACCGCTGCCGGGGTGGGGTTCGTGACCGGCGCGTCGGGACTGACGATCACCTACACCGCTCCGGCGTCCGCGCCGCCCGGGGAGTCCGAGCGTCTGCTTGTCTCACTCGGCGTCCTCAGCACGGCCGCGAACACGCTCAACTGCCCGGCCGGCCTTCAGGCCGTGACCGGCATCAGCGCCGTCGCGTGCACGCCATTGCAGCCCCCGGTCAGCGGGACGACGGTCACCCCGGCCCCGACCCCGGCCACCAGCGGCCCGCCGCAGAACACCGCCGCCGACGTGGCCGCCGACGAGGCCGCCGTCACTGCCGCCTTCGGCGGCTGCACGGCATTCAGCCAGACAGGCTGCCCGATGACGGCGGTAACCACGCCCGATGGCCATGGGGGCAGGCTCATCGCGATAGGAGTCCAGGTCACCGGTGACGGCTACCAGGCCGTGATCTTCTTCGACGACACCACGGGCGTCGGGCAGACCGGGACTACCTCGTACCCGCCCTTCGGCCCCCGCCTGGGGCCCGGGGCGCCCAAGTATGCCCGAATCGGGCCCGGCGGTCCCGAAGCCTTCGAGGTGGACTGGTACACCTGGAGCCGAAGCCACTTCCAGGGGTTCTGCTGCCCTAACGGCCCGCTGCTCACCTGGAACTACCAGTGGAACGGCAGCGCGATGCAGGCTTCAGGACAGCAGCCGCCAGCCGGATATGAGTTCTGAGGCGTGGCTCAGGCGCCGGGCACTGTCCTGCCCTGGCCGCTGACCGCGGGCCGGGTGCGCGCCTGACGTCGGCACGTCATGTCCCGGTTAGCCTCGGGACCTCGTTCGCTAGAGTCGGAACCGCGTGAGTCATCAGGGGTTGAAGGGCGGTGCCGATGAAGCCGAACTGCCGGCCCCGGATCGAGATAGAGCACCTGCAGACCGTGCCGCTCGACGCCGACATCAACGTCCGCGGCGTGGGCGAGGGCGGCATGATCGTCGCGCCGCCGACCGTGGTGAACGCGATCGAGGACGCGCTCGCGCCGTTCGGGGTGCGGATCCGCGAGCAGCACCTGCCGCCGGCCCGCGTCCTTGAGCTCATAGCCGCGGCGGAGGCCGGCTAACGTCGCCGCGTGCAGGCGGGCCGGCAGCCTCGCCGAGTAGATGGAGTAGCCGTCGATGTAGAAGGCGACGGCGGTCGCGGTCACGGTCGCGGCGGCCATCGGGACCATGAGCCCGAAACCGGTGCCGGTGAGCTCGACAAGCAGGGCCAGCGCGGCCAGCGGCGCCTGCATCGCCGCGCCGAGCATGGCGGCGCCGCCGACAAGCGCGAACGCGCCCGCCGGAGCGCCGGGCCAGAGCATGTTCCAGGCCAGGCCCAGCGCGCCGCCGAGGACGGCGCCGGTGCTCAGCGACGGGGTGAACAGCCCCCCGGAGGCGCCGCTGCCCAGGCAGAGCGCGGTGACCAGCGGCTTGAGCGCGAACAGGGTGAGCAGCAGGCCTATGCCGCCGACGCCGGCGAAGGCGTCCCCCGCCATGTCCTTGCCGTTGCCGAACAGCTGGGGGTACCAGATCCCGATGACGCCGAGGGCGCCGAACGCCGCGACCATGGCGGGCACCATCGGCTTGCCGGTGATCCGGTGGTGGGACACCCAGCCGATCAGCCGGATGTAGGCGGCGGAAACCAGCCCGATCACTGGCCCGGCAAGCAGCGCCCAGATCATCAGCGAGGTGCCGGCCCTGAAGTCGGGGACGCCGAGGTAGGTGGTCCGGTCCGGCAGGTAGACCCGGGCCGTGGCGGTGGCGACCCACGAGCACAGCACGGCGGGCAGGATGACGGGCAGCGAGATGCTGCCGTAGAGGACCTCGGCGGCGATCAGGGCGCCGCCGAGCGGAACGTTGTAGACGGCGGCCAGGCCCGCTCCCCCGCCGCAGGCGACGAGCAGCCGCCGCTGCCGCGGGGACAGCCGGGTCCAGCCGGCCAGCACGCTGCCCATGGCGCCGCCGAGCAGCTTGGGCGCGGCCTCGCGGCCTATCGACGCGCCCATGCCGATGACGATCTCGGAGATCACCGAGGTGCCGAGGCTGCGCCGGAACGAGAGCTGCCCGTCCCGCTCCCACAGGGCGTCGTCGATCTCGGAGTGCTCGCCCGGGGTCAGGCGGCGCAGCACGTACCAGGCCACCCCGCCGATCGCGCCGGCCGCGAGCAGCGAGCCGGCACGCCGGACGGCGGTCGCGTGCTCCACTCCCTGCTGGAGTGATCCGGAGTGGTAGCCGAAGGCGAGGTGCTGGACGTTGAACAGGATCAGCATCATCAGGTCGCCGAGCAGGCCGGTCACGGCACCCGTGACGACCACCAGCCCCCAGAACACCGGGGTCAGGACCTCGCGGCCGTCATTGGTGACGTTCGGCTGCTCGGTGGCGCCGCGGCCCGACGGCAGCCGGCGCCGCAGCAGCGGCCGCGGGCTGCGCAGCCGCTCGCTCGGCGCGGAGCGCGCTTCGCCGGGGCTGGCATCCGACGCCCGCACCCGCACCCGGCGCCGCGGCTGATCACTGCGTACGGACACACCCGAACGCTATGCCGCCCGCGGCCATCGCCACTAGCCCGCATCTGGCTATGGCCTCATAAGGAACGGTTATGTTGAAGGAAAAAGCAGCAGCAGGCGCGACAGAGATCTTCCCTGGCAACCAGGCTCTGGACGTGACGTTTCGCTGGCGGCTCGGTCCCTGTCGGCTTAAGCGAAGCTTATGAGCACGGAGCACGGACCTGCGCGGGCCCCGGCCGCGCCCGCGCCTGCCGGGGCCCTCCCGGCGGGCAGCACCGGAGGCCGCCGGCCTCAGCGGAGATGCCAGCCCGCTGCACCCTGCTGTCACATCAGCCCCTGGCGTCCTTGCGCCTCCTTCTCCCCGCCCGCCTCTCGCCCGCCGTAGTACGGCGTGTCGCCGTGACGGGAAGCGGTCACCTCACCATCCTTCGAAACGACTAGTGAGACGAACGAGAGCCCGGCTGCACGGCACGTAGGCCGGGGCCGGGCACTTTCGGGACGTCCCACTGGATCCGGTCGGCCCCGGCCTTCTGCAGGGCCCGGCATTCTTCCCCGAGGCGGGCGAAGTCCGCAGGGAGCACGGACGCCACGATCGCGGGCGCTCTCATCGCGCCGCCTCGATCAGGTGGTAGCGTCCGGCGCCCATGGCCGCTCAGGCCCCCGCCGCGGCGACAGCCGGCCGGCCCGACGCCTCGCTCGCTCGCCGGCAGTTGGCCGCCAGCGTGGCCTGCGCGTCCGCGGCGTTGCCCGGCAAGCCGTGCCAGGCGCGCAGCGCGTCGCTGACGAGGGCCCGTCCGAACGAGAACGTCAGCCGCCACGGCGGCGCGCCGCCGGCGGCGGCCCGCGCGCTGATCGCGGCGAGGTTGGCGCACGCCTGGTCATTGCGCTGACCGCCGGACAAGAAGGCGACGCCCGCGACGGCCGGCGGCACGGTGGCCGCCAGCACCTGGAGCGTTCCGGCGGCGACTTCGGCCGGGCCGGCCTGGTCTTCGTTCCCGGTGCCTGAGATGACCATGTTCGGCTTGAGGACCATGCCGCGGGGATCGGCGCCCATCGCGCCGAGCTCACCGAAGACGGCGGCCAGCACGCTGGCGGTCGCCTCCTGGCAGGCGCCGATGCCGTGGCCGCCGTCCATCAGGACCTCAGGCTCCACGATCGGCACGATGCCCGTCTCCTGGCACAGTGCCGCATAGCGGGCCAGCGCGTGCCCGTTGGCACGGACGGTGCGCGGGTGCAGCCCGGCCGGGCTGAACACGGCACGCCACTTGGCGAAGACGGCGCCGCGCGACCGGTAAGCGTCCAGCCGGCCACGCAGGCCGTCCAGCCCCTCGGTGACGAATCCGCCGCCGGAAAACGGCAGCGGGGCGATGCCCTTGTCGACCTTGATGCCGGCCATGATGCCGAATGCCGCCGCGCCCTCGCCGAACGTCGTGCCGTCCGGCAGCGCCTGGCCGAGCGTCTCGTCGCACACGATGATGCCGGAGACCCAGCTGTCCAGCCCGGGCGTGGTAAGCAGCAGCACCCGGTAGTCCCTGCGCGCATCCGCGCTTGGCGTGACGCCCGCTTCCGCGAGCCGCTTGGACATCGTCGCGATGCTCTCGTCGGCGGCCAGAATGCCCTTGCCCGGCGCCACGAGGGCGCCGGCGACCTGGTGCAGTACCTGCAAAGCTAGCCTCCTGTCTAGGACGGGTGCCAGCCAGCTTCCATGACGGGACCGCGGTCCGGTATCCCTCTGCCGGGGGGAACGCCGGGGGATCTTCCTCGTCCTCTTCCGCGTTCCGCGTTCCGCGCGGGCGCCAGCTCAGCGGCAGGCCAGCTCACCGGCTGGCCAGCTCACCGGCTGGCCAGCTCAGCGGCGGCGGTCAGCAGGCCGGCGGTGTGCCGGGCCCGTTCGGCCCACCAGCCGTGCGCGGCATCGCCAGGCGCTCGCGCGGCGTGCCGCCGCTGCCAGCGGCGCGCCTCGCCCGCCAGCCAGCCGAGGGTCTGGGCGGGCGCCTGGTCCAGCATCGCGCGCAGGGCGAAGCGGCGCTCGCCGATGCGGTAGCCGACCCCGGTCGCCTCCGCG
>DAHVAN010000422.1 GCA_027314595.1 Actinomycetota bacterium | reverse complement strand
GCCGGGGGCACCGCTCTGTTTCACGCCGCCGGCTGCTGTGTCACGGCTGATCCTCCCACTGGGTCGGCAGCGCCGGCCCTGTCAGCGCCGCCGGGTTGACCACCCGGACGACCTCGTTGAGGACGATGCGGACGTAATTCTCCCCCACCCACAGGTGCTTGGCGCCCTCCACGCCGATGACGTCTGCCTTCGGCACTCGCGCGAACCGCTGGCGCGCCTCGTCCGGCCGCAGGTAGTCGTCGAACTCGGGAACCAGCGCGGTCAGCGGCTTGCCCGACGCGGCCCACGCGTCGAGGTCGGCGTCCGTCGCGCGGCGCAGCGGCGGCGACAGCAGGATCGCACCCTCGACTTCGGGCAGCGCACCCCATTTCAGCGCCAGTTCGGTGCCGAACGACCAGCCGAGCAGCCACAGCCGCGGCAGCCGCTGCGCCGCGGCGTACGCGACCACCGCTTCGACGTCGTGCTTCTCGGTTTCACCCGCGCCGAACTCCCCCTGGCTCTTACCGTGATCGGACTGGGTGCCCCTGGTGTTGAAGCGGAGCACGGCCAGGTCCGCGAGCGCGGGCAGCCGGTAGGACGCCTTGCGGATCACGTGGCTGTCCATCATCCCGCCGTGCGTCGGCAGCGGATGCAGGCAAAGGAGCGTCGCGGCCGGCCCGCGGTCCGCGGGCAGCGCGAGCTCGCCCACCAGGGTGAGGCCGTCCGCGGTCGTCATGGTGATGGGCGTCCGCCTGGCCGGAAGTATGGTCGCGGCCCTGATCTGATTCACGGTTCCCTTTCTGTGCTCACGGCCGGTCAGCCTGGGTGCCGCTGCAGGCGCCGCTGCCAGCACACCGTGTGCCAGTGCCGCCGCGACGTCACGCCCGCGTGCTCCGGCCACACCACCAGGTGTGCCGTACCAGGGTGGATTTCCTGGTCGCAGCCGGGGCAGCGGTATGGCTTGACGGCCGCCGCGCCCGGCACCTGGCGCACCACCCAGTCGCCGTCCGGCCACTCCTCGATCCGCTCGGGTCCCAGCGGCGCGGCCGGCGCCGCTGGGCGGGGTCGCCGGGTCTTGCGCGGGTTCACGGTCATCAACCCTATGCGGGACTGAACCGGCGGGCCCGTTCGACCCGGTTCGCCGGATCAGGATCCGGTGATCGAGTACGAGGTGACCTGGAAGGTCTCGTTCGCCCCGCCCGTGGAACAGAGCTCGAAGCCGTAGCCGATCGAGGTGAGCGTGCTGCTGCCCGGCAGGTACCCGTGGTTCTCCAGCCAGGTGAGCATGGACAGGATGTCCACCTTGCCCGACTGCTCGCCGGAGCCGGCCAGCTGCCAGATCAGCTCGGTGTTGTACTTGCACAGGTTCCACTTCTGCACGGGGACGCCGCCGGACCCGCCGAACGAGGCGGTGGCCCGCACCGGGCAGCTGCCGCGGTTGACGATGTCGTGCTGGATCATGACCTCGTTGGCCCAGTTGTTCAGCCAGACGTCGTAGGCCGCCTCGGCGCTTGTCCCGCTCACCGGGTGCATGTTCGCCGCGAACGAGCTGTACAGGGTCGAGAAGGAGGACAGCGCGGCACGTGCCTGTGATGCCGCCAGTCGTGACGCGTTTGCTTACGCGTGTCGTGACGCGTTTGCTTACGCGTGTCGTGATGCTTGAGTCTTGCGGGACCTGTGATCCGAGTCGCCAGCCCGATGTCAAGGGGATGCACGGGCCTGTTTTCCGGCCCTGCCACCCGAGTCGTCGCTACCATGGGTAACGAAAAACCGTGCAGTGACCGCGCCGCCGGACGCCGGTCGCCGGACGCCGGTCGTGTCACTTGTACTACAGTGACGTTCCGTGCGGCTCGTCATCGCCCGGTGCAGCGTCGACTACGACGGTCGGCTCACCGCCCACCTCCCGTCCGCCCTCCGGCTGCTCATCGTCAAGGCCGACGGGTCGGTCCTCGTGCATTCGGACGGCGGCTCCTACAAGCCGCTGAACTGGATGTCGCCGCCGTGCCGGCTGACCGAGCAGCCGGGCAGGTGGACGGTCGCCAACAAGGCGGGCGAGACGCTGACGATCACCATCGAGGAAACGCTCAGCGACACCTCGGTGGACCTCGGCGTGGACCCCGGGCTGACCAAGGACGGCGTCGAGGCGCATCTGCAGGTGCTGCTCGCCGAGCAGCTTCACCTGCTCGGCGACGGCTGGCGGCTCATCCGCCGCGAGTACCCCACGCCGATCGGCCCGGTCGACATCATGTGCCGTAACGCCGACGGCGCCCACGTCGCGGTCGAGATCAAAAGGCGCGGAGAGATCGACGGAGTTGAGCAGCTCACCCGCTATCTCGACCTGCTCAACAGGGATCCGCTGCTCGCGCCCGTGCACGGGATCTTCGCCGCGCAGGAGATCAAGCCGCAGGCCCGCGTCCTGGCCGCCGACCGCGGCATCCGCTGCGTCACGCTCGATTACGGCTCGATGCGCGGCATCGAGCCGGGGAACACGCTGTTCTGACCCCAGGTCGGTGTGTCCAGCGTTCCGGCTGCCCTGACAGCCGCAGCGCCGCCTCATCGGTGAGGTGGGTGGCCCCCCGCGCCGACATCGAGGCCACCATGAGCCAGCCCGTCACCGTCACCGGACGCGTGGGGCTGGACGGGCGGCTGAGGTGAGGCTAAGGCCCGGCTCCCCGCGGGCGGCGAACGGCTTGCCAGGCCGGCCGGGGACGGGCAGGAAAGCCGCGCAACACGGTCCCTGGCAGCAGGAAACGATCCTGGCGGCCTATTCGTCCGGGTCCCGCGGTACCTGGAGGACCTGGTCACGCCCGGCCCGTGACGGGCCCGGCCAGGGGCGGGAGGCCGGGCGGGCGCCGCCGCGCGCCGAGAACGTAGTGCGCGACGGTGATGTCGCCCAGGCGGCGGACCGCGGCCAGGCGCATGGGGTTCGCGGGGGTGTGCGGGTAGGCGGCGGGCAGGCCGAAGCGGGGGGCGTTCGCGTCGCCGACGAAGAACGGGGCGATCGCGAGGCGCAGTTCGTCGGCGAGATCCTCCGCGAGGACGTCGCGCAGGATCTGGGAGCCGCCTTCCACCAGGACAGTCGCGACCGATCGTTCGGAATGAAGATCATGGAAAATCGTGCGGAGGGACGGGGGGTCGCCGGCGTCGATGACCACGGCGGCGGCCCCCAGCCTGGAGCGGGCAGCCTGGACAACCGGTGAGGCGCAGTAGACCAGCGGGGTGCCGGGACCGGTGAAAAAGCGGGCGGACGGGTCAAGATTCCCGGTGCGCGTGAGGGTGACCCGCAGCGGGTGCGGGGGCCGGCCGGGGGCCTCGCGGCGGGCCGAGTGGCCCGAGCGCCCCCCGCGCCCCGAGTGGTGCGCGCGCCCGGCGCG
>DAHVAN010000417.1 GCA_027314595.1 Actinomycetota bacterium | reverse complement strand
GGTGGCGCCGGAGCTGTACCGCCGGGAGATCGAGGCCGCGCGCGGCCTCGATCTCCCGGCGGTACAGCTCCGGCGCCACCCGCATCGCCGGGTTGCTCCCGCCGATCCCCCGCCACGCCATGCCCAGGTGGATCCGGCCGCCGGCGCCGTAGGCCGGCCACCGCTGCGCGACATGGGCGAGGTCCTCAAGGGACATCAACCTGTCGTTCGGATGACCGGTCTGATATCCGTAGGAAAAGCGGGCCCGCAGCCCGGACTCGGCGAGCGACCGGAGTCCGGCCTCCGCCCACTCGAGCCCGCGGACGTTGTGCGACCAGTCGTGCACGGTGGTGATCCCCGAGTCGATGGCCTCGGCGCAGGCGAGCCGGGTGCCCTCGTAGGTGTCCCGGGGCGTGAAGCGGCTGCCGAGCCCGGCGCAGGTCCTGAAGTAGCCGGCCTGGCCCTGCCCGTCCGACAGGCCGCGCAGCAGCGTGTTCCACATGTGCCAGTGGGTGTCGACGAGGCCGGGCGCGACGATCTTGCCGGCCGCGTCGATCACCTCGGCGCCCGGGGCGTGCAGGCCGGTGCCTACCGCGCGGATCACGCCGTCCCTGACGTGCACGTCCGCGCCCGGGAGGTCTCCGGCGTCGTCCATTGTCAAAACGTAACCGCCGCGAATCAAAATATTCCTGGCCGAATCGGATGCCTCAGGCGTCATAGACGCAGAGCTTAGCTGCGGCGAACACGAACACGGATGGGGCGAACACATGAAGATCAAGACAACGTTGGCATGCTCGGCAGCGCTGGCGCTGGTGACCGCGGGCAGCGCCGTCACCGCCGCGTCGGCGGGGACGAACGGGCCGTCCGGGGGGCCGGGCGGGTCGGGTTCTCCGGGAGTGCCGATCGTGCGGGAGGGCATCTGCACCGCGCCGGTCACCTACAAGGCGCTCGCGGCGCGGCTGTCGCGGGACATCCGGGCCGCGCTCGCCCCGGCTTACGACACCTACGGCCTGACCGTGTACGACCGCCCCCGCGACGTGACGTGCGCGCTCAACGAGGGAGCGCACTTTCATTCGGCGAGCGTGGTCAAGGCCACCATCCTGGCCGCGCTGCTGCTGTGGCACCAGGAGACCGGGCGGCCGCTGACCTCGACGGAGAATTACCTCGCGACGATCATGATCACGTTGTCGGACAACAACGCCGCGACCGCGCTGTGGGACGAGCTCGGGTACGGCCGCCTGCAGCACTTCCTCGACGTGGCGGGGATGACCGAGACCCGCCTCGGCCTGTACGGCTACTGGGGGGACACCGACATCACCGCGCACGACGAGCTCACCCTGCTGCGGCTGCTGACCAAGCCCAACGCGGTGCTGAGCGACTACTCGCGGAACTACGAGCTCGGCCTGATGGCGAACGTCGTCTCGTGGGAGCGGTGGGGCGTCTCCGCGGGCGCGCCCAGAGGGGTGACCGTGCACATCAAGAACGGCTGGCTGCCCGAGAGCCCCGGCGGCTGGCACATCAACAGCATCGGCGCCTTCACCGGGCACGGCCGCGACTACATGATGGCGGTGCTCACCGACAACAACCCCTCCGAGCAGTACGGAATAGACACGATCCAGGGGGCGGCCGAGGTCGTGAACCGCGACCTGAACGCGGGCCTGGCGCCGGCCGGCCTGCCGCTCCCGGCCGTTGCCGTCGTTCCCTCCAAGCTGCCGGCCGACTCGGCCGGCGGGCCGCGGACGCCGGCGGCGCCATGGAGGCCGCAGGCGCCGCGGACGCCGGGGGCGCCGCCGATGCCGGAAGCGTAAGGACGCCGGGGGCGCCGGGGGCGTAAGGGACGCCGGGGACGCAGCAGGCGCAGCTGTCCGGGCCGGTATCGCGGCGCCGGCCTTGCTCGCCCGCACGCTGTCCCCGGCGTCCCTGAAGACGATCCAGCGCATGCAGCAGTACAGGTACACGCCCTCGCACGCCGCCGCGATGACCCGGGCGAGCTCGTAGTAGACGCCGGCCGCGGCAAGCCCGCTGGTGAGGCCGAGGACGAACGCCAGGTAGTTGCTCGCCATGATCGCCACGTACAGCGGCAGCTGCCTGCCGAGCGCGCCGTGCGAACGGAAGTTGAGCACGCGGTTGGCCACGTAGCTCACCAGGCCCGCGGTGCCGTACGACACGGTGACCGCAAGCGGAACCGGCCATCGCAGGCCGCCGTGGAACGCCGCCAGGAGCGCCAGGTCGAGGACGAACGTGCACAGGCTGATCAGCAGGTAGCCGGCGACGCTCGGTGGCACGACAGCGGCGAGCCCGAAAGGGAGCCTGCGGGTCAGCGTCGTCATCGCCGCGGCGAACCGCGCTCCACGGGGCATGTCCCCATTGTGCCCTGGGCATGCGATCTCCCTGGCCGTATCCAGGGTGCCTGAAGGTCTTCTGGGTGTTCCGCTTCTCTCCGGACGCACGGGGCAACCGGGACCGAGCTTGTAAAACTGTCACATAGTGGTGACTAGTGGGTCGCAAAACAGTCTCGGGAACCGCCGCCGGAAGCGTGGATGTGGTTTCGTGCGTTGACGTCACGAGTGCGCCACCCGTCGCGGGGAAGGCGGTGCTCAAACGCTCACAGAGTATGATCGCCAGAAGTCGGCGGTGGGCCTGGCGATCCGAGGCACCTGGTTAGTCAACATCTGTCGTGCCAGGAGGACATTCAGTGGCCGTATTGGTGGATCCGCCCCAGCGCGGCAGCGCTGACCAGGGGTCTGCCGGGGCGCCCACGTCGTCCTCCCCGTCGTCCCCGTCGTCCCCGGCGGATCCGCCCGGCAGCGGCACCCTCGACGGCGTGCCGCCCGGCCCGGCTAAGCTCGCCGAGCCGCCGATCCCTGGCGGTCGCGTCGAAGCGATGATGGGCGTGCTCATCCGGGTGCTCGCGCACAGTCCGCTGGCCCGGCCGCTGCCCGCGGTGACGCTGAGCGCGCTCGGCATAGGCGGGATCGCCTTCGTGGGCCTGTGCGCCACGGCGCCGCAGTCCAGCGCGGCCACGCCGCCGGTGCTGCTGCCGCTGACAACGCTGGCCAGGGACATCGGCGCACCGCACCTGCCGGACATCGCCGCGAACCTGATCATGTACGCCTCGATCGGGCTGTGCTGCCTTGGCCTGGCCATGATGCTGTGGGCCAACAGCCGCGGCTGGGCACCGAGCCCGCGCAAGGTCTTCCTCGCGGCGACGGGCACGGTCGCGGTGGTGGTGAACATCACCCCGGTGGGCTCCTCCGACGCCGCGAGCTACGCCGCCTACGGCCGGATCGCCGCGCTCGGCCACAACCCCTACACCTTCGTGCCGAGCATGCTGCCCGGCGGCTCGCGCAACCCGTACACGATGCTGGTCGCCAAGCAATGGCGGGGCACGGCGTCGGTGTACGGGCCGGTGGCGACCTGGACGCACCTGGTCGCCGCGCTGATCGGCGGGGCGAAGCCGTGGGCCACGATCTGGGTGCTGATGATCATGATCGGCGCGGCGTTCATCGCGGCGGGCTACGTGCTGCTGCGCACGGCAGAGAACCCGGTGCGCGCGGTGCTCTTGTGGGTGGCGAACCCGCTGCTGATCGCGGAACTGGTGATGGGCGGGCACCTCGACTCCTTCGTCGCGCTCGCCGGCATCGCGGCGATCGTGCTGTCCCGGCGGGGTGCCACGGTCTGGCACGACATCGTCGTCGGCCTGGTCGTCGGCGTGGCGGGAGCCATCAAGGTGAACGCCATCTTCGTCGCGCTCGGCATCGCGATCCCGTTGCTGCACGACCGGGCCTGGGCGCGGCTGGCCCGGATCGGCTCGATCGCGGCGCTGACGACGGCCGGGCTGTACTACTTCAGCTACGGATTCGGGGCGCTCAAGCCACTGGGCAAGGCCTCGCAGATGGTCATCTCGCCCACCGTGTGGCGGCTGGTCCAGGAGATAGGCCTGGCGATCGGCGGCCACCACGCCGAAAACCTGGTGACCACCATGATCGGGTTCGCCTGGCCGCCGCTGATGCTGGCCCTGGCCTGGTACCTGTACAACCGGCTGTCGCCCGACGTGCCGACCGTGGTGGCCGCCACCTGCGCGCTCACGTTCGCCTGGGTGATCGTCGCGCCGTGGGCGCTGCCCTGGTACGCCTCGATCGCGTGGGTGACCCTGGCGCTGATCCCGCGCAACTCCCTGACCCGGTGGCTCACTCTTGCCACAGGCCTGCTGGCATTGCTTCACTTTAACGGTGGCCACTCCACCAACGTCACCGTCCCGTCCCCCTGAGCCCGCGCCGTCCCCCATCGGGCCGGGCAGGGTAGCCGTCGTCACCGGCGCGGCGAGCGGCATCGGGCTCGGCCTGTCGCAGCGCTTCGCCGCCGAGGGCATGCACGTCGTCATGGCCGACGCCGAGCAGTCGCCCCCGTTCCCTTAAGGCCCGTCCGGGCCTTATGGGCCGTCCGGGTCAGGCCCGTTCCCGTGTCACCGGGACCGCTGGCACCAGCGGTTCGCGGCCGGCCCGCCGTGCGGCACCGGCGCGCAGCGCCGCGACCGCGGCCCCGCAGAGCATGGCCAGCCCGGCCAGCACGTAGAGGTTCCCCACCGCAAGCTCCCAGCCGCGCCATCCGTACTCGCGGTTCCCGCCGACCGGGACCGACCAGATGAGCCCCTTGACCTGCGCCGGGTTGGGCGGGCGCCCGACCGCGGGATACGACAGGAACAGCAGGACCAGGCAGGCCAGACCGGCCCACGGGGCCCGGGCGGCCCGGGCGGCCCGGGAGCGGTACCGCCATGCCGCCTGCGCCGCCGCTACCAACACCGGGACGATCCACACCCAATGGTGGTCCCAGGAAACCGGAGAGACGAGCAGGCCGGTGAGCGCGCAGACGCAGACCGCGGCCAGCCCGCCACCAGCGGTCGCCCGGCACGAGCAGGTCAGCGAGGACGACGGCCATCAGGGCCAGGTTGATCTGGCCGAGGTCGATCGTCTGCTGAACCGGATCCGTGCAAACCGCGACGTCGGTCACGGCCAGCGCGGCGGCCGCACGCGCCAGGCGACCGCGGATGCCCGCGCCGCCGCATGCGAGCCACGAAGAGGCGAGCAGGGCAAGCACCGAGCCCGTGATCGCGATCCGCTTGACCGCCAGCATCGCCGCGGCGACGCCAGCCCGCCGCCAGCCGAAGGTCAACAGGCCCATCGGGGTACTACGTATGACGTGAGCGGCGGACGGCAGGTTCCGCTCCGCATGCCTTATGACCGGGCCAGTCTAGACTGGGCCGCTATGAGTACCGTGCCGCAGCCCGGGCCGCAGTCGCCGCCGACGCCCCCGTCCGCCAAGCAGGTCCCGTCCGGGCGCACGCACCACGGCGACACGGTCATCGACCCGTACGCCTGGCTCACCGATCCCGAGGACCCGGAGGTGATCGCCTACCTGGAGGCGGAGAACGCGTACATGACCGCTCTGACCTGCGGGCTCGAAGACCTGCGCTCGCGGATCTTCGATGAGATCAAGGCGCGGACCCAGGAGACCGACCTGTCTGTGCCGGTTCGCAAGGCCGGCTGGTGGCGGTACGCGCGCACGGTCCAGGGCCAGCAGTACGCGATCCACTGCCGCCGCCGGGTGCTCGACGGGGAGCTCCGCCCGCCGCTGCCCGAGGACGGCAAGCCGCTCGACGGCGAGGAAATACTGCTCGACGGCAACGAGGCGGCGGCGGACGCCGGGTTCTTCTCGCTCGGCGCGCTCGAGGTCAGCCCGGACGAGAGGCTGCTCGCCTACTCCACTGACTTCTCCGGCGACGAGCGGTTCACGCTGCGGGTCAAGGACCTGGCCGCTGGGCGGGTGCTGCCCGACGAGATCCCCGGCACGTTCTACGGCTGTGCCTGGTCGCTGGACGGGTCGGCCCTGTTCTACGTCACGGTCGACGACGCGTGGCGGCCTTACCGGGTGTGGCGGCACCGCGTCGGCAGGCCGGCGTCGTCCGACGTGCTCGTGTTCGAGGAGACCGACGAGCGGTTCTGGGTGGGCATCGGCCTGTTCCGCAGCGAGCGGCACATCTTCATCCGGACGGCGAGCGTGCTGACCAGCGAGTGGCGGCTGCTCGACGCCGCCACGCCAGAAGGCGACTTCACGGTGGTGGCGCCGCGCAGGCAGGGCGTGGAGTACGACGTCGAGGACGCCGGCGACAAGCTGCTGATCCTGCACAACGACGGCGCGGAGAACTTCGAGCTCGCCACCGCCCCGCTGCCCGGCGCCGCGGGCGCGGGCGGTGCCGCGGGCGCGGACTCGGTGGCCTGGACGCCGCTCATCCCGCACCGGGCCGACACCCGGCTGCTCGGCGTGGACGCGTTCGCCGGCTACACCGTCGTCTACTTCCGCCGTGACGGGCTCACCCGGCTCCGGGTGCTCGCTCCCGACGGTGAGCGGGACATCGCCTTCCCCGAGCCGATATACCGGGTGTCGCCAGGCTCGAACCCGGAGTTCACCCAGACCACATTCCGGCTCGGGTACACCTCGATGATCACCCCCGGGACGGTTTACGACTGCGACCTGGCGACGGGCACGCTGACCCGCCTCAAGCAGCAGCCGGTGCTGCCCGCACCGGACGGGGCGCCGTTCGCGAGTGGCGACTACGAACAGCATCGCGAGTGGGCCCTGGCCGCGGACGGCACCCGCATCCCGGTCTCGGTGGTCTGCCGCGCGGGCACCGCGCGCGACGGCTCGGCGCCGTGCATGCTGTACGGCTACGGCAGCTACGAGCACTCGACCGACCCGCGGTTCTCCATCACCGACCTGTCGCTGCTCGACCGCGGGTTCGTCTGCGCGATCGCGCACGTCAGGGGCGGCGGCGAGATGGGCCGGTCCTGGTACACGCACGGCAAGCTGCTGGAGAAGAAGAACACGTTCACCGACTTCGTCGCGTGCGCGGAGCACATGGTGTCGGCGGGCTGGACGTCGGCGGACCGCATGGTCGCCCGCGGCGGATCGGCAGGCGGCCTGCTGATGGGCGCGGTGGCGAACCTCGCGCCGCCGGCGTTCGCCGGGATCGTCGCCGAGGTCCCGTTCGTGGACGCGCTGAACACGATCCTGGACCCGTCGCTGCCGCTGACCGTGACCGAATGGGAGGAGTGGGGCGACCCGCTGCACGACCGCGACGTGTACGAGTACATGAAGTCCTACACCCCCTACGAGAACGTGACGGCCGCCTGCTACCCCGCGATCTTCGCGATCACCAGCCTGAACGACACCCGGGTCAGGTACCACGAGCCCGCCAAGTGGATCGCCCGGCTGCGCGCCACCGGGGGTGGCGGCCCGTTCCTGCTGAAGACCGAGATGCAGGCCGGCCACGGCGGCCGCAGCGGCCGCTACGACGCCTGGCGCGAAGAGGCCCTGGTCCTGGCCTGGATGATCCAGACGGCCGGGCAAGCCGCCGGCTAGCGCCAGGACCTCGCTGTCACTGCCACCGCGCCGGCAGGCTGCGTGCCGGGCCGGAGCCAGCCGGCGTGAGCGCACAACGCCCAGACCGGCCAGGCAACGTGCTGATCAGTGCTCGAACAGCACGCTTACCGACTGGCCGTCGTGCGTGCGGCGGATGGCCTCAGCCAACGCCGGCGCCACAGAAAGCACGGTCAGCTTGGCGTGTGACGTCGGCGCGGGCACCGAGTTCGTGCTGACGATCTCGGTCACGTCCTCGGCGGCGGCCAGCTTCTCCAGCGCCCCGTCGGCGAACAGGCCGTGCGTGCAGGCGATGCTGATCGAGCGCACCTCCTGCTGGCGCAGCAGCGACAGCAGTTCGAGCACCGTGGTGCCGCGGGCGATCTCGTCGTCGACGACGATGACGTCGCGGTCCGCCACCTCGCCGATGATCGCCGATATCGAGACCTTGTTGTCGGACAGCCGCTCCTTCGCCGCTGCCGCGACCGGCAGGCCGAGCCTGCGGGCGAACGCGGCGGCGCTCTTGGCGTAGCCGAGGTCGGGCGACAGCACCACCGCGTTGGACAGGTCCCGCCGCCTGAAGTGGTCCGCAAGCTCGCGCAGCGCGTGCAGGTGGTCCACAGGGACGGAGAAGAACCCGTGCACCTCGGGAGAGTGCAGGGTCAGCGTCAGCACCCGGTTGACGCCGGCCGTGACCAGCAGGTCGGCGACGAGCCGGCCTCCGATGGATATGCGCGGCGCGTCCTTCTTGTCCGAACGCGCGTAGGCGTAGTGCGACATGACCGCCGTGACCCGGGCGGCGGAGGCGCCGCGGGCGGCGTCGGCCATCAGCAGCAGCTCGACGAGGTTCTCCTGGACCGGCGGCACCAGCGGCTGGATCAGGAACACGTCCCGCTCCCTGCAGTTGGCCTGCAACTGCACCTCGAGGCAGTCGTTGGCGAACCGGGTCAGCCGCACCGCGCTGAGGGCCACGCCGAGCTGCGCGCAGATCTCCCCGGCGAGCGCCGGGTGGGCGCTCCCGCCGAAGATCACGATCTCAGTGTCCACCGTGCCCCTCCGCGAAGGCCGGCGCGGCCGGCGCGGCCGGCGCGGCCGGCGCGACCGGCAGGCCGAGCCGTGAGCGGATCTGGAGCTGCACGGCCTCCTTCGACGGGCGGGCGTCCACGGTGATCACGTACTCCTTGCGCCGGAACAGGTCCAGCACCGGATTGGTCTTCTCGTGGTACTCGCGCAGCCGCACCGCCAGGGCCTGCTCGGTGTCGTCCTGGCGGCGGACCAGTTCGCCGCCGCAGGAGTCGCAGCGGCCCGGCACGTGCGGGCTGTCCGCGATGAGGTTGTAGTCCATCCCGCACTCGGCGCACAGCCGCCGGCTGAGCACCCGGCGCCGCACCTCGCTGTCTGGCAGGTCGAGGTGGATGACCCCGTCGATGTCGTAGCTCTCCAGGAAGAACTCCGCCTGCCGCGCGTTACGGGGGAAGCCGTCGATGACGAAGCCGAAGTTCCAGTCGTGCTCGGCCAGCCGGCGCTGCACCACTGACTCCACCAGGTCGTCGCCCACCAGCTCGCCTGCGGCCATCACACGCTGCACCTGGGCGCCCATCTTCGTGTGGTTCGTCACGTTCCACCGGAAGATGTCGCCCACGCTGATGTGCACGAGATCGAGGTCCGCGGCGAGCATGTCGCTCTGGGTCCCCTTCCCGCTGCCCTGCACACCCATGATCACGTACTTGCGCATGACATCACCTTGGCACATCGGTGGCCGGCCGCGGTCACTACCCCGCGGGAGCGCGATACGCTCGACGGCATGGAAGCTCCCGGATCCGTCCCGGTATGGCGGTTCCTCATCAAGCCGCGCTGGATCGGCTGGCACGTGCTGATGGTCGTGTCGTTTTGGGGCATGCTCTGGCTAGGCGACTGGCAGTTGCGCCGCGCCCTCAGCGGCAACGGCCTAAGCTGGGCTTACACGTTCGAGTGGCCGCTTTTCGCCGGCTTCGCGGTGGTGTTCTGGGCCAAGACGATCCGGGACGAGTTCCGCATCAGGCGCGGCGGCGGCGAGGCGCTGGAGACCGATCCGGTCACGGAAGCCCTGCCGGCCGGGATCGGCATCCAGCAGGTGCAGGTGCCGGGCGACGACGCGGGCGACGAGGAGCTCGCGCGGTACAACCGGTACCTGGCCCGGCTCAACGACGAGGTCAAGGGCACTCACGGCAAGCGGTACGGGTTCAGGTAAGCACAGAAGGAGGGCGCCGGAGATGCACGCGGCCGTGCTGCGCTACCGGGTAATGGCGTATATAACCGGGGTGCTGATCATCATCGTGGTCTTCGCCGGCATCCCGCTGCAGATCTGGGACCACAACACCGTCATCGTCAACCAGGTCGGGACGGTGCACGGTGTGCTGTACATGGTCTACATCGTGTTCGCGTACAGGCTGGCAAGCAAGCTGCACATGAAGCCGAAGCCGACCGTGCTCCTGCTGCTGGCCGGCACTGTCCCGGTGATGACGTTCATCGTCGAGCGCTGGATGCGCCGCCAGTACATCAACCCCGCGCTCGCCGAGCAGGCGCCGCGGGCGGCACCTGTGAGCTCGTGAGCTCACAGCACTACTTCGCGGCCCAGCCCCAGGCGCCGCACCGGCCCGGGCTGGTCAGGGTCGTGCTCCCGGACGCCTACCTCGAGCTGGAGACCGACTCGGGGATGTTCTCCCCGGGCCGCCTCGACCCGGGCACCAGGTTCCTGGTCGAAGCCGGGCCCGCGCCCCCGCCCGAAGGTGACCTGCTCGACCTCGGCTGCGGCTACGGCCCGGTGGCGTGCACGCTGGCCAGCCGCGCCCCGGCGGCGACCGTGTGGGCGGTCGACGTCAACGAGCGCGCGCTCGGCCTGTGCGCCCGCAACGCCGCGAAGGCGGGCCTGCGCAACGTCCGCTGCGCCACCCCGGACTCCCCGGACATACCCGCGCGCTTCGCCGGGATATGGTCCAACCCGCCCGTGCGGATCGGCAAGGCGGCCCTGCACGACCTGCTGCGCGGCTGGCTGGCCAGGCTCGACCGGGGCGGACGGGCTGCCATGGTGATAGGGCGTAACCTCGGCGCCGACTCGCTGCACGCCTGGCTGGCCGGACAAGGCTGGCCCGTGACGCGTCTCGCCGCACGGAGCGGGTACCGGCTGCTCGTTGTCGATTATGCCGAACGACCGGTGGTTTCCCGGGGGGGTCCGGGGGGGGCGTCCCCCCGGAGCGACGCAGCGGCGACTCCCCCATGACCACCGGCTCCCACGGCGGCGGGTCCCCGCGGCAGTTGCGTCCCACCGACGTCAAGCGGCTGAACAGGCAGTGGCGGCGGCGGACCCAGGGGCGGCTCGCGCTGCTGCTCGATTCGGTCAGCCAGCCGTTCAACGTGGGTTCGATCGTGCGTACCGCCGCCGCCTTCGGCGCCGAATGCCTGTGGCTGTGCGGCAACACCCCCGACCTCGACCTGCCGTCGGTCGGCAAGACGGCGCTGGGCACCGAAAGGTTCCTGGAGTCGTTCCGCGAGCCGGCCCCGGCCGCGGCGGCCAAGGCCGCGGCGGAGGCGGGCTTTCGCGTGGTGGCCATAGAACTCGCCTCGGGTGCGGTGCCGCTGGCGCAGGCGCCCCTGGACGGCGACATCTGCCTGGCCATCGGCAACGAAGATCACGGCTGCTCCCCCGCGCTGCTCGCCGCCGCCGGCGCGGTGGCCTACATCCCCCAGACCGGCCGGGTCGGCTCGCTGAACGTGGCGGTGGCCGCCGCGATCGCGATGGCCGAAGTTCGCCGCCGCGAGTGGCACAGTTAACCGGGGGACCGCTGCTCAGCGGGCATAATCGCAAGCGTGGCAGCACCTTATCTCGACCACCCGCGGCCGGTGGCGTTCGCGCACCGGGGCGGGGCGGCGCACAACCCGGAGAACTCCTGGCCCGCCTTCGAGTACGCGGTCAAACTCGGCTACGCGTACCTGGAAACCGACGCGCGCTCCACCCGCGACGGCGCTCTGCTGGCCTTCCACGACGCGACCCTGGACCGGGTCACCGACCGGGCCGGCCAGGTCGGCAAGCTGGCCTACAAGGAGGTGTCCGCCGCCCGGATCGACGGCAAGGAGCAGATCCCGCTGATCGAGGACCTGCTCGGCACGTTCGGCGACCTGCGGTTCAACATCGACCTCAAGGACCCGGGCACGATCGAGCCGCTGGCCCGGGTGCTGCGGCGCACCAAGGCCTGGGACCGGGTGTGCGTGACCTCGTTCTCCGGCAGGAGGCTGCTCGCGGCGCGCAAGGCCCTCGGCCGCCCGGTGTGCCTGGCGGTCACGCCGGCCGCGATCGTGGCCGTCAGGTACGCCGGGCACCCCGGCAAGGCCCTGGCGGCGCGACTGGCCCGCTCGGGCGCGCAGTGCGCCCAGGTGCCAAAGCGGATCGCCACCAGGGAGTTCATCAGGCGGTCGCACGAACTCGGGCAGCAGGTCCACGTGTGGACGCTGAACACGCGCGAGGGGATCGAGCAGGCACTGGATCGCGGCGCGGACGGCGTGATGACCGACGACATCGTGCTGCTCCGCGACATCCTGACCGAGCGCGGCCAGTGGCACCCGCGGGCCGGGGCGTTAGCTGTATCTCTCCCGGGGGCCGACCCCCCGGGGACCCCCCGCACGGGGGGACTGCCCGTCCCCCCGTCCCCCCCTGGCCCCCGGCACGGGGGGACCGCCGGTCCCGTCCCCCTGGCCCCGCACGGGGACTGCCCGTCCCCCCTGGCCCCCGGCACGGGGGGACCGCCGGTCCCCGCGTCCGCAGGCACGCGAGACTACATCTCACACACCCGTATCACCCGAGCCAGGCGAAACACTCTCGAAACGGGATTGGATACTGCGCGCACAGGGAATCTTGTCCGGGTATCCAGTGTTGCCGCTAGAGATCGCCAACCGCCTGGGAGGCAGCAAGTAATGGCCGAACGCGCACTTCGCGGAACCCGACTCGGTGCGACTAGCTACGAGAACGACCGGAACACCGACCTGGCACCCCGCCAGGACGTCCCATTCGACTGCCCGAACGGACACCATTTTAGCGTGCCGTTCGCCGCGGAGGCGGAACCGCCCCCCCTGTGGGAGTGTCGTGTCTGCGGGGCCATGGCCACCGCGAGCACCGGGCAGTCGCCGTCGCCCAAGAAGGTCAAGCCGCCGCGCAGCCACTGGGACATGCTCATGGAGCGGCGTACCCTCGAAGACCTCGAAGCGGTCCTCGCCGAGCGCCTCGAGGTCATCAGGGAGCGGCGGGCCATGGAGGGCCGCGCCATCGCCGAAGCCGCCAACCACGCGGCGCGGCGCAGCGCCTAGAGAGCGTCCGCGGGCGCGCGGCGCCCGCGGAACCTAGCCCTTGCGGACGCTGGCCGCGGAGCGGCCGTGCAGCCGCGCCGCGATGCCCCACTGGGCGACACGGAAGAACGCCTCGCGGATGACCGCGTTGCTCATCTTCGAGGAGCCCCGCTCGCGCTCGACGAACGTGATCGGCACCTCGGTCAGCTTGAGGCCAGCCTGCAGCACACGCAGCGTCATGTCGATCTGGAAGCAGTAGCCGGCCGACTCGATGTTGTTCAGGTCGATCTTCTGCAGCGTCGCGGCCCGGTAGACCCGGTAGCCGCCGGTCGCGTCCTTGACGGAGATGCCGAGCATCAGCCGGTTGTAGATGTTGGCGCCGCGGGACAGGAACTCACGGGACTTCGGCCAGTTGACGACCGTGCCGCCGGGCACGTAGCGCGACCCGATCACCGCGTCGGCGCCGTCGAGCGCCGCGAGAAGCTTCGGCAGGTCCTCGGGGCGGTGCGAGCCATCGGCGTCCATCTCGACGATCACGTCGTAACCGTGCTCGATCGCCCAGTTGAACCCCGCGACGTAGGCGCGGCCCAGGCCGGCCTTCTCGGTCCGGTGCATGACCTGCACGCGCCTGTCAGTCTCGGCTAGCTTGTCGGCCAGGTCGCCGGTGCCGTCAGGACTGTTGTCATCGACTACCAGCAGGTCCGCCTCGGGCACGGATTCCCTGACCCGCCCGGCCATGATCTCAAGGTTCTGCCGCTCGTTGTAGGTCGGCATGACAATGATCACGCGGCTTGCGGATGAAGCCGACTCGCCCATTACCTGTCTTCACCTTCTCCTGTCCGGCGACTTCGCGGAAGAGGGCCCGGGCAGCGCCTCGGTCCGGATCCGTCCCGTCGGCAACGAGCACGGTCTCCGTTGTCTACTGAGCCGCCCGGGCCCTTTCCAGGCCCAACCCCCTGACAGCCGGACACGCGCACCGGCTAGCTTATGCGCCGCGCTCGGCATCCGAAGACTGGCTGCCTTCGCCCCCGCCGTGACGCGCCATCAATGCTACTGCTACGTGCCAGCCAATCCGGCCGGCGAGCCCGGTGCTGGACTGTGCCAAAAACTTACCGCTGATCCGTCCAATGTCAACTGCCGCCCGCCGTCAGGCATAGACATTAACTACAGAGGGAACACATGAAATTACACTGCGTTACGCTAGCGCGTAATGCAGTTCATCGTAACTAGTGCATGGAGTAACTGGGGGAGCACTTTGCGTAGCAGAACGCGCACCAGCACGGCGTGGGCCTCAGGCGCGATAGTCGCTGTAGGCGCAGGCGTCACCGGCATCGTACTCGCCGCCAGCAGCCCTCCCGGGCAGGCGGCGCCAGCCTCTTCCCGCCACGCCGCCACCGCGGCCAGGCATCAGGCCGCGCGGCGGGCGCCGCTGCGCCTGATCTCCGTCAGCCCGGCCAACGGCACCCGGGGCTTCGACGGAACGGACACCATCACCGTCACGTTCAACGAGCCGCTGCCCGCCGCCGCGGCCATGCCCCGGCTGTCCCCCGCCATCGCCGGGACCTGGCAGCGCGCGGGCGACACCGCGGTCTTCACGCCGCGGACCGGCTTCCAGGCCGGCACCCGTGTGACGGTGACGGTGCCCGGGACAGACGGCACCGCTCGTTCGGGATATAAATCGAGCTTTACCACCGCGGCGTACTCCGTCCTCCGGCTGCAGCAACTGCTCGCCCAGCTCGGCTACCTGCCGATGAGCTGGCACGCCGACCCGGGCGCGGCGGTGCCGGCGGGCAGCGCTGCCGCCCAGCTCGCGGCGGCCTACCAGCCGCCGCCGGGAACGTTCACGTGGCAGCAGGGCTATCCGAGACAGCTGTACTCATTCTGGAAGCCGGGCAGCGGCAACCTGCTCGACACGGGCGCGATCACGGGGTTCGAAGGCGACCACGGGATGGCGACCGACGGGGTGGCGGGCCCGGCGGTGTGGGCGGCGCTGCTGCGGGCGGCGCAGACCGGGGCGCGCAACACGCAGGGGTACAGCTACGCGGTCGCCAGCCAGGGCTCGCCTGAGACGCTGACGATCTGGCACAACGGGCACTACGCGTTCCGCAGCCTGGCCAACACCGGCATCTCCGTCGCGCCCACGCCGGTCGGCACCTTCCCCGTCTACCTGAAAATGCCATACCAGGTCATGCAGGGCACCAACCCGGACGGGTCGCACTACGCGGACCCTGTCCAGTGGGTGTCCTATTTCGTGGGCGGTTCCGCGGTGCACTACATCGCGCGCGCGGCCTACGGCTACCCGCAGAGCCTGGGCTGCGTGGAACTGCCCTACACCGCGGCCGAGCAGGCGTACCCGATCCTGCCTTACGGCACCCTGGTCACGGTGACCCCGTAGGGCGGGTCAGGTCGGTGACGGCGGCCTGGTCCCGGTACGGGGCGAAGCGGTCGCGCACCGCGGGGTCATGGCCGGCCACCAGCCAGGTGCGCGGCTCCGCGGCAAGATCGGCGAGCAGGTCGTAGGCGCGGTACATGCCGGGCAGGTCGGCGAGGATGGCGAAGGGGCGGTCCCTTTCGGCCTCCTCGTAGAAATGCAGCGCGTCGGAGGCGAGCACCACCGTGCCGCCCGCCGCCGCGACCGTCACGATCAGCTCGCCCGGCGTGTGGCCGCCGACCTCGACAAGCTCGATGCCGGGGGCGAGCGTGTGCTGGTCGGCGATGAGCGCGAGCCTGCCCTCGCGGTGCGCGGCCGCGAGGCGGGCGAGTTCGGCGGGCTCGGCGTGCGCCGCGAAATGGGCGCGGCGGGCGAGCGGGCCGGTCCAGAAGTCGTATTCGGCCTGGCTCATCACGATCCGCGCGTCCGGGAACTGGTGCAGGTTCCCGGTGTGATCCCAGTGCGCGTGCGTCACGACGACGGTCCCGACCTGGCCCGGGTCGATGCCCAGGGCCGGCAGAGCGTCGGCCGGCGTGGTGTGCCAGTTCCGGCCGCGACGGTCCCCGGCCGCGGGAGCGAACCCGGTGTCGACCAGGGTGACCGTGCCGTCACCGTCGCGGATGACCCAGAAGTAGTAGTCGATCCCTATGTTCTCGTCCGGCTCGCCGTACAGGTGATAGTTGAGAAAGCTTTCGGCGCGCGTGGTGACGCGGTCCCCGAAGCGGACCGCCAGCACCTCGCGCGTACCATAGCCGGCCACGCCTTCTCCTTCGCGAATCCCCTCTGCCCCTTGCTACTCCTCGCCGAACGCGGCCTGGTAGCGCTCGTCCGGGACTTCCTCCGCCCACTGGGTGAAGCCGAGCGAGACCGCCGTGTGGGCGAGGAACGAGTGCGGGGCGGCCCCGTGCCAGTGCTCCTCCCCGGGCGGGGCCCAGACCATGTCGCCGGCCTGCAGGCCGTGCCTGTCGCCGTCCCTGTTCTCGACCATGCCGCGGCCGCTGGCGACGATCAGCACCTGCCCGTCGGCGTGCGAGTGCCAGTAGGTGCGCCCGCCGGGCTCGAAGATGACGCTGTTCACCCGCACCTTGGCGACCGCCCCGTCGTCGAGGACCGGGTCGAGCATCGCCCGCCCGCTGAACGTGCCCTCGTCCCCGGCACGCGACGGCTGATCGTCCTTACGGCCGCGCACGTATTCCACTGAGTCCGCCCTCCCTGACATGGCCGTCTTCGGCCTAGGCCGCTGCTCTTACGCAGCAACGCTAGACGGGCGGGCGCGGCAAGGCCATGGGCGCGGCGACGATTTCCGGGGCCTGGATCGCGAGCGGGCCGCAGAATGCGGCCGCGTGCGCTGCCGCAACCCGCGGGGCGGCGACAGGATGCTCATCCAGGTGCTGCGGGTGGGCTGCTCGTATGCGCCCGGTTGCTGGCCGCGCGTGCGCGGGCCGCCGCGCTGGGAGCGCCCCGATCTGGGAGCGCCGCGATCGCTGGCACCGGTCAGCTTGGGCTCATGGGCGGGTCGCGGATCCCCACTTGCCGGCGGAGCGACCATGATCGACGCGCTGGTCCGCGCGGCCTGTTGGCCGCCTGCCTGGCCCGGCCGGAAAATCCGATGTATTTGGGCCTATTTTGATAGCTCGTAGTGGCGGTTTCTTGTCGCTGACTGTGATATGATTCGAATATCAGAGCGTATCCGCTCGAGTCTCCCCCTCTCTCTCGTCAGGCAGGAGTCCCCCTCATGGCGCAGCCGCCAGTTCCCGGACACGGTACGGGCCCCGGGCCCGGCCGTGACCGCGGCCTGCCCGGCGGCGGCGCAGGCCGGGGCGCCCG
>DAHVAN010000414.1 GCA_027314595.1 Actinomycetota bacterium | reverse complement strand
GGTGGCGCGGGCGGGGCGCGGGTCAGTAGCCTCGCGGGCCGATGACGTTGCGCAGCGGCTCGCCCGCGGCGTACCTGGCGAGCTGCGCGCGGGCGATCGCGTAGGCGCGGTCGCGCGCCTGCGTGACCGCGCCGCCGACGTGCGGGGTGAGCAGCAGGCCCGGCGCCGTCCACAGCGGATGCCCGGGCGGCAGCGGCTCCGGGTCCGTGACGTCGAGAGCCGCCCTGATCCTCTTGGCGTTGAGCTCCTCGAGCAGCGCGCCGGTGTCCACGATGGCGCCGCGGGCCGCGTTCACGAGCAGCGCGCCGTCCTTCATGCTCGCCAGGAACTCGGCGCCGGCCAGGTGCCTCGTCTCGTCGGTGACGGGGACGAGGAGCACCACGACGTCGGCCCTCGCGAGCGCCGCGTGCAGGTGCTCCATGCCGAGCACGCCGGGCCGGGCGGTCCGCGCGAGGCGCTCGATCGTGACCTCCCAGCCGGCCAGCCGGCGCTCGACGGCGCCGCCGATCGAGCCGTAGCCGACGATCAGCACGTGCTTGCCGGCCACGGACTGGCTGGCGGCGAAGTCCCAGCGGCCCTGTCCCTGCGCGGTGATGAACCGGGGGAAATCCCTCAGGTGGGCGACGATCACCCCGACGGCCCATTCGGCGGTCGCCGCGTCGTGCGCGCCGCGGGCGTTGCACAGCAGCACGTTGTCAGGCACGTAGGAGACGACGTGCTCCGCGCCCGCCGAACTGAGCTGGATGACCTTCAGCTTCGGCAGGCGGGCGACCCTGGTGAGCGTCTCGGGCGCGACCCGCATCGGCAGCACGATGAACTCGACCTCGTCCGCCGAAGCCGGCAGCGGCTCGCCTCCCGTCCAGACGTCGGCGACCATGCCTTCGGGCAGGCCGCCGAGGACTTCCGGCGGGTCGGGCAGCCAGACCCTCGTCACGTCGCCTCCGCCTCGCTAATCGCGCTGTCCCCGCTGAGCATACTTGGCATATCTGGCGACATGCCCCGGTGCGCTAGTCCGCCGGGTCGCGGATGAGCGGGCAGGTCATGCAGTGCGAGCCGCCGCGGCCGCGGCTCAGCTCGGCGCCGGCGATCGTGATGACCTCGATGCCCGCCTTGCGCAGCAGGTCGTTGGTGTAGGTGTTGCGGTCGTAGGCGAGGACCACGCCCGGCTCGATCGCGACGAGGTTGTTGCCGCTGTCCCACTGCTGGCGCTCGGTGGCGTAGACGTCCCCGCCGGTCTCGACCACGCGCAGCACGGGCAGGCCGAGCGCGTCCTTGACGACCTCGGTGAAGGGCAGCTTCTCCGCGGTGACCTCGATGCCGGCGCCGGTGTCCGCGGGGCGCAGGGAGAACGCGTGGATGCCGTTGACGATGTCCGGATAGACCGTGACGCAGTCGCGGTCGGCGAAGGTGAACACGGTGTCCAGGTGCATCGCGGCGCGCAGCTTGGGCAGCACGGCCACGATGACCCGGCGGGCCGCGCCCGCCCGGAACAGCACGGCGGCGACCTGGCAGATGGCCTGCCGGGAACTGCGCTCGCTCATGCCCATCAGCACGACCCCGCCGCCGAGGGCCATCACGTCCCCGCCCTCGAGCGTGGCCAGGCCCCAGCCGCGCTCCGGGTCGCCCCACCAGACGCTGACCTGATCCCTGAAGTCGGGATGGAAGGTGTACAGGGCCTTCATCAGGAGGGTCTCGCCGTGCCGCGCGGGCCAGTACAGCGGGTTGAGCGTCACCCCGCCGTAGATCCAGCAGGTCGTGTCCCTGGTGTACAAGGTGTTGGGCAGCGGGGGCATGAGATAGTCACGCACACCGGTCTTCTCCCCCGTCAGCGCGATGGACGGCGGGCGGAACCCTTCGGGCAGGTCCGCGCTCGCCAGGCCGCCGATCAGGTAGCCGGCCAGCGCGCGAGGGTCGAGCCCGTCAAGGAACGCGCGCGTCTCCTCGATCAGGCCCAGGCCCACCTCGTTGGCGGTGATCTTGCGGTCCAGGAGCCAGGCCTTCGCCTCTGGCATGGCGAGCATCTCGGTGAGCAGGTCGTGCATCTCGACGACCTGCACGCCGCGTTCGCGCATCTTCACGACGAAGTCCTGGTGGTCATGCTGCGCGCTGCGCACCCACATGACCTCGTCGAACAGCAGGTCGTCGCAGTTCGACGGGGTCAGGCGGCTGTGCGCGAGGCCCGGCGCGCAGACCAGGACCTTGCGCAGCCTGCCGACTTCGGAGTGGACCCCGTAGGCCGGGCTCACCCGGCTTCCCCGCCGGGGCTGTCCGCGAGGACCGGGGCGACGGCGCTGGCGGCGTCTGATCCCATGGCGTTACCTTAGGCCACGCGTCGCGGCCTCATGGCGTCGCGGCCTCATGGCGTCGCGGCGTCGCGGCGTCACGGCGTCACGGCGAGCCGAGCAGCAAGTCACGGCGGCTGGACAGCGCCGCGGCCGTTCCGTCGATCTCCACCACCTTGTCCCGGCTTGTCGCGCCCGTGACAAGGCTGACGTCCCGGCGCCTTACCTCGAACGCCTCGGCGACGGCCCGCAGCGCGGCCTCCGTCGCCTTGCCGTCGACGGCCCGTGCGGTGACGGACACGACGAGCACGTCGCCTTCGCCGTGCCGTCCTCCGACAGCGGTCCGGGCCGACCCGGGCTTGACGTGGATCGCTACCCGCACGCCCTCACGCGCCGGCCGGAACAGGCACGCCCATGCCGCCCCCGAGCCTCATGTCCGACGGCACGGGGACGCGGACGCTGCCGCCCCCGGCGCCACCGGCGCCCCCGGCGCGCGTGGCACCGGCCGGGAGCATGACCGGCACGTGCGCATCGGCGTCCGGCGCGAGGGCTTCCTGGCGCGGCAGCGGTTCCTGGGCGACGCTGATGACGACGACCGGGCACGGGGCACGGCGCAGGCAGGCGCGGATCACCGGGCCGGCCGAGCGCATCGCGTCCGACGTGTCGCTGGCCGCTCCAAGGACCAGCATGTCCGCCCCCCCGCAGCGTCCGAGCAGGACGCGGGCGGCAAGGCCCTCGATGATTTCGGTGCGGACCTGTACGCCAGGCACGGGATCGGGCATCACCGACCGCCACAGGACGCCGTCATCGACGTCGTCCGTGCCGACGTGGGCTGGCACCGCGTAACTCGCCATGCTGTGGCACAGCGCCTCACGAGCGTGCACCGCGAGCACCTCCGCGCCGCGCAGGCTCGCCTCACGGCAAGCCCATCGCAATGCGGCGGCGGACTCGGCGGAGAAATCCACCCCTACAACGATCCGCCGAGCAGCGGGAACCGACATACGGAACCCCTCCATACCGTTTGCCACCTGACGCGCCCCTCCGCCGTCCCCCGGGCGGTTAAGTCAGCGGTTTCGCTCTTGTCCAAAGCCAGATCGTAATCCGAGAGGTCCGTCTCGCACGAGGCCCCCCGGCGAGATTTTCCCTGGTTACCAGCGCCCAATCATCAGGCACGCAAAGTTCGCGCCGAACATTCCGGCATACCGGAGCAATCGGTGTCCGTCGGCAACGGGGCGGTTCCTGGCAGCGGCCGGGCGTGCGACGCCGGGTCAGTCGTCACGATCCCAGCCGCGCCTGAAGCGCCCTGACCGCCGGGGTGCACGCGCTGGCCGGCTGGTTCGCGGTCAGCTTACAGATCGCGGCGGTGAGATAGTTCGCGGAGGCGTCGATTTGACCGCCGAGCGGGCTCGCGGGGTCGCGGATGGCCGCCGTGACCTGGCTCCACGTCGCGCCCTGCAGGGCTTGCGGCCCGTAGGGGGACAGCGTGGACAGCTGAACGTAGGCGTTGCCGATGTCGAGGAACGGGATGCCGTTGCCCGAGCCGTACTTTTCCAGCGTCGCCAGCTCGGCGGCGGTCGGCGTGTCCAGGACGGTGTACCCGCCGGTGGCCGGGTCAGGGATGCTCGTATACATCTCCACCGCACTGAACGAGAGGTACCGGCTGGTGTAGCTGGAGCCGTGGAACGTCCAGGTCGCGGTCGCGGGATACGGCTCTTGCCCCCCGGCCCCGTCGCTCACCCCGGACCGGGTGGCGCTGAGCCCGGCGAAGGCGCCGAAGCGGCTGAGCGCCACGATCAGCGGCCAGCGCACCGCCGCGCAGTACGGGCAGAACTCCGCGCCCACGTACAGCACCTCCGGCTTGCCGCCCGTGGTGAGCGGCGCGCCGCTGACCGGCGCAAGGTACCCCTCGCCCACGGCGGTAGCCGATCCGATGTCCGCGGTGGCGAGCGGTCCCCCGGCGACCGCGTCCAGGACGCTGGCGGGCACGGTAGTGAGATTCCTGACCGTGGTGTCCAGCGCGGTCCCGGTCAGCCCGCCGGACGCCGGCACCGCCGGAGCGGCCGGCGCCGCCGGCGAAAGCGTCTTGACCAGGACGATGGCGACCGTCACCACGATCACGGTCGTGATCGCGCCGAACGCGAGCAGCAGCCGGTTCCGCCGCTGCACGCGCATGGCCGCCTGGCGCTGTGCCGCTATCTTCTGCCGGTGGTCGAGGTCGTGCCTGGTCCTGCCCGTTTCGCCCATCCGCCCTCCAGATAGTGACAGCGCCGGACGCTCCGACTGCCAGGATCGGGCGCCAGCGGCCGGGGCGGGCAGGGACTTCGAACCCCAATAACGTCGCCATTCGGCCCTTATCCGCGCCATGGGCGCAGGCGCAGGCGGGCGCAGGCGCCGGCGGGCAGGGGGGCAGGGGGCCGGGGGCAGGGGGGCAGGGGGCAGGGGGGCAGGGGGGCCTGTGAGGGCGGCGCCGTGCCGGGGGCCTGTTCGACCGCGGGGGCGGCGGGCAGGCAGCCCGGGCGGGTTGTACCCGGGCCAGACCCGTGACCGGGGCGCCTGCGCATCTGGCCCGGCAGGACCGGGGCAGCTGCGCATCTGGCCCAGAATGGGGCACGAGCCGGTGGTTCACACGGGACGCGCGGGGCGCAGGTTAGAGGCGCTCACCGGTTACCGGCCAGAGATATGCGCCAGACCCCCCGGCAGCCGCGATGTGTCACATGCGGACCCGAACTTCCCGGCATCGGGGAGGCATCGGGGTTAGCTGACGCTTACCGTGACCTGGCTGCCGTGCTGGCCCTTGCGGACGTGGACCTGGGCGGGGATGCGCTGGCGCAGTTCGGTGACGTGGCTGACGATGCCGACGATCCGGCCGCCCTCGCGCAGGCCGTCGAGGACGTTCATCACCTCGTCGAGGGTCTCCTCGTCGAGGGTGCCGAAACCCTCGTCGATGAACAGCGCCTCCATCGGGGTGCCCGCCGACTCGGCGCTGACAACGTCGGCGAGGCCGAGCGCGAGCGCGAGGCTGGCCAGGAACGTCTCGCCGCCCGACAGCGTGCTCGTGTCACGGTCGGTGCCCGTCCAGGAGTCGCATGCCAGCAGGCCGAGCCCGGCCCTGCCGCCGCCGCGCCTGGCGTCGGTGTGCACAAGGCAGTAGCGCCCCCCGGTCATTGTCAGCAGCCGCTGGCTGGCCGCCGCGGCGACCTCTTCCAGCCGCGCGGCGAGCACGAAGGACGACAGCGTCATGCGGTACTGGTTCGCGCCAAGGCCGCCGGCGAGGTCGGCGAGCTGCCTGGCCTCATCGGCGCGCTCCTTGAGCGGGTCGAGCGCGGCGAGCGCGCCTGCCAGCCGCGGGCGAAGCTGGGCCAGCTGCCCGGCGGTATGGCGGGCGCGGCCGTGCGCGCCGACCGCCGAGTCGTAGGCGTCGCGCGCGGCGCCCGTCGTCCGCGCGGCCTCCTCGACGGGGGCGGGCGGATCGAGCGGGACGTCCAGGTCGGGATCGGCGAGGAGGGTGGCGACGGCTTCGGCCTCGGTCTGGTGCCGTGAGATGCGCTCGGTGGCCTCGCGGCGCCAGCGGGCATCGCGCCACGCGGCTCGCGCCGCCGCGATGCCGCCCGCGTCGTGATCGTCGTCATGGTCGTCATCGTCGTTACCGGAAGCAAGCGCGGCTCGAGCCTGCGTGCCCGCGGCGCCGGCGGCGCCGCCGAACCCGGCTTCGGCCGCGGCGAGCGCGGCGCGCCGTGCCGACTCGCTGGCGTCGGCCGCGGTCCGCCTCGCCTCGCCCGCGGCCTCCGCGGC
>DAHVAN010000406.1 GCA_027314595.1 Actinomycetota bacterium | reverse complement strand
CGGGCCCGAAGCGCGGCCCAACGTGCCCGCCGACATCGCGCTCGCCTGGGTGCACATCGAACGCGGCCAGCTTCCTCAGGTGCGGGCCGCGCTCCGGCGGGCGGACGCCGGCCTGCGCGCGCGCCGCGACCGGGCGGCCGCCGCGGCGGCGAGCCTGGTGGCCGCCTGGCAGTACCTGGCCGAGGGGCGGTGGGACGACGCGGCTGGCATGCTCGCCCACGCGCGGGAGGGCTGGGAACCGCCGGCCTGGCTGGACCGACGGCTCGCGCTCAGCGAGGCCCGCGCGCTGGCGCTGGCGGGCGACACGACGGCGGCGCTGGACGCCGTCGACCGCTGCGGCGCCGTGCCCGAGCTCGATACCGCCACGGCGCGGGCATACGCCCTGGCGGCGGCGGGGCACGTGGCGGCGGCGCGGCGCGAGCTGCGGTACGTCTTCGAGGTCACCGCCGCCGACCCCGCGCGTGAACTGGACCGGGTCGTGCTGGACGCGCTGCTGCTCGACGCCCGCATCCGCTACGCCGCCGGCGACCGCGCCGCCGGCCGCGCGCGCCTGGCCCGGGCGCTGCGCATCGCCCGCGGCGAGGACGTCAGGCTGCCGTTCGAGATGGAGCATTCCTGGATGTTCCCCGTGCTGCGGGCCGATGCCGAACTCGCGCGCGCATACCGGGCCCTGTCCCCGGCGTCCCCGGCGTCCCCGGCGGGTCTGGCCGCGGACAGCGGCGCGCTGTGCTCGCTGACCACGGCCATGGCCGAGCCGGCGATGGTCGAGCCGCTGACCGAACGGGAGCAGGAGGTGCTCAGGCGCGTGGCCCTGCTGCTGAGCACCGCAGAGATCGCCGAAGAGCTCTACATTTCCGTCAATACGGTGAAGACCCACCTCAAGAGCGTGCACCGCAAGCTCGCGGTGACTCATCGCCGGGAGGCCGTGCGCCGTGCCAGGGAACTCAAGCTGCTCTGAGGTGACGGGACGTGACGTGACGCGCTAGCCGCGCCGCGCCGCCCCGGCCGGGGGCGGCGCGGTGACTCAGTTGAAGATCCGCGGCACGGTCTTCCGCCTTACCCGGGCCGCCCGCCGTATCTTCCAGACATGGATCCGCTCGAGTCGCGGCATCACTTCGGGCCTGCTGAGCCTGCCGAACATCGTGTACAGCGCCGCGAGGCGCGGATCGGCGCTGGCGATGTCTTGTTCTATCCGGCGCAGCTTGCGGCGTTCCCCGATGCGCAGGCTCATCGCGACCTCCCATGTTGTCCGGCTCGGTGTCATTGTGAGAGCGCCGGGGGCATCCGGCATCACCCTGCGCGGGTACCAGGTCACGCGCAGCGCGCGACGGCATGCCCGGCCGCCCCCGGCCCGCCTCGCCGCGCCCGGCCGCCCCCGCCCCCCCGTGCCGCGGCCGGCATCGTGCCGCCGCCGGACCACCCCGCGAGGGTGACGTGCCGCCGGCGGCGGGTCGGCCAGCCTTGGCCTTGGGAAACTCCGCCCCACCGACGGAAGGAGCCGGGGATGACCAGTCCAGTCAGGGCCGAGGTTGATGACGTGACCAGGGATGCGCTCGCGGGGCTATCGGCGGGCGACATCGACCTGCTGGCCGAAGGCCTGGAGTACCGGGAGCAGTGGCGGCACACGAGCGGCCTCGACGCGCACAGCTTCTCCCTGGTCAAGATCGCCGCTCTGGTAGCGCTGGACGCGCCGTCGGCGTCGTATCAGTGGCAGGTGCACAACGCCGTGGCCTCGGGTGTATCGCCGAAGGACATCCTCGGTGTGCTCTTCGCGATCGCACCGCAAGTCGGCGGCCCCAAGGTGATGGCCGCGGCGCCTGAGATCATGCTCGCGCTCGGCCTTCCGCTGCCGGGGGGCTCGCCGGGCATGGAATCCGCGGGCTGACGCCGCCGCCGCCTCACTCCCGCCGGCCCCCGGGCGCGGCCTCCCGCCGGCTCCCCTGGCGCGGCCTGACGTCAGCTCCCCTGCGCGGCCTCGCGCCAGCGGCTCGTGATCGGCAGCCGCCGGTCGCGCCCGAAGTTCTTCTGGGTGATCTTCGTTCCCGGCGGGTACTGGCGGCGCTTGTACTCGGCGGTGTCGACGAGCCGTATGACCCGCTCGACCAGCGCCGGGTCGTGGCCGGCCGCGATCAGGTCGGCGGACCCCATGTCCTTTTCCACGTAATCGTCGAGCAGCGCGTCGAGCGCCTGGTATGGCGGTAGCGAGTCGGTGTCTAGCTGCCCGGGGGCGAGTTCCGCGCTCGGCGGCTTGATGATCGAGTTCGGCGGGATCGGGGGAGTCAGCCCCATGCGGTCCGCCTCGGCGTTGCGCCATCGTGACAGTTCCCACACCAGCGTCTTCGGCACGTCCTTGATCACGCCGAACCCGCCCGCCGAGTCCCCGTACAACGTCGAGTACCCGGTCGCAAGCTCGCTCTTGTTGCCCGTGGTGAGCACGAGGTGCCCTTCGGCGTTGGACAGCCCCATCAGGACGACGCCGCGCACCCGGGACTGCAGGTTCTCGGCCGGCAGCCCGGACGCGGGGAAGTCCTCGATCGAAGAGGCGAACGCGTCGACGACCGCCTGGATCGGGACCGTCCGGGCGTGGATCCCCTGCCGCTTGACGAGATCCTCCGCGTCGGCGACCGAATGATCGGAGGAGTAGCGGCTCGGCATCAGCACCACGTACACGTTGTCAGGCCCGATCGCGTCCGCCGCGATCGTCGCCGTCAGCGCCGAGTCGATGCCGCCTGACAGCGCCAGGATGACCGAACGGAACCCGTTCTTCCGCACGTAGTCCCGCACCCCGGTCACCAGGGCCGCGTACACCTCGGCGGGATCGGACAGCCGCGGCCAGAAAGGTCCCGCTCCCTCGCCTGCCTCCGGGACCTCCGGCAATCCCGTCACCGCCGTCACGTGCGGCGCCGCGGCTTCCGGCAGCCTCACCCGGTCGATCGTGATCACGGTCCCGTCGCCCGCGTCCACCGCGGTCTCCCCGGTGAGGTCCCCGGCGGCCGGCAGTTCGAGGTCGGCGACGATCAGCGCCTCCTCGAACTGGGGCCCGCGCGCGAGCAGGTCTCCGGCGGCGGAGACCAGGATCGAGTCGCCGTCGAAGACGAGCTCGTCCTGCCCGCCGATCATGTTGCAGTAGGCGAGCGCCGCACCCGCCTCGCGCGCCCGCCGCACGCATAGTGAAAGCCGCACGTCGTCCTTGCCGCGCTCGTACGGCGAGGCGTTCGGCACCACGAGCAGGCCGGCCCCCGCCCGTCTGGACGCCGCCACCGGCCCGCCGTCCTGCCACAGGTCCTCGCAGATCGCGACCGCGATGTCGACCGGCCCGCCGGACGCTTCGAGACGCACGACTGGCAACGTGCTGCCAGGCACGAAGTACCGGTATTCGTCGAACACCCCGTAGTTGGGCAGGTGGTGCTTGGCGCTGGTGACCGCGACCCGCCCGCCGTAGAGCACGGCCGCGGCGTCCAGGGGCGCGCCCGCCGGCAGCCCGGTCCGCGGCGCGAGATCCGAACGCCGGTCCAGGTACCCGACGACGACCGCGACCCCGCCGAGCCCCTCGACGTTCAGCCGCTCGGCCATGTCGTGCACCGCCGCGACGGACGCCTCCACGAACGACGCCCGGAGCGCGAGGTCCTCCACGGGGTACCCGGTGAGCGCCATCTCGGGAAATAGCACGAGCCGGGCCCCGCGCGCCGCGCCGCGGCGCGTCCACTCGACGATCAGCTCAGCGTTCCCCGCCAGGTCTCCGACGGTAGCGTTCACTTGGGCAAGCGCGATCCGCAATTCAGGCACGAACCAAGCTTAGGCCGGCCGCATGTCTCCCCCCGTCCCCAGCACTGTCCCCCGTTGCCCGGAACGATCGGTGGCGTCTGTCATCCCCACGTGACACTCCCCGCCCGCGAACCCCCGCGATCATGCCCGTAGCCCTGGCCGTAGCCCTGGCCGTAGCCCTGCCCGTAGCCCCTCCCGGCCGGTAAGCAGAAAGATCCTCCGGCTTCCAGCACGATGATCCTTCGCCCTGATGGCCGCGCCTGGAATGTCCGAATCCAGGAGTCCGGCATTCCCGGCATATCGGCCCTGCTGTTGGACGCGAGAAGCAGCCCGCTAGCCAGATCGGGCCGGCACTGGAACGACAGGCACGAACCGCCGCGCGAACGCATGCCCCGCAGCGTATGGTCTTCTCGTCCGATCATGCGATATGAGGGAAGTATGCGGATTCCGCAGTCGAGGTTCGCCGAGGACACCCAGCGCGCCGAGGACACCCAGCGCGCCCAGGACACCCAGCGCGCCCAGGGCGCCCAGGGCGCCGCCCAGGGCACCCAAAGCGAGGCCCAGGCCGCCGTAGGCCCAGGCGAAGGCGCGCCCCGGCGCAGGCGGCAAGAGCGCTGGCGCCAGCAGGCCGCCGGGCACTGGCTGGAACTCGTCACCGCCCTGTCGGCGATCGTGGTCGCCGTCGTCTGCCTGACCCGCGCCTGGCCCGCGCCGCAAGACCTGGACCCGCTGCTCGCCGTCCCGCCGGCGCTGGCGGGCATCGGCGCCCTCACGCTCAGGCGCCCGCTGCTGTTCGGCGCCGCCAGCCTGATAACAGCAACAAGCGTCCTGGCCGCCACCCACGACGCGCTGAGCACCGCGACCCTCGTCGCGGTAGCGGCGGTCACCGCGCTCAGCGCGCGCGCCACCGCGGCCAGCGCTCCCAGGTCCCGGCGGATCGCCAACGTCATCTCGGTGGCCGAGACCGCCCAGCGGGCGGTGCTGCGGCCCATACCGGAACGGCTCGGCCCGCTCGACCTGAGCGTCGTCTACCTTGCCGCCGCCGCGGACGCGAAGGTCGGCGGCGACCTGTACGACGTCGCGATGACCCCGCACGGCATCCGGCTGATCATCGGCGACGTCCGCGGCAAGGGCCTCGGCGCGGTCGAGGTCGCCGCCGACGTCCTTGGCACCTACCGTGAGATCGCGCACGAGGTGCACACCCTCGCCGAACTTGCCCGCAGGCTGGACGCGGGACTCTCCCGCCGCTGGGGGCCGCACGAGGAGTTCGTCACCGCGCTGCTCGCCGAGATCGACCCCGAAGCCGGCAGGCTGACGATCTACTCCTGCGGGCACCCGCCGCCCATCCTGATCTCATCCGGCGGCGTCTCATCTGGCGACACCTCTTCCGGAGGCGTCACCGTCCTCGAGGTCCCGGCCCCGGCGCCGCCGCTGGGCCTGCTCACCCTCGGCGACGGCTCCGGAGCCGGGCGGACCCTGCCCTTCAAGCCGAACGACCAGCTCCTGCTCTACACCGACGGCGTCACCGAGGCCAGGGATAGCCGCCGCATGTTCTACCCGCTCGACGAGCGGATCCCGATCCTCGGCGCGAGGCAGCGCGCGAGCACCGCGACCGGCGGCGCCAGCCTCCTCGAACTCCTCCGCGACGACCTGCTGCGCCACGCGGGCAGGCCGCTCGAGGACGACGCAGCCCTGCTTCTGGTCCGGGCCCCGGCGCAATGGCCGGGCACGGGCCGCGCCACCGGGTAACCGCGAACGAACCGCGAGACGAGACGCGAAACGGCTACGGCTTGAGCGGCGGGTGGGCCGGGTCGAGCAGCCCGCGCTCCTTCAGCCAGCCGTACAGCGGAGTCGTCTGCGGGTAGTGCCCCCAGGCGTGGTCGCCGGTGCCGTCACCAACCCCGCCGAGCAACTGGCGCTGGACCGGGCTGAGCTCGTCCGCCCAGGAACTGGACCAGATGCCGTCGTTCTCGTCCCGCATCGCGACCCAGCGGTAGGTGTACCCGAAGAAGATGGCCTTGCGCGTGATCGTTGAATAGTTGTCCGAGCGGGCGTGCCATATCCGCCTGTCGAAAAAGACGACGTCGCCGGGCGAGACGGCAACCTCGATGGCCCCCTCGGGATCCGGCCATGCGACGTCACGCCGCGGCGGCCCGGAAATCCAGTTGACCTTGTGACTGCCCGGGACGACCTTCAGGTTGCCCCGGCCGGGCTCGGAGACGTCGGAGAGCCAGTACGCCAGCTTCACGGACAGCCGCGGCCGCGGGTCGGACTCGATCTCGCGGTTCTGCCGCCCGCCGTCCTGGTGCCATTCGAAGCGGAACGGGCGGCGTTCCGGCAGCGGCGGGTGGACGTCGAGGTGCGAGTGGTAGACCCAGATGTTCCATCCGAGCAGCGACCACACGTAAGGGAACGTGGCCGGGTGGTCGAGCAGGCCTGCCGCCTCCGGGCAGTTCGCGACCGCTCCGAGGGTGTGCATCGAGCCGCCTGGGGACACCAGGCCGTCCGCCTCGGCGGACAGGTAAACCCGATCGAGGGCGTCCCGGTAGAAGTCCACCTCCTCCGGCGTCAGCGCGCCCCGGATGATCAGGTATCCATCCTCCTCGAACTGCTCGCGTTCGGCAGCGGATAGCTGCGCGATGCCGCTCATCGTGCTCGACATGCCTCACCTGTCTCTCAGCGGGTGCGAATCGTCACCACGGTGACCTTAGTGGCGGATAGAAAATACACCCTTAAAGACGCATGTGAGGCCATGTGCGTTATTCGGCCGCGAACGATCACCAGAACGTAACCGTGCGGAAACGCGGACGGGGTATGACCGCTGGTAGCGTTGCCCGGACACGGGCGGGCGGGCGGGGCCGGCGGCCGCCGCCGGTGGGACTATCCAAGAGAAACGTTTAAGGTGATAGCCGTGGATAGGCAGGAAGAGTTCGTGCTGCGCACCCTCGAGGAGCGGGACATCCGTTTCGTCCGGCTCTGGTTCACGGACGTGCTCGGCGCGCTCAAGTCCGTTGCGGTGGCGCCGGCCGAACTCGAAGGGGCGTTCGCCGACGGCATCGGCTTCGACGGCTCCGCGATCGAAGGCTTCGCCCGGGTGCACGAGTCTGACATGATCGCCCGGCCAGACCCGTCGACGTTCCAGCTGCTGCCCTGGCGCGGCGAGTACCCGGGAGTGGCACGGATGTTCTGCGACATCCTCATGCCGGACGGCTCGCCGAGTTACGCCGACCCGCGCTGGGTGCTCAAGCGCAACCTGAGCAGGGCGTCGGAAATGGGTTTCACCTTCTATACGCACCCGGAAATCGAGTTCTTCCTGCTGCGCGAAAAGCCCGAGGCCGGCACTGTCCCGGTGCCGATCGACTCCGGCGGCTACTACGACCACACACCGCACAGCATCGCGCACGATTTCCGCCGCACGTCGATCACGATGCTCGAGGCGATGGGCATCTCGGTTGAGTACAGCCACCACGAGGGAGCCCCCGGCCAGCAGGAGATCGACCTGCGCTACGCCGACGCGCTGACCACCGCCGACAACGTCATGGCTTTCCGGCTGGTGATGAAGGAAGTGGCGATCGAGCAGGGCGTCTGGGCGACGTTCATGCCCAAGCCGTTCACCGAGCACCCTGGCTCGGGCATGCACACGCACGTGTCCTTGTTCGAGGGTGACCAGAACGCGTTCTACGAGGCCGGGGCGGAGTACCAGCTGTCCAAGACGGCACGCGCGTTCATCGCCGGGCTGCTGCGGCACGCGGGGGAGATCACCGCCGTCTGCAACCAGTGGGTGAACTCCTACAAGCGGCTGTGGGGCGGCACCGAGGCGATCGCCGGCGCGGGCGGCGAGGCCCCCGCCTACGTGTGCTGGGGCCACAACAACCGGTCCGCCCTGGTCCGGGTGCCGATGTACAAGCCGCAGAAGGGCAACTCGACCCGGGTGGAATTCCGCTCGGTGGACGCCGCGTGCAACCCCTACCTGGCGCTGGCGGTGATCCTCGCGGCCGGCCTGAAGGGCATCGAGCAGGACTACGAGCTCCCCCCCGGCGCCGAAGACGACGTGTGGGCCCTCACCTCCGCCGAGCGCCGCGCCCTGGGCATCAAGCCCCTCCCGGCCGACCTCAACGAGGCCATCAAGGTCATGGAGAACAGCGAACTGGTCGCGGAGACCCTAGGCGAGCACGTCTTCGACTTCTTCCTGCGGAACAAGCGCGAGGAATGGGCCGAATACCGCCGCCAGGTAACCCGTTACGAACTGGACCGCTACCTCCCCATGCTCTGAAAACCAGATTCATTGTCCCGAACGGAGCCGTTGCGCCTCTTCTGGCCCCGGTTACTCCCCAGGGATCTCCGCGAAGCCGGCACGCCCTCCGGCCCGGTCCCTGAACACCTGGCGCGCGAACGAGGTCAGGCCGGGCTGATGGTTATGCTGCCCAGGTCAGAACTCGCGTTGATGACGTGCGGCGAAGAGGCGCTCGTGGGCACCGAGATGTTGCTCGTGCCCACGTAGGTGTGCGTGTTTATCTTGTAGGACGCCGAGCCTGGCAGCGTGATGCTGATCGGCCCGATGTTCGTGGACGCGTGCACCGAATCAGGGACCCCGGAGAACGCCGCGACGATGCCCCCGGCGCTTGACCTGAACTGTGCCGACAGCGAGCTGAGGTCGGTCGCGGTGATCAGCCCGGCGTCGGTCTGCGCGGTCACCGCGCCAGCCAGCGAAGTGAGCGTGATGGCCCCGGCCCGGCTGCCCACCTGGACCGCCACGCCGCGCGGCACCAGGACGTTGTACGCCACGCCGCAGACCGCTTCCGCCGAGCAGTCGTAGGAGAGCGTGAGCGTCGTCCCGTCGACCTTGCGCGTGGTCCCTGGCGGCCTCGTGGAATAGTACGGCTGCTGCGAGACGAGGATCGTGCGCCGGTTGCTGCCGGTGACGGTGATGCTCGCGGCGCTGCCGTTGATGACCACGGTCGTGATGTGCGCGCTGACGGTGAAGTTCTTCGTCGGTCCCGTGTGCGACGCGGCGCCGAACTGGCTGAGCGCGCCGCAACCCGCCGCCGCCGGGACAACCGCGCACACCAAGGCGGCCACCGCCGCCGCCCGCGAACCACTGGACATGCCGCGCATTCTGCCACGAGCCAGGCGATCCCGAAATCACGCCGCTGGCGCTGGCCGGCGTGTCGCGTGTCCTGCCCCGGCCCGGGCTGCCGCGGGATCCCGCGGCTTGGCGCTGGCCGGCGTGTCTCCCGCCCAGCGCCACGCCGGGCAGATCCGGACATCTGCGACATTTTGCGCGCGAACTCGTGCGACTCGAATCTTCGTGTGTAGTTTGACCCCGTGCACGGGGTCAAACTACACACGATCTTGCGGATCGTCGTCGGCAGGGGGCCTTACTCCTCGAAACGGCCGCCCAGGTAGCGCGCCAGGAAGCGCTCGGCCGCGGTGTAGAACTTGATCCGGTTCGCCGGCTTGGCGAAGCCGTGCCCTTCGTCGGGGAAGAGCATGTACTCGTGCTCGATGCCGGCCTCCTGCAGGGCCGCGACGATCTGCTCGGACTCGGCCTGCTTGACCCGCGGGTCGTTGGCGCCCTGGGCGATCAGCAGCGGGATCCGGATGTCACGGGCCCGGGACAGCGGCGACCGCGACCACAGGAACTCCACGTCGGTCTCCGGGTTGCCGACCCGCCGGTAAAGCTGCGCGACCGCCGGCGCCCAGTACGGCGGGATCGTCTCAAGCAGCGTCTTCAGGTTCGACGGCCCGACGATGTCCACCGCGCAGCAGAACACGTCGGGCGTGAACGCCGCCCCGACAAGCGCCGCGTACCCGCCGTAGGAGCCGCCGTAGATCGCCACCCGCGCGGGGTCGGCCCAGCCCTGCGCCGCGGCAAACGCCACCGCGTCGACCAGGTCGTCGTGCATCTTGCCGCCCCACTCGCGGTCCCCGGCGGCCACGAACGCCTTGCCGTAGCCCGTGGAGCCCCGGTAGTTGACCTGGACGCACAGGTAGCCCCGGTTGGCGAGCCACTGCGCCTCCGCGTCGTACCCCCAGGTGTCGCGGACCTGCGGCCCGCCGTGCACGTTCAGCACGGCGGGCAGGCCGGAGCGGCCTAGCCCCGGCGGGAACGTCACGTACCCGTGGACCTCCATGCCGTCCCGGGCCGTGAACGAGAACGGCTCCATGGGCGCCAGCTCATAGGAGGCCAGCGCGGGCTGGTGCTCGAACAGGAAGCTTCCCGAGCGGGTGGCGCGGTCGTACATGTAGTAGGGGATGGGCCCGGTGTCATTGGTGAAGCCGATGAGCCAGGTACGGTCGTCGTTGTCCCGGCCGGCGAAGACCGGGTCGCCGGGGTGCAGCGCGCGCACCGCCTTGAGATCGTCCTCGACGGACGGGTCGAGGACCGTGTAGGACATCCGGTCCCGCAGGATCATGACGATCTGCGGGTCGTTCGTGTCCGGGTGCAGCATCGCGCCCGCGACATCCGCCACCGGGTCCGAGCCGAGCACGGTCGCGGACCCGGTCGCCAGGTCGATCCTGGTGAGCCTGCCGGTGTTCGCGTCGGCCGCGCTGATCATCAGCAGCGACGTGCCGTCCCCGCTGAACGCCAGCACGTCGCTCGACGACACGTCCTCGGCGGGGATCGTCAGCAGCACGCGCCAGCCGGCATCCGCCGAGTCCCGCACGAGCACGTCGAAGCTGCCGTCGGGCATGGGCGCCAGCGCGCAGCGCACAACGAGATCCTCGTCGGCCACCCATCCGGCGTAGCCGGGATTGGCGATCTCCTTGACCAGCGACCCCGTCGACAGGTCGAGCCGGTACACGTCGTGCAACTGCGGATTGTCGGCGTTGATCCCGACGAGCACCTCGGCGGGGCGCCGCTTGCTCGTCGCGATGATGTTCGCGTGGATCCCCTCGAATGGCGTGAGGTCACGCCGCTCCATCGTCGGCAGGTCGACATCGTAGAGCCGCCAGTTCTCGTCCCCGCCGGCGTCCTGCAGGTACAACACGTGCCTCGCGTCCCGCGCCCAGCCGAACACCCGCACGCCCCGGTCCGTGTCCTCGGTGACCGCCTGCGCGGCTGCCCACTCCACCCCGCCGGGACCGATCGGCGCGACCCACACGTTCAGCACGCCGTCCCGCGGCGCGATCCACGCGAGCCGCGTGCCGTCAGGACAGATCCGGGGGCTGATGCGTTCCGGGTTGCCGAAAAGAACGCTGCGCGGGATGAGTTCGACCATGCCCAATCCCTATCACACGGGCAGCCGTGCCCCGGTCTTAGCTGGTGACGCTGCCGCCGCCACCGCGGATCCGCGAGCTGCCCCTGGGTTTCCCGGCAGGCCGGGCTGGCGTTATACGCTCACAGCGTGAGCGGCGCGCGGACCTCGCTGACCGGCTGGCTGGCCCGGGTGGGCTTCGCCGACGTCGCCAGGGCCGAAAGGCAGATCGCCGAGCTTGGGGTGACCGCGGACGACCCCCTGCTCGCCGCCGTCGCGCAGGCGGCCGACCCTGACCTCGCGCTGGCAGGCCTGACCGTCGTCGCCGAGCGCGCCGCCGCGCAGGGCTGCAGCACAACCGGCGCCTTCCTCGCCGGCCTGCGCGAGGACCCCGCCTTCCGCGCCCGGCTGATCGCCGTCCTCGGCGTCAGCAAGGCGCTCGCCGAGCACCTCGCCAGGCACCCTGGTGACTGCGCGGTGCTCCGCGGCCCTGGCGCCGACCGCCGTCCCGGCCCCGCGCAGATCCGCGCCGAACTCCTGCGCGCCGTCGCCGCCGACCCGGACGCTCACGAACCGGCAGCCGGCCGCCCGGCCGCCCCTGGCCGCGCACCCGGG
>DAHVAN010000104.1 GCA_027314595.1 Actinomycetota bacterium | reverse complement strand
AGCTCGGCGTGCGCGCGGTGACCGCGGCGCCGCTCGGGCCGGCCGGCGGCCGCCTCGGCGCGCTGTGCGCCTACCGGACGGAGCCGGACATCCGGCCGGACGCGGCCTCGGCCACGGACCAGGTAGCCGCGGCGCTCACCGAGATGATCCTGAGCGAGACCTGCGACCCCGGACCCGGCGCGGGCGCCGTCTCGCCGGTGGTGTTCGGCGAGGCCGGCTGCCAGCCCGTCGTCCACCAGGCGGCCGGCATGGTGTCCGTGCAGTGCGGCTGCGGCATCGACGCCGCGGAGGCCCTGCTCGTCGCGCGCGCCTTCGCGGCCGGCGAGCCCGTCGAGCAGGTCGCGGCGCGGGTGCTGCGAGGCGAGACCGGCCTGCGCTGATCCCGCGGGGGCGGCCGGGCCGCCCCCGCGGGCCATGGACGGCTAGTGCTCGTGGATGATGACGCCGCGGATGTTGCGGCCCGCCATCATGTCCTGGTAGCCCTGGTTGACGTCGTCGAGCTTGTACCTGGCCGTGATGAGCTCGTCCAGCTTGAGCTTGCCGGCCTTGTACAGGCCGAGCAGCCGCGGGATGTCGTCGAACGGGTTGGAGCTGCCGAACAGCGCGCCCTGGATCCGCTTCTCGAACAGGGTCAGCTCGAAGCCGGAGATGTTGACCGTCTTCTTGGCCGGCCCGGCGAGCCCGGTGAGCACGACGGTGCCGCGCTTGCGGATCGCCGCGAACGCCGCGGAGACGATCTCCTCGGTCACCACGCCCATGGTGATCAGCGCCTGGTCGGCGCCCACGCCGTTGGTCAGCTGCAGGGCCAGGTCGTGCGCCTCCCCGGCGCTCGCGGCGGTGTGCGTGGCGCCGAACGACAGCGCGGTCTGCCGCTTGAACTCGACCGGGTCCACGGCGATGACGTACCGGGACCCGGCGTACGCCGCGCCCTGCACCGCGTTGACGCCGACGCCGCCGACGCCGTAGACGAGCGTCGTGTCGCCCGGGCGCACCTCCCCGGCCTTCACGGCCGTGCCGAAGCCGGTGGGGACGCCGCAGCCGACAAGCGCCGCGACCTCGAGCGGCAGGTCGTCGTCCACCTGCACCACCGACGCCTGCGACAGCACCGCGTACTGCGAGAACGTGCCGAGCAGGCACATCTGCCCGAAGTCGGCGCCGCCCTCGTGGAACCGGAACGTGCCGTCGGGAAGGCAGTTGTCGACAAGGAACATCCCGAGGTCGCACAGGTTCGTCTGGCCGCGGGCGCAGAACCGGCAGTGGCCGCACACCGGCAGGAACGAGGCCACCACGTGGTCGCCTTCCCTCAGCCTGGTGACGCCCTCGCCGACCTTCTCCACGATCCCGGCGCCCTCGTGGCCGCCGACGATCGGGTACCTGACCGGGATGTCGCCGGTGCGCAGATGGTCGTCCGAGTGGCACAGGCCGGACGCGACGAACCGGACGAGGACCTCACCGGTCTTCGGCTCGTCAAGGTCGAGCTCGACGATCTCGAAGTCCTTGCCCACGTCCCTGAGCACCGCTGCTCGTGTTTTCATGCACATCCTCCGCATAGCAGTCTGCCTGCCATCATCCGCCTCGCGGCCGCGCCGGTCACTGTGACCTCGCCCAACGAGGCGCCTGCCTGCTTGTGCTACTACCCGGTAGGTTCGCGGGTCAAGGAGTGTGTCAAGAATAGTTGCCTCGCGCAAGCAACAGTGGCTATCGTCGAGGAATGCCACCGTTCAGGATCGCGGCCTTGCTTGGCGTGGCGTGCCTCGGGCTCGCCGCGGGCTGCGCAAGCTCGCCGGCCTCCTCCTCGCCGCCGGCCGGTTCCGCGTCAGCGGGCGGCGCCAGGGTGGCGGGCACGGCCAACGTCGCCTACGCGTCCTCGCTTGAGTACCTCAACGAGAAGGTGGTCAGGCCGGCGTTCACCGCCGCGACCGGCGCCGGGTACTCCGGCACCGGCAACACCGCGGGCGCGCTTGAGGCGGAGATCGCCTCAGGCGAGATCGCCCCGAACGTGTTCGAGTCCGTCGGCGGTGACAACATCACCCCGCTGGAGCCGAAGTTCACCAGGTGGTACGTCCAGTACGCCGGCACCTCGATGGTGCTGGCGTACAACCCGGACGGCACGTACGCCAGCCAGTTCAAGGCGATCGCCGACGGCGCCAGGCCGGTACGGGACCTGTTCACGCTGCTGCAGGCGCCGGGCCTGAGGCTGGGCCGCACCGACCCGGCCACCGACCCCCAGGCCCGTGACTTCATCATGATGCTCCAGCTCGCCCAGTCCTACTATCACCTGCCACCGGACACGGTCGCCAAGATCCTGGGCACCAGCGACATCGGCACCTCGGACTCCCCGCAGATCTACGCCGAATCCTCGCTCGACTCCACGCTGCAGTCCGGCCAGCTCGACGCGGCCAGCGCGTTCGTCACCCAGGCGGTCCAGCTGCACCTGGCCTACGTGCCGCTGCCCGCGGCCATCAACCTGGGCAGCTTCGCGCTCGCCTCGCAGTACAAGAAGGCCTCGCTCACCGTCGGCGGCACCACCTACCACGGCTCGCCGCAGGTCATCGACATCACGACCATCGGCACGCCGACGCCGGCCGCCGAGGCGTTCGTGGCGTACACGCTGTCGGCGGCGGGCCTGGCCCAGTACAGGGCGGGCGGGTTCACGATGATCACCCCGGCGCTCTTCGGCGACTCAGGCGCCGTGCCCGAGCCGATCCTGCGTGAACTGGGCGGCTAGCCCGCGGGCGGCTCCCGGCCGGCGGCGTGGAGCGTTCGGCGGGGGAGCACGCCGCCTCCGTTCGGTATCTGCTTTCGCGAGCGTGGCCGGGGCGGCGGTGATCTGGATCGCCCTGCTCGGCCCCGTGATCGCCCTGCTCGTCCGGATGTCGCCCGGCGACATCGCCAGCGCGCTCACCGGCCCTGGCGACCTGGCGCCGCTGCTCACCTCGGTGCTGTCGAGCCTGGTCACGCTCGGCGTGCTGGTGCTGTTGTGCACGCCGCTGTCCCTGATGCTCGCCCGCGGCCGGCTGCCGTTCCCGCGGGTGTGGGAGGCGGGGCTGCTGTGCGCGCTGCTGTTGCCGCCGCTGGTGATAGGCCTGCTGCTGGTGTTCATGGTGGGCCCGTACACGTGGATCGGCTCGGTGCTCGGCTGGATGCGCCTGTCCGCGGCGAACACGTTCCTGGCCCTGGTGATCGCCGAGGTCTACGAGTCCGCGCCGTACTACGTGCTCGGCGCGCAGGCCGCCTTCTCCGCCGTGGACGCCCAGTACGAGCAGCAGGCGGGGCTGCTCGGCGACCGCCCGGGCCGGGTGTTCCGCCGCGTGACGCTGCCGCTGGCCGCGCCCGGCCTGGCGATGTCGCTTGCGGTCGCGTGGGCGCGGGCGATCGGCGCGTTCGGCGCCGTCGTGATCGTCGCCTACCACCCGTTCGGCATCCCCATGCAGATCTTCACGACCCTGCAGGAGACGGGGCTGTATTCGGCGCTGCCGTACGCGCTCGTCCTGCTCGTGGTCGCGCTTCCGCTGCCGCTGGCCGCCTACATCTGGAGCGCCCGTGCTGAGCGTCGACGTCGAGGTTGACCGCCGCGACTTCCCCGTCCGCGCGGCCCTGGAGGTGGCGCCGGGGGAGCGGGTGGCGCTGTTCGGGCCGTCGGGCGCGGGCAAGACGACCGTCCTTGAGGCGATCGCCGGCCTGGTCGCCCCGCGCGGCGGCCGGGTCGAGCTGAGCGGCCGCGTGCTGTCCAGCCAGGCCGTCACGGTCCCGCCCTGGCAGCGGCGGGTCGGGCTGCTGCGCCAGGACCCGGGCCTGTTCCCGCACCTGACGGTGCGCGCCAACCTGCTGTACGCACGGTCGGCCCGCGAGCCGGAACTGGCCGCGATCGCGGCCGAGCTCGACATCGCGAGCCTGCTCGCGGCGATGCCCGCGCGGCTGTCCGGCGGCCAGCGGCACCGGGTGGCGCTCGGCCGCCTGCTGCTGGCCCACTGTGACGCGCTGCTGCTCGACGAGCCGTTCGCGAGCCTGGATTCCGCGCTGAGGCGCTCTCTGACCGCACTGGTTCGCGATCTTTCTTCCGAACGAAGCGTGCCGTCTGTCCTGGTCACGCATCAGCTAGCCGACGCCCAGGCGTTCGCGGACCGGCTCGCCGTCATCGACAGGGGCGCCATCGCGCAGGCCGGCGCCCCGGACGAGGTCGTCCTGCGCCCCGCGTCCAGGCGCGTCGCCGGACTCGTCGGCTACCTGGGCTTCGTGCCCGTCGCGGGCCCGGGCGGCGGTCCTGGCGTGGTCGCCGGGGTGCACCCCGACAGGGTCCTGCCCGGGGCGGACCCGTCGCGCGGGCTCGTCGTCACCGGGACGGTGACCGCCGCGCGGCCGAGCGGCGCGGGCTGGGAGGCGGACCTGCTGGCCGGGGACGCGGCGTTCACCTGCCGGCTCGCGGACCGGCCGGCCGGCGTCCGGCTGCCGGTGACCGTGCTCGACCCCCCGTGCTTCGGCCCGGACGGGACGCTCATGGCACCCGGCAAGCCGCGGGCGGCCAGCAGCCCGGTTTGCTGACCGCAGCGCCTTGCCTCTGCGATGCTGTACGGCTGCGCTGCCGAGTTCCTCAGGAGCGAATATAGGATCACACCCTCGCCCATCACCGTGGCGGCCGGACGTGTATCTGCAACCTCGGCGGCTCCCGGCGGTCGCCGGGGCGTGCGCCGCGCTGCTGGGTGGCGGGACGATCAGCGGGATCATGCGGGAGTGGACCGAGCCGCAGCAGGCCCAGCGCGGTACCGCCGCCGGGTGGAACCGGACCAGCATCCGGACGATCCTGCTCAACCCGCGGATCGCGGGCCTGTCGGCCTACCATAGGGAAATCGTGGGCCTGGGGCAGTGGGAGCCGCTGGTGAGCGAGGAAACGTGGCGGGCGGTGCGCGGCATCTTGCAAGACCCGGCCCGCACGCCGCCGCGCGGGGTCCGCACGCTGCTCGGGGGGCTGGCGCTGTGCCCGTGCGGGAACGTGGTCACCGGGATGCCCAATCACCGGACCTACCGGATCTACCGGTGCGCCCCCGCCACCCGCAACCGCGACTGGACCGGCGGGCACGTGGCCCGGCAGGCCGAGCCGGTGGAGGAGTTCATCGGCAAGCTCGTCGTCGCCAGGCTGTCCCGCGCCGATGCCGCGGACCTGGTGAGCGTCGAGGAGACCGGGGCGGACGTGGCCGCGCTGCGGGAGGAGGCGGCGGCGATCCGCGCCAACCTGGAGGAAATGGCCGCTGACTGTGCGCTGGGCCGGATCTCCCGCGCGCAGATGCTCAAGGCCACGCAGGCGGGCAACGCCCGGCTGGCGGTGCCTTCGCCGTAAAGTGCTGCGCCCGCGGCGATCACGGCAGAGGCGCTATTGCCACGCCAGGCGAGCCCCTCAATGCTCAAGGAATCAAGCGTGGAGCGGAAGACTAGTGCTCCCTGCAAGTTCCCGAGGTCGCAGGCATCCAGGCTCTCCTGGAACTTCACGGTCCAAGCGCCGGCGGGTTGGCGTCCGGCCTCGCCGAGGCGGGAGACATCGATCGCGGCGATGCTGGGCAGCGCGTAGCGCTTGCGCCCCTTCTCCTCGATCCGGTCACGGATCAGGCGGGCGGCCACGCTCCAGTGATTCTCCCATTCTTCCTCAGTCTCAGCGAGCTGGAACGTGACCCGCATGCCCGGCATAGCGCCACTGCCCGGCATAAACATCACAGTCAGTCCGGCCTCGGCGATGAACATGCTCGCCGGCACCGGGGCCATGAGGGTGGCTGCTGCCCGGGAAACGGCCCGCGCGACGATCTCGTCGGAGATCCGGTCCACCTTCTCCGGGGGCAAGTGGAACACCGGGTCGCCGTGCCTCATCAGCACCACCCTGACCTCTGGTCCGTCCTCCAGCTTGCGTTCCAGGCAGCCGTGCACACCCGCATCTGTTCTTCGTGGCGACCAGCAACTTTACTGCAGCGCTGGACGGCGCGTTCCTGTCCAGGTCGGACGCGGCGATCCTCGTGCCCCTGCCCACCCGCGAGGCACTGCGGGAGATCCTCGCCTCTACCCTCCTCGCGCTTGCCGAGAAATTCCCAGGCCTGCGCGAACTCGCGGGTTCGCCGTCCGTAGCCTCTGCCGCTGGCAAGGCGGAGGGGATGGACGGGCGCCGGGCGCGCAAGGTCGTCTTCGAGGCCCTGAGCCGGCGTCTGGAGACCGTGCTGGATCCCGCGCGGCTTACCGGGGATGACCTGGCCGCCGCCATCGCGGATGCCATCGAGGCCGGCCAGGCCGGCGCGGGAGGGGTCTGATCGTGCTGAGGTACAGGACGGTGGCAGCGGCCCCGGTCCGCAGCGCATCCGCCACCTGGCGAGTCATCACGCAGCTTGTGGCGGACACGGTCGCCGCGTCCGCCGCGATATCCCGGGCTGATGCCGAGCAGGCCATGGCCGCCGCGGCCCGGCCGGGCGCATGCTCATTGCGGGAGGCCACCTTGACCGGCACCCGCTGACCCTCGTCGCGGGCCTGGTCCGCTGTGAGATCACCACGGTCTCGGGCACCGCGGCGCTGACCGCCGATGAGAACCTCAACCCGGTTCCCGGCGCCGCGGGCGCCGCCACCTACACCATCTACCTGCCGGCCCCCGGTCCCCTGGCCGCGGTGGTGGCCAACGCCGTCGCCGGGCATCCCCGCCTGTCCGATGGCCAGCCGGCCGCCTCTGACGAGGCGCGAGCGGCGGCGGGAACGAGCCCGTTGATCGACGTGGGCGCCGTGTGGAAGGCAGTCACGGGCTGATGACGACCGCCTCCCACACCCTCTCCTACACCCGGGCCCACACCGCGACCCAGCTCACCGAGGTGATCCTCGGGACTATCGGCGACATCATCGCCGATCTCGGCATCAGCTACTCGGAGTTCGGCCGCAACTGGGAGCAGAACGAGAGCGCGATCCAGGCCTGGATCACCGAGGGCTCACTTGAGCAGGTCATCCTTGAGTGCCACCAGCCATCAGGGGCGGTCGATCCGGTGATCGAGTTCCCCGTCGCCTACACGTCCGCAGGGAGCGGCGACGTGGAGTTCACCGCGTCCCGGGCCCGGCTGTCCCGGTTCCTCGCCAAGCTCGACCGCGTGCCATCCGGCACTAACTGCAAGCTGTTCTGCACCTTCTCCGGTCCTCACGCGGCGCAGCCGGGCTGGGGACCGGGAACCCGCGCCAGCACCGACGGCCTGCGGGGCATCACGTTCGGCACCCTCGGCCGCGCCCCGCACGGCTCGGCCGGGATGCGCTACCTGCACAGCTAAGGACAAGACCTTGGGCTACATCGACGACGCCTTCGCCAACCTGAAGCACAACCTTGAGATCACCCAGACTGAACAGGACACCGCCGTTCGCAGGCACCACAGCATCCGCGACTACATCAAGTCCGAATGGGACCTTGAAGACGACTTCCTGACCGGCAGCTACCGCCGCGACACTAAGACTAAGAAGCTCAAGGACATCGACATCTTGCGTGACAGGTGGCCCGATGCCCGCAGGGACGGGATGGCCGTCGTGATCCACTACGGTAAGGACGACGACATCATGTCCATCGATGTCGTCCCGGCAGTCGACCGCGAGGAGGGCGGGTATCTCATCCCGGACCCCGGCGCCGGCGGCTGGATCGCGACCAACCCCAAGCGTCACCACGAGCTGAGCATCGCCAAGAACGCCGAGTGCGACGGGAAGTTCGTCCCGTTCGTCAAGATGATCAAGGGCATCAACCGGGAACTCGGCGAACCTGTGTCACCCTCGTTCCTGCTCGAGGTGATGGCGCACTCCCTTATCAGGGTCTTCGATCTGAGCCGTGTTGGGTATGCGACCTGTTTACGGTGCGTGACCGGTTCGGGGATCGGGCGACGGCGCTCCGGGGGCGAAGATGGCCGGCGGATCGTGATCTGATGGTTACGTAATAATGCGTGCCGGTGCG
>DAHVAN010000102.1 GCA_027314595.1 Actinomycetota bacterium | reverse complement strand
GAGCCGGCCAGCAGGCCCGCATAGCGCGCCGCGAAGTCATCAGCCACCCGCCGACCGTAGGACTCCGTGGCACCTCACGTCAGCCGGACTGCCCCGAAGGGGCCATTCCTTCCGGGCGAAGTCCCGGACGGAACGTAGGGGACTTGACTTTGTGATCATGTTCTTGGTGAGTCAGATTTGGTGTTGGCGGCTCGTTTCTGCTGGTAGCTGGGGTGCGGGGGTTCAGGCGGCGAGCCCGGCCAGGCGGGTGAGGTCGTCGATGGCAGTGTCGTAGGCGCGGGCGGCAGCGCGGAGCCGGGAGGGGGCCGGAGGGCTGGGGTCGGTGAGCTGGGCCAGGCCGGGGATCAGGAGCCGCTGGGTCAGCCGGGGCGGGAACAGTGCCTGCCGGAGGCCGGCGGTGGTGACCTGGTAGCGGAAGCTGTGCGGGATGCGGCAGATGAGCCCGTGGATGCGGAGCCGCCGCAGGTCGTAGCTGAGCTGCCCGCTGGTCATGGCCTCGGGGTCAAGCCCCAGCAGGGGCGCGAGGTGGGTGCGCAGGTCGCGGTTGGTGAAACCGTGGGGCAGCAGCCGGAAGGCGCACAAGGCGGCGAGCAGGGCCTGCACGCGCGGGCTGGCAAGGGGCATCCCGGCGGTGCGGGTGCCGGCCGGGCTGATGACCGGCTGGGTGAGGGCGGCCAGGGCGGCCGCCCCGTCGGCGGGGTCGTGGCTGATCCGCTGGACGTCAAGCAGGCGCCTGCTGGCAGTGAAGCCGATCTCCTTCAGCTCAGGGAGATGAGACAGCCCCCTTGGCCACGCCGAAGTCGGCGGTGTCGTTGATCGTGGTTTCCGTTCTGAGCGCTTTGCCGAGCTTGTGGTACTGCCTGATTTTCGAATTCTTGTAGTCCACGTGCAGGGATGGGGTGACCCCGTCAGTGATGACGCGGGTGCGGAACCGGCCCGGCGTGGCGCGCTTGCCCTTGCGGATGATCTTGCGGCCGAAGATCAGCGATACCTGATCCGGGCGGCCGAGGTCGAGGTTGCCGCGGATCAGCTGATCGAAGAAGACCCGCCCGGAGACCGGGGCATCCAGGGCCTGAGTGAGGGAGAATTCCGCCTGCAGCACCGACAGCTCATAGCGGTACCCGGCCGCGGTGCCATCGGTGGTGAACGGGTGCGGTAGCAGGCGCAGCAGCCGGGCCGCCAGCGCGGTGATCTTGCCCTCGTCCAGGCCGTCGCAGATCGCCTGCACCGCGGCCACGTCATCGACAGCGGCGAACGCATTGTCCAGCGGGACGAACCCGATGCCGGCCTTGGCCGCCTGCCGCTTGGCATACTCGTTGCCGTTGAGGATCAGCCGGCCGGTATAGGGGAAGTAGCCGGAGAACTTCGCGCACACCGGGCCGGACTCCTCATCAGCACAGTAAAAGTAATGCTGATTCACCACCCCGGAGCCCGGCACCAGCCACGGATAAGTGGCCCCGGTGACCGGGTTGCGCCGCTTGCTGGTCCGGAATACCCGTTGCTTTTCCTGCGCCACCCCGACGTACAGCACCTGCGCCGGCACCAGCCCCCGGTCATCCAGCTCAGCCCGCCGCAGGTACCCGGCGGTGACCAGGTCCTTGCGCTGCCCCTTGGCGAACCGCACCAGGTCCAGGCCGCGGGCGGCGACGAAATGACCGATGTCCGCGGTGAACGCTGCCGTCATCGGGGCCATCAGCGCCGAGGACGCGAACCGGTAGCCCCGGTGCCCGACGAAGAACGCGGCGACCCCGGCGCCATGCTGCAACCGGGGCTGGTTGGGTAGGGCCGAGACGCCCTGCCGGGATTGCTCCCGGTGGGTTTCCCCGGTCCCCCCGCCGCACCCGGCGTGCGGCTCTCACCGCACCGGGCGCTCCATGTGCCTTAGCCGCTGGATCAGCCGGGAGACCCGGCTGGTGCTTCGGGGTAGGGGGAGGGTATCCGCGTCCCGCGGTAGCGGTAGCGGGTCACTGGCACGGTGGACGCGCCGGTGAATACCACCCCGTTGTGTGCGAGCTTCCAGGTTCCGGGGACGCAGAAGCGCCGCCGGAGTTCTGGCGTTCCCAGCCCGGTGCGCCCTTGGTACTTGCGCCGCAGCCAGCGCATGATCCGGTTCCACGCATGGGAATCGACCGCGCTGAAGACGGCTTTGGACACTCCGTGCCGGTGGTAGCCCGCCCACCCTCGCAGGGTCTGGCTGATGCCCTGGATGAGCACCGCCGGTTCCTGGTGCAGGGTTGACCTGTACGTTTTCGCCGTTACCTTGTCCTTGACGACCTGGATGGCCTTCTTAGTTAGATGGCTTGGTGTAGACGTAATCCTTATTCGTTCCCCGTTTCCGCATACGGCGGATGGTGATGCTGAGGAAGTCGAAGCCCTCGTCGATGCGGGCCACGCGGGTTTTCTCCGCTGCCAGCCGCAGTCCCAGCGTGGCGAGCACGCCGCTGACTTCCTCGCGCAGCGCCTCGGCGTGCTGGCGTTCTCCGGCCACCATGACGACGAAGTCGTCGGCGAACCGGATCATCTTCCGGTTGCCCAGGCCGCGCTCGCGGCGTGCCCGCCGCTGCCAGGCGGTTTTCATCAGCTGCTGCCGTTGCCCGGCGAAGTGATCATCGAGCGCCGACAGCGCGATGTTAGCCAGCAGCGGAGACAGGATCCCGCCCTGAGGGGTGCCGGAATGGCTTTCTTCCTCGCCGTCCGGGGTCATGATCCCGGCCTTGAGGAACGCCTTGACCAGCGCCAGTATACGCTTGTCCTTGATCCTCGCCCGGAGGCGATCCGCCTCGAAGATGGGTTCGGGTACTAGCTTCAGGGATGCCTGGACCACGCGATCCTGTACGGTTGGGACGGTGACTTCATACTGCCCATCCTTGCCGTGGCGTTTTGGGATCATGCGCTTCTCGTGGTGCTGCGTTCCTGGCTAGATGATGCCAGGGGGTGCTGACATTTGAGGCTGCTCGGCGGGGCAGCGGGGCGTTTTCCGGGGCCTGGTGCGGCGGGCGTCGGGGTTGAGGTGCCCGGATGCGGCGATCCGGTCCCGGCACCTGGCCTCGGTCTCCGGGGGCCAGGGGATGCAGAGCCGGCTTCCCTGCCGGCGGGCCTCCAGCAGCCCGGCCTCGATCCAGTAGTAGACGACGCCGATGCTGCAGCCGAGCCTGGCGGCGGCGTCCTTGACGCTGACCTCCCCGGCGGCGACGGGCGACGGGACCGGGACGCCGTAGACGCGGCGTGCCCACTGGACGGCCTTGACGTCGAAGGGCCGGCCGGCGCCGGTGAGGTAGCCGTGCTGGCTGAGGATCGCGACGAGGTCGTCGTTGCCGGCAGCCGGGCCGAGGCGGCGGATCAGCTCGACGGCCGGAGATGGCGTGGGAGCGGGGATCCCGCTGGAGCGGGGCCTGTCGATGATGAGCTGGTCGGCGGTGCCGGCGTGCCACCGGATCCCGATGCGGGCCTTGGCCTGGTCGGCCTCGGGCATCAGGGTGACGTCGGCGATCAGCGTGCGCAGCAGCCGCTTCCGGTCGCGGGCAGTCGTGGTCGGCGCGTGCCAGAGTGCCGGGAGGTCAGCGGCGGTTCGCGCGAGGGTGTCGCGGTCGGGCAGCGGAGGCAGCGCGGCGCGGGCGGACTCCAGTGCCTGCCCGGCCTTGGCGAGCGCGGCCAGCTTCGCCTCCCAGCGGGCCTCCAGGGTGCGGGCGACGAGCCGGTTTTCCGGCTCGACCTGGCTGAAGGCCCGCTCGGCGCGGTCGGCGTCGTAGCGCGCCCGCTCGACGGCCAGCTCCGCTGCGCGGCTGGCGCGCTGGTGCTGGCCCGCGACCTGACCGGCCGCGGCCAGGGCGAGCGCGCCCTGCCCGGGGGTGAGCGCGTCCAGCAGCACCCGGGCGACGGCGTCGTCCAGGGCGGTGACGGAGATGCCCCGGCAGCCGGGCGCCTTCTTCCCGTCGCGGCGGGAGTGGCACTCGTAGCTGGCCCGGTCACGCCCTGGTAGTTGGCCACCATAGGGCCGCCGCAGGACCCGCAGTAGATGATGCCCTGGCAGAGCGCGCTGCCCTCCCGGACCGTCCGGGCACCCGATGCCGTCCAGTTGGCCTGCAGGCGGGCCTCGATGGCCAGGTACTCGTCCCAGGTCACGTAGCCGGGATGATGGCCTTTTATCAGCACCTTCCACTCGGCCCGCGGGACCTCGGCGGTCGAGGTGCGGACGTTGCCGTCGGCATCGACGCGCTTGCGGGTGACGTGGCGGCCGTGGACGTAGGCCCCGGCATAGGCCGGGTTCTTCAGCACCTGCAGCACCCGGTGGTGAGTCAGCGGCCCCCACCGCATCTGCCCGGCCCAGGCGCCGCCGTAGGCGCGCTGGGGGAACTTGCGGCCGGCGAACGCCGCGACGACCCCGTAGGCGGACCCGGCGGCGGCGAAGCACTCGAAGACGTCGGCGACCGCGGCACTGACCTCGGCATCGGGGTCGATGACGACTTCTCCCTCGTCGTCGTAGACGAGCCCGACGGGCAGCGGGGCCCGCAGGTCCCCGCGCTCGGCGGCGGCGAGCTTGGCCGCCTGCAGCC
>DAHVAN010000101.1 GCA_027314595.1 Actinomycetota bacterium | reverse complement strand
CACGCGCGCCGCGATTCTCGCTGACGTGGACGTGCCGGATGGTTACGGTAACCGCCTCGATGAAGGGCGGCGCGCACGCGCGCCGCGATTTGCCGGGCAGGGCGTGGGCAAGCAACTGCTTCGGCTGCCTCGATGAAGGGCGGCGCGCACGCGCGCCGCGATGGAGTCCGGTCGGGCCGCGGCTAGGCCGGCCGCTACGCCTCGATGAAGGGCGGCGCGCACGCGCGCCGCGATGGGAAATTACGGTGCGGGCAGTCTGCCATTGCAGGGCAGCCTCGATGAAGGGCGGCGCGCACGCGCGCCGCGATTGGCGGCACGGGCGGCCTGGTCGTGCTGCGCGGCCTGGCCTCGATGAAGGGCGGCGCGCACGCGCGCCGCGATAGGTGCGGCCCTCGCTCGTGACACCGAGATGCAGCGCGCCTCGATGAAGGGCGGCGCGCACGCGCGCCGCGATCCAGCCCGATTCTTCCGTGCCGCCCACGGTGAGAACGCCTCGATGAAGGGCGGCGCGCACGCGCGCCGCGATGCTGCCGCTGCCCCCCCTGGAGCCATGGACGTGCCCCGCCTCGATGAAGGGCGGCGCGCACGCGCGCCGCGATCGCCTCCGCGCCGTACACCGCCACCGCGCCGGGGGTGATGCCTCGATGAAGGGCGGCGCGCACGCGCGCCGCGATTTTGCCCATTGGACGGCGACTACCCGGCCGGGTCGCCTCGATGAAGGGCGGCGCGCACGCGCGCCGCGATCTGCAAGGGCACGCACACCAGCGACCAAGCCGAGCCTCGATGAAGGGCGGCGCGCACGCGCGCCGCGATCACAACGCAGATATACCCATGGGAGCGCTCTAGATGCCTCGATGAAGGGCGGCGCGCACGCGCGCCGCGATCCCGCACCTGAGGCAGCCGGCAGAAAGGCGCTTCCGTGAGCCTCGATGAAGGGCGGCGCGCACGCGCGCCGCGATCGGCACGCACGTCGCGTCGGGCAGCACGGTCACGCTGCAGCCTCGATGAAGGGCGGCGCGCACGCGCGCCGCGATAGGGTCTTAAGCGTACACAGGTTGACCAGCGTGTCCGTGCTGGCACGCGAAGGGTCCTGCCGCGTGAGACGTTTTGCTATCGGGTATTGCGCGGCGGCGACTGCCGCACCGTGTGTGACCAGCGAATCCGATGCGCGAGGGGTGTCCGGCTTTTTACGGTTCACCACAGGATTCGCTTCCCGTTTCGCTACACGATGGTCATGGTGTCGCTGGTGATTGTCCGGCGGGTTCCGAGGTATTGCATGGTGCTGAGGGCAGCCAGGTCCGGTGAGCCCAGATCACACAGGAGGATGCTGTCCTCGTCGGTCCTGATAAGGTTCGCCAGTTGCGCGCGAATCCTGATGAGCTTGGCTGGGCGGCAGTCCACGACGAAGACGCTGTACTGTACGCGGTCGCCATGAGCGCTGAGGAAGTTCGCGATCTTGACTCGCCGCCGGTCGTCGGCGACGTCGTAAGCGATGAGGTGGCGGCGGGGATGGTCGCTCATCGGATCCGGATCGACTTGTATCTTGGCTGCGTGCCATCGATGACGCCGAGCACCATCCTGGCCTGGATCTCCATCGCCCGCCGCCACGTCACGCTGTAGCCGAAGGTTGGGTGCCGGAACTCCTGCCCGGCCCGCCGCTCGTAGGCCGCGATCAGCTGCTTGCGGCCTTTGTCGCGCAGGCTCACGGTGCCCATCACGCCGCTGAAGTCCTTGCCGGCCATTTCCCCGTTGTTGAAGGCACCCAGGACGACCGAATCGGCGACCGGGGCCCGGAACTCCTCGCACAGATCCAGTGCGAGCGCCGGCTTGTTGCGCTCGGGGCTGTGCAGGAAACCGGCGTGCGGGTCCAGGCCGCAGGCGAGGATGGCCCGGATGATGTCGGAGACCAGTAGTCCGTAGGCGTAGTTCAGCGCGGCGTTCACCGGATCGGTGGCTGGCCGGCGTGTCCGCACGCTGAATCCGAGCGCGGACCCGGCGGTGAGCATGGACGGGAAGCCGGTGAAGTACCGGGCTGCGGCGTCGCCTTCGACGCCGAATAGCTCGTTGAGGCTTGCGGCCTGCCCGGCCATCCGTTGCAGGTCCCGGAGGGCGGCGACGGCATCCGGGCAATCCCCGTGACGGCGCAGCAGCGTGGCCTGGTTCGCTATTTTCCCCGCGACGAACTCCCGGGCCAGGTCGAGGCGGCCGTGCTCGGATTGCACGTGCTGGCGGTGCCGCGGCCCGCCGTTCGGGCCTTCCGCGGAAGCGGCCCAGCCGGTGACACGGCCGCGGCTGCTACACCAGGTGATCACGATGCCCCGCCACAGAAGTTCCCGGATCAGGCCGCTCGACAGGTCGATGTTGCCGTGAGCTACCACCGCCTGTACCTGCTCGATGGGGAATGAAGCTATCCGTTCACCCTGGTGGAAGACTTCGACGCGATCCTGGGGTAGCCAGGTGGAGCACCTGCCCGTCCGGGTTGGGCGCCATAATCCGCCGCCGCACAGTGGCAAGGCTTCGCTCGTCAGGCAGGCAGACGGCCGCATGCGAGCAGCGTGTGCAGCGCGGATCATCCTCAAGCGGCGAGGGAGCGGTGTCGCTTGAGATCGTTTTGCGGGTCTCAGCCACAAGCGCCTCGGTATCGGCCAGATCCTCGGCGCTCAGGCTGACATCGACCCGGGTGCGGTGCTGGGTGAAATACACGGTGTGCCCGGCGATCCGGTGCCCCATCTCGGCCAGCGCCATGCCCTGCAAGGCAAGTTGCGCCCGCATCGGGCGCGTGACCTCCGCTTTTCGCCTGACCGGCGTGGCCTTGTACTCCACGACGGTCAGCGCGCCGCCTTCCCCCACCTCGAGCGTGTCGCACCGTCCGCTGATGCCGAGCCGGTCGCTGCGCACATCCACACCGCGCAGCCTGGCCGCCCTGGACGTCCCAGCGTCGTCCGTTCCGCCATGGTCGGTTACTCCGGCCGCGACCTGCACGGTATCGGTGCGCTCCCCCGCGACCTCCAGCCACGCGCGCCGCGGGCAGAATGCCTGGTGCGCGACGAGGCTTATGGGAATCGGCTCGTCGCCTGCTGGCACGGGAATCGCATTCACGCGCCCCCCTGAACGGAGGTCATGTGGCCGCTCATCGCGCGCCGGTCCCGCGCGTGGCCGGTTCCGAATTCCAGAATTTCGAAACGGACCGCGCCTTCGACTCCCCGAGCACGCAGCCACGCCCGGGCCTTGGAAACCTCGAGGTCGCTGAGACCGGGCGACTCGGTGAGCCCGGTCCCGGCGAAGGCCCGCAGCTCCAGGCTGGCCAGGACAGAGCGAAGCCGGGCTGGCCGCCACGCGCCCTGCCACATGGGGACGTAGAACCACTCCTTCCGTTCACGGCTGAAGTGGCCGCTGGTCTGAGCGGTGCGGTTGATCCGCATGGCGAGCGGGAACTGCGAGATCCCCCACAGCGCGCACCAGGCCAGTGCGTTGTCGGTCGGACCGGGACTGGCCAGCCCGGTCGCGGTCCGGCTGTCCGGCGAGTCACCCCCGAGTTCATCGTCAGCGGATCGGCCGGTCAGCCCGGCGAGGACCTCGGCGGCATCCCGCCGCGCGACCGTGTCCGCGAGCTTGCGCAGGCGGGTGCCGACGAATTCCGATCCCCGGTTGCGGGGCTGCATCTCCAGACGGCTCGCGCCGTCGTCCTGCTGGCTGTCGCCCTTGCGATAGCTCCAATAGCACGGCTCGCCGAGCGCGGCGAGGAACCGCAGGTCCAGCCAGTGCTGCCCGGCCGTCAGCTCGTCCAGTACCTCCCAGCGCGACCGCTGGACCAGTTCCCACGCCGGCGGGCCGGCGAACTGGGACAGGCGCGGGCTCATCAGGGCCATGGCCGCCGTCTTCGCAGTGCCCTGGGATTTCACCTCGACAGTGACGTCTCGCCGGACCCAGGATTTCCCGGCATTATGGCTTCTCGCGTGGTCGAGCACGAGTTCGGCTACCGCGATGTCATCGGCATCGCCTGCCAAAACGCAGGGTCTGGGGTTCGCGGACCCCGTCCATCCAAGACGCACCCCGCGCACGCCCCCGGATTCGAGAATGGCCCCGAGCCCGTACAGTGCCATGTGCGAGAGCAGCGTTCGTGGCTCGCAGCCGGCCAGCGTGATCTGTGTCATGTGCCCTCCCCGGACACCTGGCAGTCGGCGGCCCGAAGCACAGCCTCCAGGTAGGCGCATCCCCAGGCGCCATAACGCAGGTGCGTCGCCTCGATCAGCTCGTCCCAGCCGCCGCGGTCGAACAAGTCGGCGGCCAGCTCGCGCCATCCGCCAGCGTCCGCCGGGCCGGCCAGCCCGGCCGCGCCGTGCGGGAACCCGGACCGGCCGTGGCCGTGGCTGGTCCCGATCAGCCGCAGGGCCAGTTCCGCGTCGATCCCGGCGGCACCCTGGACGACATCCCAGCCGTCCACCACCGAGCGCTGCTCGTGCCGCCAGCCGACCGGCAGGCCGCCTTCGGCCTGCCGGTGCTGAACCTGACCGCGCGCCTTGTCCGGGGGGCTCTTGGCCAGCAGTTCCCCCGCACCGCTGTTGCCGAGCCTGAACTCCTGGAACCGGTGATCCGCCTTGCCGTCGTCGTGGTGCTCGCCCGCGAGCCGCAGCGCCCCGGCCAGGTTATCCGGCAGGCCCAGTGCTGACGCCAGTGCCGCGGCCCGGTCCGCGACATCGCGCTGGTGCCTGCGCAGCAGGACGACGTCCTGGCCCGGGGTGAACACCTGCCGGAGATCCTCGTCGGCGACGGCCCGGCGCTTATCCAGCACCACGACGCGCGCGCCCTCGTCGCCGGGCCGCACGATGACGTGGCTGTCCTTGACCCTGCGGCGTAGCAGGGAAACGGCGGCGGTCACCAGCGGCCGGAGATCTGCGGGGTATTCGTCCTCCCGCGGGCCAGCCAGCAGTTTCGCCAGGGAGTCACGCAGGGCTCGTTCGGACTGATCCGCAAAATCTTCCGTGAGGGAATCGAGGATCCGGCGGGCGGTTTCCCGCGTGAACCCGGCGATCCGGTCCTGGCCGGGTGCCCATTCGAGCCGGAGCACGACGCTCCCGGCAGCGGGCTCCGGCTGGTAGTGCAGCACGTCCTCGGCAGGGCCGCGGGCCGGCGCGGCCATGTCAGCCATCGGGTCCGCCGAGGACGCGGCGGCCACCACCGGCGGGCTGAACATGCCGTCGATCGTCCGGGTGAAGATCTCGGCTGAGCTGTCGATCACCACGATGTCGCCGGGCCGGATGTCCGCCGCGATCTGGGGCCGCTGCCCGTTGGTGTTCCCGCTGGGGCGGGCGCGCAGCGCCGAGGCCTCCTCGCCGCGCACCCTGACCATCGTCCGCCCGTCTTCCAGCAGTTCGCCGAGGACGGTCTGGGCCAGCCGGTACGGGACGGGGAACGTCTCCCGGGGAACCGGAGGCAAGTCGCGCACGAATTCGGCGGCGTCGGGTTCGTAGCCGGGAACCGCGTCCCTGACCACGATCCCGACGGAGGTCTCCTCCTCGAACGAGTCCGACAGCCATAGGCCGAGTTCGGGTTCGGCGGCCAGGTCGTCGCTGGTCCGCGCCCAGTGCCAGGCGTCGCCAAGCTCGGGTCGCTGGTACAGCGTGCGCCGCGGGTGCGCCGCCGGCGGCGGTGACTCCCGCACGGCCCAGGGCGACAGTCCCGGGGGAGAGCCGGCTAGGCCGGCTATCCAGTCCAGCGCCTGGTTGAGCTCGGCCGCCGAGTAGGGGCCGGAGTGCGTCTTGTCCGTCTCCGGCAATCGCCGCGGCGGGACGATGACGGTAACCGGCGCCTGCGCGCGCTTGCCGAGCCGGTTGGCCCGCCCGGCCCGCTGCGCCAGCGCGGACCCGCTCGCCAGTTCCGACACGATGCCGGCCAGGTCGAGGTCGGCACCGACCTCAAGGCTCTGCGTGGTGACGATGACATCGACATCGGCGTTGCCGCGAACACTGAGCAGTCCCGGGTACGCCCGGCCGAGGCGGTCCAGGTCTGCCGGGCGGACCTGCCCGCACACCGTCACCACCCGCAGCGCGTCGCGGCGCAGCGCATCCGCGACCGCCAGCGCCATCGGCACCGTGTTCACGTAGCAGCCGATAGTGGCCGGAATGCCGCCCGCGGCGCCGGTCCCGGCGCGCATCGCGGTAACAGCCTTCCCGATCGCAGCCGCCGCCTTGCCGGCCTGGCGGCCCGATGCTGGCCAGTCCGCGACGGGCAGCACGGTGACCGGCTTGGGCCGGGTCAGCCTGGCGGCCAGGTGCTCTTCGGCGAGGTCCTCCGCATCGACGGCGACGGTCGTCCGGTCGGCGGCCGCCTGCTGGCCGGGGGTAGCGCTGACCTCCACCACCTGCACGGCCGGCGCCCCGGCCAGCGGCCGCTCGGCGACCCCCGCGAGCTGCGCCACGCGCCGGGCCGTTTCCAGCAGCTGCCTGGCCAGGTGCGCTTCGTCCACCAGGGCAACGGAATCGAATGCCAGCAGTCCGGCTTCCCTGGGGGCGGCCTCCGCCGACGTGCCGTACCCGCGGAACAGCAGGCGGCTGCCCCACATGTCGGGGGTGGCACACAGCACCGCACACGCGGCCGGGCGGTCACGCCACGACCGGGAGGGCACAGAGCCGCCCCGCAGCCGTGCCGTCACCAGCGGCGATTCACCCGGGCCCGCTTCCTCGTCCGCGCCGAGCAGGCTGGCCAGCAGCTTCGCCACCTCGGCGACGATCGCGCGCCCGGGTGACGCGAGCTGCCCGGCGAGGTTCCGGGCACGCTCGTATTGGTCATCGACCAGCACCCGCCGGTCGACCACCATGGCCAGGCGGCGCGGCAGGCGCGGCCCGTCGGCGGTGAGGGTCAGCGCGGTCGCGAACACGTGCACATCGATCGCGGACGTCTTGCCCGCGCCGGTGGGCGCTGAGATCCGGTCCGGCCACCGGCCGGTCTCCAGCACGGTGTCGAGCAGCCGCTCCTGCCATCTGAACGGCCCGTGGCCGCCGTTCACCGCCGCGAAGAACTCCGCGAAGTCTTTCCGTTCCACGGTCACGCCCCGCCTTCTGTCGGCACTGTGATCTCGTCAACGGGCGTGCCCTCAGGCACGTCGAACGGGACCAGCAGCCCGCCGCCGAGATGGCGGCTCTGCCCGATCGCCGCGATCGTGCGCGGGCCGGCCAAACTGCCAAGCGAGAGGTACGCCGTGTAAGGGCGTACGACCGCGTGCGCGTTCACCTTGTGTACATACCGGCCGATATCCGCCGTCCTGACGGCTTTCGCATGCACGACCGCCACGCCGGCATTGCTTACCGCGGCGGCCAGGCCCCGGTAGTAGGCATCGCCGCGGCCGGAGATCTTGGGCAGGCGATCCTCGTGCTCCTTCCACACGAATCCCACCGACAGCAACGCCGCATGAGCGAAATTCCACTCGGTGTCCCGTGACCCGCGAGTGTCCGGGATGGCGGCGGGCACGGTCCGCCACAGCCGGATGGTGCCCGGCTGCGGCGCAGACCAGAACCTACTGCCGTCCATGACCCGGATCTTGGCGGTGTCAAGCGTCCGTGTCCGCCCCCGCGGTCCGCGCAGCGATGGGAGAGCCGCCACTGCCTGCTGCAGGACTTCAAGGTCGGCGGGGTCGGGGTGCTGCGGGATCATGATGAGCAAACTCGGCCGGCTTTCCCGGCCCGGCATCCCGGAACCGAGGATGTGCAGCGCGATCCGGTTGGCGGGGCGGCGGGCGCCGTCCGGATAGGCTCCGGTGATCATCGCGGGCGCGCCGGGACCGATCATCTTGATAAGCGCACGGTGCGCGGCTACCGCCCACGCGACCCGGTCGTATTCCGGTACCGGACAGTCCATCGGGATGGTGATCGCCTGGGGCCACGGGGCGTCTGCCGGCCCGCCCTGCCGGGGGGTGTACCACGCAGTCTCAACGGCCTTACGCCCGGGGACCGCAGAGCGGGAGTGCTCATCGGTTGCGTACTTGTCCTTCGCGGCCGTCGGCGGTGTCCCGACCGCCCAGCGGTGGGCCTGCGACAGTTCCGCCAGCCGGCCGGCGACCGGACGGCCAACACCCGTCCCGCCGGCCGTGAACGGCCCGGCCTCCGGGTTCAGGTCGTGCGTGGCGCCAAAGCCGTCTCCGGTCACCGCGGTAAGCCGCACCGGTGACTCACTCGTCCCCAGATACGGGACATCCGGGCAGAGCTGCTCAAGCGCGGCCCGCACCGGCTCAGGCGGATCCTGGTTCCAGATCCACACGAACCGGCCGTCAACGGCGGTGGCCGCATCCGGGGCCTTGGGCAGCTTCTTGATCGTCAGCGCGCTGGACTTCGGCGGCTTCTTCAAGGTGCCGTCGTCCCGGTAGGCGATCACACGCCCGGCATTGACCTCCAGTGCGGGGATGTGCACGCTGTCTGGCGGGTTCTCCTCCAGCCAGCGCAGCGCAGCCACGTCCTCGCCAGCGACAGCCAGCCAATCGTGGTCACCTTCGATCGCGCGGGGGCCGAACCCTGCCGCGCACAGCAGCGCCGAATGCAAGCGGGCCACGGAGGGAATCCGCTCCGGACGCCCGTCAGCGCCCGCACCCCGGTAGGTGCCCAGCGGCAGGTCGGCGACGATGGCGAACGCCATATCATTCCACCGCCTCGTCCTCATCCGCGACCGCCCCGGCCGCGATGTCCGGGTTGCCCGTCACCCGCAAGACGATGCCATTCCAGGTCACGCCTGCCTTCTCCTGAGCCACGCCGAGCGCGGCGTCCAGCAAGGCGTCCGCCTCAGCGATGGCCAGCGCCTCCAGCGCAAGCCGGCCGCTGCCCCGCTGGTCGATCTCGACGCTGGCCGGCCCCTGCTCGCGCAGGTCGCAGTTCGCGCGCAGGCACAGCTCGGCATCGGACCGGGCCAGGGCATTCAGCGCCAGTGCCGCCAGCAGCGCGCGGCACGCCGCGTCGCCGTCCGCGCCGGCGCCGAACCGCAACTGCCGCAGCGCGGCGAAGCTGAGCACGTGCGAGCGGATGATCCGGCTGCACGCCACACCCGACAGCGTGTCCAGGGTCGGCGGGATGCCGCCCAGGCCGAGCATCGACGCGGAAATGGCCTCCTCGCCCTTCTTCGGCTTGGCGCTGGTGGCCGTCTTATATGTTTTGCCGCTCAGTTCGGCTTGCTGCGCGTCAGCGAGCGCCTTGAGTTTGGCCTCGGTGAGGTTGATCCGCATCCCAACCGGGTCGACCCGGGCGCCGCCCCGCAATGCGGGCCGCTCGTCCGCGCAGAAGCCGATGATCTCGCCCACCAGGGTGCTCCGCCACCGGCCCTGCCGCGCGGACCGGCTGGAATCCCAGCTGCCGAAGACCAGGCTCACCGGGCTGGCATCCAGCACCGCCCGCGCGTTGCCCGGCGTGGCATTGCGGATGCTCCGGTACGCCTCAAGCTGCGTAACCGGCGTGCCGCCGGCTGTCCCGGCCCGGATATGGCCGTCGAAGATCCGGTGCGGCAAGGTGAGGTCGGAATACACCTCGTCGACGCCGCCGCGGCTGTAGGTCACCTCGACCCGCGGCATCCGGGACAGTGTGGGATGGCCGTCGGCGATCGCCTGCGCCAGCGCGGCCTCGCACCGGTTGAGCTGGCTTTGCTTGGAGTCGATGATGACCGCCTGGGCCGGCGCCCCGTCGAGGTAACGCCGCTCGTAGGCGTACTCGCCCCTCTTTTCGCCCTGGGCGCGCGAGGCGAACTTCGCCGGGGCCACCGATGCCTGCGGTCCCGCCGCAGGTTCCAGCTGGGTCACCGACGTAAGGCAGCTCGCGCCACCGGGCATCGATGCCTCCGCCAGCAGATCCAGCGTGATCTTGCTCATCCCATCCCTCTCCTCAAAGATGTCCCGGGTCCCTCAAATCGCGGCCTGGAGCCCCACAAGGCCAGGTTTCCGCAGGCAGGTAAACGAGGCCGGCCGTCCGCAGCCTCGGCGGATTCACCGCTTGGATGCGAAGCAAACAGCGCAAGCACGTATCCCCGATAGCCGAGGTCAGCAGATAGACCCACGACCGTACCGAACCGATTACGCTATGTTCCTCACCGTTAGCCGGGCCGACCGCCCAGCGCCCGTTTGCCCTCTCCGTGCATACCGTCATCATAGCGCCTATTCCCCGGCGAATTCCATTAAAGTCCAGTAACTGCTCTACGCGGTCCGCGAACCGGGACATGCGGTGCCAGGTGCAGACAGCGCCGCGGCCGCGGGCCCTCCCCCTTCGAGGCGGCGAGGTCAGGGATCCTCTCCGACTCCACTCCGCCGTCAAAGCCAAAGGCCAAAAAGTTGATCCTGGTGGCCTAATCGAAGGCGATGACATCTCCAACGAAGAACTCGCCGCCCACATCATCCGGGATACGCCCCGGGCACCGAGTTCCAGATCGGCATGATCGAGCTGTGCGGCAACACCGGCACCTACCTCGACAGCCCCTTCCACCGCTACCCGGACGGCACCGGCCTGGCCGGCCTCCCGCTGGAGCGGCTGGCCGAGTTGGACGCCGTCGTCATCGACGTCAGCGGGCAGACCGGGCGGCCGGCATCGACTCGCTGAACATCGACGACACCAGCAGCGGCGAGCGGCCCGTCCACACCATCCTGCTCGCGGCCGGGATCCCGATCTGCGAGCATCTCACCAACCTCACCGCGCTCCCGGCTAGCGGCGGGACCAGGCACGGACGCTGCTCGAGCAGCTGCGGGAGTCGCGGGAGGGCTGCCTGAGCGTTCAGGTGCTGCAGGAGTTCTTCGTGAACGTCACCCGGAAGATCGCCAGGCCGCTCAGCGCGGAAACGGCGATGACGCCGGCGAGCGCGATGCCGGGCGCCGCGCCGAGGAGCTGTTATCAGGGCTGTGTTCGGCGCACCTCGAGCTTGAGCCATGCCGCGAGGCCGGCGATCTCCTGGCTGACCGCGGCGGTCATCTCGGGTGTGAACGGCACGTCCTGGTGGATGGCGTTCACCACGAGCACGCCGTCCCTGGGCTCGGCCTTGGCGTCGAGCTTGCCTATCAGCTGGTCGCCGTGCAGGATCGGGAGGGCGTAGTAGCCCCACCGCCGTTTGGCGACCGGCTTGTACATCTCCAGCTGGTACTCGAAATCGAAGAGCTCCTCGGCGCGGGCGCGGTCATACACCAGCCGGTCGAACGGGGACAGCAGCGCCGTGCGGCCCTCGAAGGACTGGCCGAGCAGCGACGGGTCGACGCGCCACTCGCCCTTGACGCCGTCCACGACCGCGGGCTCGCCCGCCTCGCCGACGGCGATCGGCTCCATGGCAAGCGCCGCGGCGCGCGAGCGGGCGATCCCCGCCGATCGCAGCCGCCGGCGGTCCCGCTCCCGCGCGGCCTCGGGGGCAGGCACGATCGGGTCGTCCGGATAGACCCGCTCGGCCAGGTCCCACAGCCGGTCGCGGCCCTTGCGCCCGGCGACCGCGACCTCGCCGCGCGCCACCATGAAGTCGAGCAGCCTGATGACGTTCTTGTTGTTGGTCCAGCCGGTGGACTCCCACGGCTTGTCGCACAGGTCCGGCAGCTCACGCGACGGCAGCGGCCCGTCGCTCAGCCGCGCGAGGATCTCGCGGCGGCAGCGGTCGTTGGCCTGAACCCAGTCCCTGATGTGCATCTGCCAGTCCCTGAGCTCGCCGTGCCCGGGCCACGCGGCCATGTCGGCGCGGAAGAGCGCCAGATCCTCGGCGGGGCGCACGATCGCCCGCAGCTCGATCAGCCGGTGGCCGGCCAGCACCGCGCGCAGGTCTTCCGGCGAGTAGGAGGACCCCAGACGGCTCCAGCAGACCAGGTCGGCGCTCGGCGCGATCGCGCTGACCGGGTCCAGCTGGAGCAGCGTGAGCTGCCGCGCCATCGCGAGCAGGCCGGCGGGCCGTTCCCGGTGCAGCAGCTGGGCACGGACGGCCACGCGCCGCGCATCCTGACGGCTGAGGTGGTGGACGGTCGCCATGCCCCGAGGGTACGCGAGTCGCGGCCGCGGGCGGCGCGGCTGATTCGCGGCCGTGGCACGCCCCGAACCGGGGTCGACCTCGGCGTCAACTTCCTCGACACCGCGGATTCCTACGGCCCTGCCGTGGCCGAAGAACTCGTCAGGAAAGCGCTTCACCCCGCCGTTCGGAAGAACTGCTCGACAGCGTCGCGCACCTGGAAGAGAACGTCGCCGCCGCGCAGGTACAGCTTTCGGACAGCGAGTACGCCGCACTCGGTTCCGCCCCCGATTAGCCCGAACGGCCGGTGGCCTGGCCCCTCATTCAGGCGGCCGGCACTCAGGCCGGCGATCGCCGGCGGAGCACGCGCCCGACCGGCCCGCCGACTGCTTCCGCCACGCCGGCGCCGATGATCGAGCCGATCAGGACGTCGCTCGGGTAGTGCACGCCGGTGTGGACGCGGGAGTACGCCACCGCCCCGGCGAGGAACCGCAGCGGCAGCGCGAGCGCCGGGATGTCGCGGCCGACGGAGGCGGCGAAGGCGAAGCCCGATGCGGAGTGACCGGAGGGGAACGATCGTGTCCGCGGCATCTTGACATGCCGGCTGGACGGCACCCCCGCGCCGGCCCGGTCCGGACGCTGGCGCGGGTACAGGGACTTGACGCCCAGGTTCACCGCCGCCGACGTGACGGCCACGGTGAGCAGGCCGCGCGCCGCCGCGCGCCGCCCGGCCGGCCCGCCGGCCGCGGCGAGCGCCGCGGCGATGCCGAGCCAGAGGCGGGAGCTGTCCGCGGTACGGGAAAGCCGCCGGATCGCCGTGTCCAGCCCCGGCGTCGGCGTCGCGGCGATCGCGGTGTAGATGGCGCGGTCGACGTCGCTGAGCTGGCGAAGCACTCCGGCGATCCGCCTGCCCGCCGGTCCCTCGCGGCCGTCGAAGGTGTCCGCGAGCCGTTCTTCGACAGGCTCGCCCGCGGGTGAGGCGGGCGGCTCGTGATCCGGCATCGGGTCCCGCCTTTGCACGCCATGACCGGGTAGGTCGGTTACCCGCGAGCCTACCGCCAGGCACCGGAATCATCCCCGGCGGGTGAGGCGGGCCGCCGGCCGCCTGGCAGCATTGACGGGTTCCCGGGGAACGGCGGAGCGACATGACAGAGGGGATCAGGCGGCGCGCGGCTGCGTGGCTGGCGCTCGTGGCGCTGGCGGCGGCGGTCGCGCTGCTGGTCGCCGGCGCGATCAGGAACTGGGCGTGGGTCATCGTCGCGCTCGGCTGCCTCGTGGTGGCCGTGGTCGCCGCTTGGTACCTGGTCTCGCGTCGCGGCGCGGTCCGGTTCATCGCGCTGGCCGTCGTGGCCGGCGCGATAGCGCTGCTCGGCTGGAGCCTGGCTGCCGCCGGCCTCAGGTGGGTCCTGGTGATCCTGGCCTTCCTGCTCGCCGGCGCGTCCGTGTGGTGCGCGCGCGTGGCGCTTCAGCGCACGAGCGCCGGGCGCGCCGCCGGGGCGGCGGAGGCCGCCGGCCCCGCGGGCCCCGCCGGACGGCGAGCGCGGGCGCGGCACGGGGTCCTGATCATGAACCCGCGTTCGGGCGGCGGCAAGGCCGTGCGATTCGGGCTCGCGGACGAGTGCCGGGCGAGGGACATCGAGCCGGTCGAACTCCGCCCGGGAGACGACCTGAGGCAGCTGGCGGAAAAGGCGATCGCCGGCGGCGCCGATGTCATCGGCATGGCCGGCGGAGACGGGTCGCAGGCTCTCGTGGCGACGGTGGCGGCGGCGCACGGGATACCGCACGTGGTGGTCCCCGCGGGAACCCGCAATCACTTCGCCCTCGACCTTGGCCTGGACAGGGACGACGTCGTCGGCGCGCTTGACGCGTTCACCGACGGGACCGAGCGCCGGATCGACCTGGCGGAGGTCAACGGCCGGGTGTTCGTCAACAACGCCTCGCTCGGGCTGTACGCGGCGATCGTGCGGTCGCCGCTGTACCGGGACGCGAAGCTGAGGACCGCGGCCGATCTGCTTCCCGGCCTGCTCGGGCCGGACACGACGCCGCTCGACCTGCGCTTCACCGGACCGGACGGGACCGAGCACACGACCGCGCACCTCATCCTCGTCTCGAACAACCGGTACGAGCTTGACCACATAGCGGGCGGGGGAACGCGCGAGCGCCTTGACGAGGGCACCCTCGGGCTGGTCGCGGCCAGGATCGACGGGCCGGCGCAGGCGCAGGAGCTCGTCACCCTGGAGAGCATCGGCCAGGTGCGGCGGTTCCCCGGCTGGCAGGAGTGGGATGCGCCGCGGTTCGAGGTCCGGTCCGCCGGCCCGGTCGAGATCGCGATCGACGGCGAGTCGCTGGCGATGGACCCACCGCTCGTCTTCACCTGCCGCCCGGGGGCGCTGCGGGTGCGCCTCCCGCGCCAGGCGGCAGCCCGGTCGCCTGCGGCGATGGCGGTTCACCTCGCCTCGCGTTCGACGATCGCCGCACTCGTGACGCTCGCCGCCGGCCGGCGCTACACCGCCTGACGGGCCGCCCGGCGCCCGGACGGATTCGCAATACGATGCCGTGAATCGCGGGTCCGCCTACGGCTGCGCGCCCAGCGTGACCGTTACCGTGGCCGGGCTGCCGTTCCTCGTGTACTCCAGGTCCACGGTCGAGCCTGGCTTGCGGGTGAGGGTGATCTCCTGCAGCTGGACATTGCTGGTCGCCGCCTGTTGATGGCCGCGTCGGTCTGCACGGCCGACACCAGAAGCGCCGTGGTGTCGTTCTCGCCGGGGACATGGATCGTCCGGTCAAGAGCGCTGACGATTCCCGTGGTCACGGTGTTGGAAAGCCCGAGCGGAGCGCCGAGGACCACGACCCCCTCGCCGACCACCACAGACGACGAGGACCCCACCGGGATCGCCTGCAGCGAATGCGCGGAGGGACTGACCTTCAGCACGGCCAGATCGGTCAGCGGATCCCGGCCGGTGATCGTCGCGGGGACGGCCGAGCCGTCGGAGAACACCACGTCGACCGAACCGCCGGCGGCGGCCACGGCGATGACGTGATTGTTCGTCATGATGTAGCCGTCTGTGCTGATCACCTCGCCCGACCCGGTTCCGGCGCCGGCAGGTCCGCGCGCCTGGATCGTCACCACCGAGGGCAGGTCCTGCTCCGCGATCGCGGTGGCGTCACACGCGCTGGCCACCGATGATCCCACCGTGGCCGTACTGGCGGCGGACGGCGACGAGCCGGACACGCCCGCTATGACGCCGCCGACGATGCCCGGGAAAACCAGTGACGCCCCGACCGCCACCCAGGGCAGCCATGTGCGCTGGTCATGCCCGTGCTGGGGGTCGCTCATGCCGGCGGCCGCCTCAGGCGGCCCGGCGCAGGACCTGGGCCTTGCCCTGCTGGAAGTCGTCCTCGCTGATCACGCCCCGGTCGCGCAGGTCCGCCAGCTTGGCGATCTCGTCGGCGGTGCCGCCCCCGCCGCTCGCCGCGTCCCGGACGTAGGAGCGGAACTTGTGCTCACGCGCCTGCGTGTCCTGCACGCCCCCTCGGACATCTCGCGTCCGCGGGCGAGCACGTACCCGAGGACTTTGAGGAACGGCAGGATGATCACGAAGGCGAGCCAGCCGGCCTTGCCCCAGCCGCCCAGGTCACGGCTCCTGAAGATGTCTATGATGATGCGGACGAGCAGGAAGATCCACAAGATCCAGAGGAAGAGCCACATCGTGGCGAAGAAAACGTCAAGCAGCGGCATGGTGACCTCTCCTGCGGGCTTGAAGTCCCGGCATCTCGTGACGTTAGCTTCGCCCCAAACCAGCCGGCGCAGGTCACCCGTCACGGGGGACAAGTCCGCGCGGGTCCCGCCCTTCGCCCCTGCCGGGTGATGCGGGAGCCCCGGCCCGGCTGGACTCTGGCCGCGATGAAGGAAGGAGCGACCGGATGACGGATGATCCGAGGGCCAAGCGCATCGCGGAGCTGATCGCGCCGCTGCGGGTGAAGCCGGGATCCCAGGTGGATCTCCCGCATGACTTCGACCCCGCCTACACGCTCAAGGGGCTCAAGAAGAAGGACAGCGTCGGACAGATGGAGACCGGCATCGCCATGCTGGCCGACTACCAGGCGCGGCTGGCCGCGCAGGACACCTACGGGGTGCTCGTGTGCCTGCAGGCGCTCGACGCGGCCGGCAAGGACGGCACCATCAAGCACGTGATGAGCGGCGTCAACCCACAAGGCGTGCAGGTGCACAGCTTCAAGGTGCCATCGTCGGAGGAACTGAACCACGACTACCTGTGGCGCTACGCGCAACGGCTGCCCGCGCGCGGCGACATCGCGATCTTCAACCGGTCCCACTATGAGGAAGTCCTCGTGGTGCGGGTGCACCCGGAGAACCTGGACCGGCAGAAACTGCCCGACGAGTGCAAGGGCAAGGGAGTCTGGGAGCGGCGGTACCGGGAGATCAACGACTGGGAGCGCTACCTCACCGACAACGGCTTCAAGGTCGTCAAGCTGTTCCTCAACCTGTCGCGGGAGGAGCAGCGGGCCCGTTTCCTCAAGCGCATCGACCTGCCGGAGAAGAACTGGAAGTTCTCGGCCGCCGACGCGCGCGAACGGGAGCGGTGGAGCGACTACCAGGAGGCGTTCTCGCAGATGCTGTCGGCCACCAGCACCCCGTGGGCGCCCTGGTACGTCATCCCCGCGGACCGCAAGTGGTTCGCGCGGATCTGCGCGGGCGCGGTGCTCATTGACACCCTGATCGAGATAGATCCGCGGTATCCGCAGGTGAGCGAGGAAACCCGGCGGCAACTGCTCGAGGTCAAGCAAGAGCTCGAGGCCCAGGCGCCCAAGGGCGCGCCCGCGGACCCGTTCGAGGCCGGCCACGCAGGCCAGCCGGCGCGGCCGGCCTCAGCGCGGCGGGGGTCAGCGGGGCGGGGGTCAGCGGGGCGCTAGCGCCCCGCCCGGCGAACTGGCGATGCCAGGCCACGCAGGCATGCCCTCGTGCCGCGGCGCGAAATCATCCGGTCGCCGGCCGCCACCGCAAGCGACCGGCATCTGCCCCGGACAGACTCCTTTGCCGGCCGGGGGCGGTGCGGGAGGGCCGAGCGGGCTGGCCAGGTTCTACCGGGACGCGCTGTCGCAAAGCGGCGTCCGGGTGATCATCGTCTGGGAGGGGACCAACCACATCGGCGACCGCGCGGGCATGACGTGGCGCCGTCAGCGGGAGACGGCGGCGGGCGGTGGCGGGCGGTGGCGGCAGCGAGCATGAACGCGGCACATGCTTTCATCGCCCGGTTTTACGGGATACGCTACTCAAAGTATGCAATCTACTACTTTGGGTGGTGACCGATGGGGATCGATCGTCCGGACGATGATGACATTCCCGAGGCCGCCGCGAAGCCGGGCGACGCAGACGGGGGTAGCGTCACCCCGGACGAGATCGGCGCGGACGAGATCGGCGCGGACGAGATCGGCGCG
>DAHVAN010000390.1 GCA_027314595.1 Actinomycetota bacterium | reverse complement strand
GCCAGCTCATCACGGTCAATGACCTCAGTGCCCGGATGATTTCCCAGCACGGCTTCGGCAGCTACGTGACTGTCGTGGAGCAGCTATGGACCGGGGACCCGGCCGAGTTGTGGCCTGCCGCCAGGCGCATGCTCGACGCCGGCCTGTCCCGCGAGGCGGTCCTGGACCGCCTCGCCCGGGCCATCACGCCCTGAGCACTACCCCACGTAGGGTTCTCCATCGCGATGCCGCCGTCCTGGTATCGTATGCACCGGTCCGTTGACCGCGGCTGTCCAGCGCGGCTTGATCGGTGGTGGGGCGCGGGTAGCGAACATAGAGGCATTCGCCCCTCAAACCGAACGGAACGATTGTCATGTCCGCTGCACTCAGCAGTTGCACCCGGCGCGGCGCCCCGGCGGCGACCGCGTGACCGGCCTGGCCGCACTGTGTACCTTCGATGAGGCACCCATGGTGCAACTGCTCACTCCCGAGGGCCGTCGGATCGATCATCCGGACTTCTCGCTTGACCTCACGGCCGATGAGTACCGCGCGCTCTACCGCGACATGGCGCTGGCCCGGCGACTGGACGCCGAGGCGACCGCGCTGCAGCGGCAGGGCGAGATCGGCATGTGGATCCCGTCGCTCGGTCAGGAGGGCGCGCAGATCGGTGCCGCCCACGCGTTGCGCCCGGCGGACTACGTCTTCCCGTCCTACCGGCAGCACGGCATGGGACTGTGCCGCGGCCTGGACCCGGTCGACCTGCTCAGCCTGTTCCGCGGCGTGACGTACTCCGGCTGGGACGGCGCGATGCACCGGTTCCACCCGTACACGATCGTGGTTGGCGCGCAGGCGCTGCACGCCACCGGCTACGCGATGGGCATGGCGCGGGACGGCTCCGGCGGCGCCGTGCTTGCCTGCCTCGGTGACGGGTCGACCAGCCAAGGCGACGTCAACGAGGCGTTCACGTTCGCGGCGGTGTTCGGCGCGCCCGTGGTCTTCTTCTGCGAGAACAACCAGTGGGCGATCTCCGTACCGGTCAGCCGGCAGACCGCTGCGCCGCTGTACCGGCGGGCCGCCGGGTTCGGATTCCCGGGGCTACAGGTTGACGGCAACGACGTGCTGGCCTGCCGGGCCGTGGTCGCGGTCGCGCTAGAGCACGCGGCACAGGGCAACGGGCCAGTCTTCATCGAGGCGGTGACGTACCGGCTCGGCCCGCACACCACGGCCGACCAGCCGGGGCGTTACCGCGACCAGGCCGAGGAGCAGGCCTGGGCGGCGCGCGACCCGATCAGCCGGATGCGCGCCTTCCTGCTGGGCCGCGGGCTGGCCGATGCCGGGTACTTCGACGAGGTGGCGGACCAGGAAGAGCGGATGGCGGCCCGGCTGCGCGACGGCGTCCGGGCGCTCGCCGCCCCCGGCCCTGACCAGCTGTTCGAGCACGTGTACGCGGGCCCGCACCCGCTGGTCGCGGAGGAACGGGCCGAGTTGCTGGCCTACCTGGCTAGCTTCGGGGAGGCCGCTGAGCATGGCTGAGATGACCATGGTGCAGGCACTCAACGAGGGGCTGCCGGGGAGGGGTGATCACCACCAGCACTCGGCCCGCATGTCCCTTACCCGCCGGCGCGGCTGGAAACGTCCTACCTACCTACCTACCTACCTACCTGCCGGACCTGGACCGCATCCTCGACGCCGTCGAGCGCTCCAACGCACGGGTCAGCACGACGATCGGGATCGCCCGCGACGTCATCCGCTGGTAGTGCGTGAGCTGCGGGTACACCGCGGCATACTGCCGGAACAGCTCGACGCGCTCCGCCCCGGTCACGACCGCAGCGGTCGCACTGAACGTGTCGCCGACGATCTCGACGGTCACCTCCGGATTGGCCAGCAGGTTGTAGTACCAGTCGGGATTACCACGGGCGCCGGCGTTGCCGGCGGTGACGACGTACCTGCCGTCGGAGTCCAGGCAGGTCAGCGGGGTGACGCGCCGTTTGCCGCTGCGCGCCCCGGTCGTGGTCAGCAGCAGCAGCAAGGACATGCCCTGGTAGTAGCCACCCACCTTCCCCGCGCGGGCGCGAAACTCGGCCACGACGTGCTGCTGGCGGCGGCTGGCCTGCTCGGCGGGGCGGCGAGCGTCGGACATCTGTCCTGACCTCCTCATCTCTTCCCTGGTGGCTTAGGACGCGGCGACCTGGCGGCTCAAGATAATTGTGGCCCCGGCGGACTGCTCCCCGGGGTGCGAGGGCGGATCGGCGGCGTGGCATGCTTGCCGCTGTCAGGGATCGTCTCAGCTGCAGCACTCGGGAAGCGGACAACCACCTTCTGAAAGCGTTGGTGGTCTGCCTCGGGGGCCGGTACCGGGCCCCGAGGCGCGAGATGCCCTGGCCAGGCCCCCCGAGCAGTCGGTAAAGGCCAGCAGAGGGACGAGGTACTGGGCGTCGGGGCTGCCCCAGCCGGTGACCGGGTCCCAGCCGGCTCCGGCGTTGTAGCCGGTGAAGACTCCGGTGGGCCAGGTCACCGAGTTGTCGCCGGTGACTACGTCGTGGAAGGCCTAGTGGTTGGCGGGGCCTTGGGCGATGGCGTAGATGGCGGGGTTGACGAAGCCCAGGTGCCGGCCGGCTTGCTGGTCGGCTAGGGCGATGACGCCCGCCCACAGTGCGGTGCACCGATGTGCCGGCGGTCCACAGCCACACCGCCAGCGCGCCGAGCAGCCCGGCCACTCCGGCCAGCGCGATCCGGTGCTGGCGCCAGGTGATCCCGGCCATCCGCCGCCACGGCAGCGGCCGCGGGGCGGCGTCGCCGGAGTCCGGGCAGGCTGGCACGGTCAGTGCGGTCATCGCGTCACCTCCGGCGCGGTCTCGCGCAGGTAGTGCAGGGCGAGTTCCTCCAGGCTGGCCCGGCCGTGGGCGGCGAGCAGGTCGCTGACCTCCCCGGCCAGCCGCACCTGCCCGCGTGACAGAAGCACGAGGTAGCCGGCCACCCGCTCCAGTTCGGTGAGCACGTGGGAGGACAGCAGTACAGACACCCCGTCATCAGCCGCCGCTGCCAGGACCGTGGCCATGAAATCGTGCCGGGCGACCGGGTCGAGCGCCGCCACCGGCTCGTCCAGCACCAGCAGCCGCGGCCGGCGGGCCAGCGCCAGGGTCAGCGCGAGCTGCGCCTGCTGTCCGCCGGACAGCTTCCCGGCCTTCCGCCTAGGCGGGATGCCGAGCTCGTCCAGCCGGGCGCGGGCGTAGGGCTGGTCGAAGCGCCGGTTCAGGCTGCGGGTCACGTAGATCATGTCCGCGACCGACAGCGTCTTGTACAGCGGCGTGTCCTGGGCCACGAACGCGATCCCGTCCAGCGCGGCCCGCGATCCCGCCCGGCGACCGCCGAGCACGGTGACCGCGCCCGCCGACGGCGCGGTCAGGCCCACGGCCAGGTTCAGCAGCGTGGTCTTGCCGGCCCCGTTCGGCCCGACCAGCGCGGCCACCCGCCCGGCGGGGATCTCCAGCGTGCACTCGCGCAGCGCCCAGGTACGCCCGTAGCGCTTGCCCAGGCCGCTGGCCTCCACGACGTTCATCGGTCTCCTTTCAAGTTCCAGTGCGGTGTGTCCGCCGCCTACTGTCCCTGAATGGCGGGCCGGCTGTCTGCGCTCGCGGGATCGAACCGGTTCAATCGCAAGATTGAATCCTCTTCGCCTCAGGGATGATGCGCCTGGCCTGGCCAGGGGATACTTTCGTTGGCAGGCAGGCAGGCGGCTGACGGGCGGGGATCTGGGAGTCATCGCCGATGCCGGGCTGGGAATCGCCGCGGCCGCGCTGATCGCCGTCGCCGTGTGGGGCTCGCCCCGCCTGATCGGCAGCGAGGAAATCGCCGGGCCCTCGTGGCTGCTGGCGCTGCTGCCCCTGCTCATGGGCGGGCCGCTGGCGGCGCGCCGCCGGGCGCCGCTGCTGATGTGGCTGGCGATCTGGGCGGCCCTCGCGCTGCTGTTCCTGCTCGCCGGCAACTCGCTGCGGGGCCTGGCGTTCCCGTTCGTGCTGTTCGCCGCCGCCTACTCACTGGGCGCGCACGCCAGCTTCCGCCGCGCGGTCGCCGGGCTGGTCCTCACCGCCCCGATCGTGGCCGTGCTCGGCCACCGGGGCGAGTTGGGGCTGGCCTTCACACAGCACGGCGGCGCGAAGGCCGTGGCATTGTCGTCGCTGCAGCTCCTGGCATTCTGGCTGGCCGGCGTTCTGGAAAGCCAGCCGGGGCGGCCCTGGAGAAGATCGAGAACAGCGCACGGCAGGCGTTGGAGGAGACCAGCCGCCTGCTGAATGTCCTGCGCGACCCGGACGAGGAGGCCGGCCTCGCACCGCAGCCGGGCACCGGCGAACTCGACGCGCTGGCCGCCAGTGTCCGGGCCGCCGGCCTGCCGGTGAACCTGGTCATCGACGGCAACCTCGCCGCGCTGCCCGCAGCCGTGGACGTCTCGGTCTACCGGATCGTCCAGGAGGCGCTGACCAACGTCCTCAAGCACGCCGGCCCGGCCCGCGCGGAGGTGACGATCGGATGCGAACAGGACACCGTCACGATCGAAGTCACCGACAACAGAACAGGACAGCCCGGCAACGGGTCCCCGCATGGCGGGCACGGGCTGGCCGGGATGCGCGAGCGAGCCGCGGTATTCGGCGGCGAACTGGCCGCCGGGCCGCAGCCCGGCGGCGGGTTCGCCGTGCCCGCCTTGCTGCCGCTCGGCGGCGGCCGGTCCCCTGGGGAACCGTCGTGATCAGCGTCCTGATCGCCGACGACCAGGACCTCGTCCGCGAGGGCCTGCGGATGCTCCTGGAAGCCGAGCCGGACCTGGGCGTCGCCGGGGAGGCCGCCGACGGCGGCCAGGCCGTGGCCCAGGCGCGGCTCCTGGACCCCGACGTGATCTTGATGGACGTCCGCATGCCCAAGATGAACGGCATCGAGGCTACCACCCGGCTCATCCGGGCAGGGTCCCGGGCGCGGATCCTGATGCTGACCACCTTCAACCTCGACGAGTACGTCTACCACGCCCTTAACTTAAGGCAGGCGCGAGCGGCTTCCTGCTCAAGCACGCCAGCCGCGAGCAGTTGACCGGCGGCGTGCGCGCGGTAGCCGCCGGCGAGACCCTCCTCGCCCCGGCCATCACCCGGCGGCTGATCGAGGACTTCTGCAACGGCCCCGCCCCCGGCGCCCCAGCGAGTGGTGCCGCCGGGGGCCTCAGCGAACGGGAACTCGGCGTCGTGAACTCTTCTTCGAATTTATGTGTGTAGTTTGTCCCCTCGGCAGGGGTCAAACTACACACATAAATCGAGTGTGCCTGCCAGCGGGCTAGATTTGCGTGAAATGTCCGGATTCTCCTATCCAGTACCCAATCCCGAGTCCCGGCCGACGGGGAGCTGTCCCAGGTCTTCGCCCGTTCGGCGCCCGCGTCACGATCATCGAGGCACAGCCCCGGCTGCTGCCCGCCGCCGAGCCCGAGGCGGGAGACCTGCTCGCGGGCGTGCTCGCCGCCGAGGGCGTCGATGTCCGCACCGGACGGCTCATCATCCGCAAGGCCTCGTGACTGCCAGCCGGGAGGAAGGCTTACGACCTGGTGCACGATAGGGCGTAGCGGCTGATTTGCGGCGTGTCGGTCCAGGGAACGCGGACGGCCGCGCGGAACGATCGTGATGTGTCGTCAGGACTGGCCCGCGCGGCCTTGTCGAATCGTATCTGGACCGGG
>DAHVAN010000389.1 GCA_027314595.1 Actinomycetota bacterium | reverse complement strand
GGCCCGTGCGGGGTCCCGCACCCACCGGGTGCGACAGGCCTGCAGGCGCCGCCTGCCGAAAATGGAGCGAAGTACCAGGTCAGAGACATGCAGGAGCGGAAGACGCTGCTAACTCGCTAGGTGAGTTGAATGCCGGAGGTTGGATCCCTGTCCGGGAACGTTGGGGCACCTCAGTCTCCCGAGCGGGTGCCAGGCGCAGCGTCTGTCCGATGGCCGTGCGGTAGCAGGCGAAGACGGCGTCCACGCAGGCGTCCAGGCGCGCGGTGCCGCCGTATTGGTCGGCGCTGGCGATCTCGTCCAGGAGCAGCCCGCCGGCGCCTGCCGGGGGCCACCGCTCGTAGGCGGTAAGCATCCACGGGCCGATCCGCAGCGCGCCATGCAGCCTCGGGACCGGGTACAGCGCGCGGATACGGGCGTGGCCGGCGTGCTCGGCACGGGCCTCGGCCGGGTCCGGGCTGGCCTTGAGGAAGAGGGGACGGCCCGCGATGTCGGCGTGCCAGGTGTGGTTGCGGGTGTACCGGCGGTGCCGGGTGATGCTCAGCACTGCCATCCGGCGACCTGGCAGGCGAAGGCGGCGATGCCGGCTGCGGACAGGGCGGCGATGCCGGCTGACTCCGCCCAGGCGGCGTCGTCGATCTGGTCGCGGACGGGACAGCGGTCGGCCAGCGCCAGCATCCGGGAGAACGCGGTGGCGGCCGCGTGGTGACGGCTGGTCCCGGTGGTCCACTTATTGTGCGCGTGACGGCTGTAGAGACCGATGACCTGCGGCCCGGTCCCGTCTGGCCGCCGGGTGAGCGCGGCCAGGTGGGTCAGGCCGGTGTCGTTGCCGATCACGACCGCAGCGGAGGCGAACACGTCCAGGCAGTCGGCGGCGTCCGGGCCGGGCAGGACTACGATGCCGTCGCACGGCACACGGTCGCCGTCCCCGCTGGTGATCAGGGTAAACCTCCAGGGAGCCGGGCGCAGTGCTTCGAGGGCGCGGGCGATGGCGGCGAAGCCGTCCGCGCCGTAGTCCTTGCGGCCCGGCCAGCTCGTCGCCGCAACGAACACCACGTGGCAGGGCTGCTCCCGCTCGGCGGAGGAGAACGCGGGGGCCGGGGCGCGGTCGGCGGGCAGCCGGGTGCTGAGGGCCTGCTCGGCGGCAAGGTAGTACCGCATCGGCAGTGCCGCGTGCACCTCGGCGTTTTCTTCGTCCAGGATGTCCAGCCAGGCCGGGGGTTCTTCGGGGACCGCGGGGACCGCGAGGCCCGGCCGCCGCCCGGCCCGCACGATGTGCGGGCCGGGCTGGAGGCTGGCTGTCATGGGGAGCTGGCAGCGCCGCATCAGCCGGGGGCGCGGTCCTTCATAGTGCAGTTCCTTTTCGCCGGTTCCCTCGGCGAGGGCGCGGGCCAGGGCGAGGGCGAGCAGGGTATCGCCCAGTCCCCGGTTCCCGAGAATGACCTGCCAGCCGACCTGCCGGTAATCCGGGGCGTCCCGGACGGGCGGGGGCTGTTGCCCGGCAGCGCGCCGGTAGGGCAGCACGCGGGCCAGCGGCGCATGGCAGCGGGGTACGATGGCTGGCCCGCCTCGCTGGAACGTTACCGGACTGACGGACCAGGGGTTCACAGCCGGGTCAGGGCGCACAGTGGCACTCCCTCCTGCCGCAGCAGGGCCTGTGCGCCGCCGCTGGTGTCTTCGACCAGGCACGCGACTCCGGTCACGGTGGCGCCGGCGTCGCGGAGCACGGCAATCAGGTTGCCGGTCGTCTCGCCCGTGGTGATCTCGTCGTCAACGACCAGCACCCTGGTGTCGGCAAGGTCTCCGTAGGTGAAGACGTCGGTGCGTCGGGCATGTGGCTCGCTGAATCTCCGCTTGCCGGGAAGGTCCAGGTCCAGTTTCCAGGCCAGCCGGTACGGCAGCCCGCTGGCCAGGGCGACCGCGACGGTCGGCAGGATGCCGCCCGCGTCGAGCCCCAGCAGCAGGTCAGGGTCCGCGTACTGGGGGTGCCGAGTCCATGCGGCCCACAGGGAGCTGCCGGCATGCAGCAGCGCCTGCGGGTCCACCGGGCCGAGGATGCCGTCAAGTTCGTGCACGATCCGGACATCAAGCCCGGAAGATAGGCCCAGCCGGCGAACCCGCCGGGCCTGGTAGGCGAGGTCTTCAGGGGCAGCGTTCACGCCAGGGTCCTCCCGGTGGTGCCGAGCTGGTCCAGGTAGGCCAGCACGCTGTCTGCCGCGCCGAGCAGCTCATGCTCCACTTCCCGGTCGCCATGCGGGCTCGCGGTGATCTCCGCGAGGCGGGGGACGGCGCAGCCTGCCTGCGGGTGGCGGGCGCTGAACGCCGCGAGCACGTCGTCGGGGTCGTCCAGGTCGCGGCCGTCGGCGCGCAGCATGATTTTCGCGATGAGCACCAGGTGCTTGTGCACGGCGCGGATGTCGGTGTGCCCGGCGGCCAGCAGCCGCCGGGTAGTCATCAGGACCAGGCCCAGCTCTCCCCGGCTCGCGCGGTCGGAGTGCGCATGCGACGGAGCGGGCAGCAGGTAGCCGGGCCGCTGGTACAGGATGCCGGTGCCGCTGGCCGCGTAGCGCAGGGACTGAACGACGCGCGGTGGTACCCGCAGGGCCGTGATGTCGGCGGTAGTGAAGACGCTGACGGCGGTCTTGATGCCGTCTGGCCCGGTGAGTGTGCCGGGTGCGCGGCGCAGCCAGGCCAGCGGGGCGCTGTCGCGGACGACGAGCAGGTCCAGGTCGCTCCACCCTGCCCGCCAGCGCGCTGTCCCGGTGCTGCCGGTGGCCAGGACCAGCGCGGTTTCCTCGTCCGTCAGGCGGGCCGCAGCCTGGCGCAGCCACGGGCCGTGCGTCTGCGGCGGGGCGGGCACGGGCACGGCGCGGGGCAGGTCCGTACCCGGCACCAGGCGGGCGACGGCGGCCTTCAGCGTGCTTGGCGGTCCTTCGTTGGTGATGACGTGGTCGGCGATCCCGGCGATGCGGTGCGCGCCCCGCTGGTGCTTGATCTCGTCGCGCTGCCGGATGCTTTCCGGGGATTCTGCCGTGCGGCTGGCACGGACGGCAAGCGGCGCGTCCACGTAGACGACCTGGCAGCGGTCGCCCCAGACCCGTTTGAGGTGCACGGTCGCCTCGAAGCGGTGGGCGCTCTCCACGCTCACCGCGCTGGCCTTGACCGCGCCGCAGAAGCGGAGAAGCTCCTCGGTCAGCCGTTCGGACTGCTCCCGCTCAGACCAAGCCAGGTACGGATCGGTGATGCCCGCGCGTAGTGCGGCGACCTCCAGCAGGTAGCCGATCTTCAGGCGGGCGACCCCGTACTCGTCACGCAGCAGTTCCCCCACCGTGGACTTGCCGCTTTCCGACATCCCGGCCAGCACCCACAGCCGGGTCGGCGTCGCCGGCGGCAGCGGTTCGACGCCAATCCCGTGCTCAGCCAGGCAGGCCCGTATCCGCCGCTGGACATCCAGCACCGGATCATCGCCGATGTCCAGCACGATGTCGTACTCGCCTGCGGCGGCCTGGGCGAACATGATCTCCGCGAGGGCATGCTGGTAGGCGGCATACCGCGCGCCCGGGGTCGCGGGCTCGCGGCGCAGCGCCTCATCGGCCTCCTGGACAGGGTCAGCCGAACGCCGCAGCAGCAGCAGGTGCAGCTCCCGGCGGGGGAAGGCGACCGGGGAACCGGCCGTAACGCGGTCCACCAGCCGTAGCGCGTCGGCCGGAGGGACGCCTTCCTTGACCGCCGCCGTGGCAGCGCACACGGCGCGTAGCATCGGCAGGCCGCGGTCCTCCAGGGCCAGCGGCCCGCTCCCGGCGCGACGGGCCGCGTGGCTGCCCAGCACCAGCGCGGCATGCTCGGCAGTCGCGGAGCCGACGAACCACCAGTGCGCGAAATCCCCGGCGGCCAGCTCCTGCCATCGCGTGTCCCAGGCGTCGATCGTGCCCGCCAGGTGCGCGGCGTGCACGCCGCGGTGCAGCCAGCCGAGCTGCGTCGTCTTCCCGATGTTGTCCAGGCCGTTCACCGACACCGACAGCGGCTCTCCCGGGCTACTGCCCACCTGCGGCTCCTGCGCGGTAGCTCTTCAGCGGGCGCCACGCAGGCAGCCGACGGCGACCGCCGGCCACCTCCGTGACCAGGCCGTCGTACGCCTCGGCCAGCTCCGCGAGCTGCCGCCAGGCCCGCCGGGCAAGAAACGGCTGGTCACCTGTCGCAGCAAGGTTGTTCGCCCGGACCCACGCGACCGCCAGCCGGTCGACAACCGAGCCCAGCGTCTCGGTATGCAGCACCCCCGCCCCGACGTGCCCGATCTCCCCCTCGGCCCAGACGTCGATCTGCTCCACCAGGGCAACGCGGCACGCGTTCAGTGCGTCAATCCGGCGCTTGAGCCTGGCCACCTCATCAGCGGTCACGCTTGGAGTCCGGCAAGCGTCCTCGGCAGCCCACTGCCGCCGATGGCACCGGGCAAGACGGCGCGCTACCGCCAGCAGCCGACAGTCGCGAATGTCGCCGTCCCGACCGCCGGAGAATGCTCCAATGACCGTCTGCGACCGAGGTATGGCCGGTCCCGCCAGGGACGTACCGCTGTCCGCGCGGTCCGCGCTCGGCATGTCAGCTCTCCTTCCCGGCGCGCTCGCGCTCGGCCCTGACCGGCGCAGGCTCCATCGCCAGGCAGCCGGTCACAGTTTTGTCATCATTCGTCCGAGTCTCGCCGAATCACGCCATGATCGCAACGAGTATTCAGCCGATTTCAAGAGGTGCTGAAGCATGCAATAAAGCCTTTAGGGCAGCCCAGACGGTCTTTCCGGTAGTGCCCTCATCAGCCGGGTACCATCCAGACCGGTCGCTCATGGTCTCGACCAGGAAGAGGCCGCGGCCGTTCTCGTCCTCTTCGCCGGGATGCCTGGGCTGCGGGGCACCGGGACAGTAGTCGCGGACGAGGATGGCCAGCTCGCCCTGGTCAAGGGTGAGGATCAGCCGGATGAACGGCCGGACCGCTCGGCGGGAGGCCAGCATCGCGTTGGTGGTCAGCTCTGACACGATTAGCTCTGCTCTGTCCGATAGGCCGGTCAGTACCCACTCCCAGAGGATCTCGCGGGTCCAGGCGCGGGCGCAGCCCGGTGCGGTGAGGACCGCGCCCAGGTCGAGGAAGGCACGCGGCGGCCGGGGGCGGCGGGAACAGGGCTGCTCGGCGGGTGCTCTGGGTGCGGTTCGTGCGGGCATGCGTGCCTCCGGGGTGTGCTGCTGGCGGTGCCCCGGGCGCGCGGGGAGCGCCCGGCCCGGGGCCGCGCTCCCGCCCCGGCTGGTGTGCCGGGGCGGGAGCTTTCGGTTATCCGGTCGCCTGCACCGGTGCAGGCCCTGTCTGGGGTGGTTGCCGCCTGGTCCTGCGCCGGGACGCCAGGATGCGGCGGGCGCGGGCGGCGGGGTCGCCGTTGCCGTGCTTGTCGGCGGCCCAGATGCGGGAGGGGGCCTCGCCCTCGTGCCACAGGGCGAGGAACGCGGCGCGGGCCTCGCCGATCAGGCTGGTGAAGGTGCTGTAGGGGTATCCGGCGGCCTCGGCGGCCCGCGCGTAGTCGCCGTGGGCGGCCAGGGCGAGGAACGCCACCTGGTGCAGCGGGCGCAGCATCGCCCAGATCTGCCAGAGCGCCAGCCGGTCGACCACGGACGCGTCGGCGGGCGCCCCTGCCCGGGGTGCCCAGTAGGCGTCGAACCGGGGCATGACCTGCAGCCCGTCACCGCCTCGGGTGATGCCGTGCTCGCGCAGCTCCCGGTCGCTGGCCCGGCCGATCGCTCGCATCCCGGCCTTGTACAGGTCGAAAGACTCCGGGGGCTCCTCACATCCGGCGAGGTGGTCCACGACGCCGTCCCAGGCGATCTCGAACCGGAGGCTGAACGGGAACCGATCGCCCCAGCGGCAGTAGAGGGTGGCGCGGGCGGCGATCTGGTGCAGCTCGCGGAACGTGTAGCCGAGCCACGCCGCTTCCGCCTGCGGGCCGGTCACGGCAGCGTCTCCAGCCCGATCTGCGCGGCGAGGGCGGCGAGCAGCCCGGCGTCGACCTGCTTGAAGTCGGTCTTGTGCCGGACCAGCGCGCCCGCCTCGGTGAGCCGGTTGTAGATGACGGTCTCGCACACGCCGTACCTGTCGGCGAGCTGGGCCATCGTCTGCCCGCCCGCGTACAGGCTAGCTGCCTCCCCGACGGGGACGGGGAGGCGCGGGGTACCGGGCGGGCGCAGCGTGATCCCGGCGGCCGTGAGCTTGCCGTGAACGGTGCTGGCGTTCATCCCGTACCGGGCGCCAATGGCCGCCAGGCTCTCCCCGGCCGCGTACAGGGCGGCAGCTTCGGCTAGCGGGAGGAACTTCCCGGCCGGGCGCCGCGCCACGCCGACGCTGTCGAGCCGGGCGCTGATGGTCCACCGGGACACCCCGTGCAGGTCGGCGATGCTGCCCACGGTCAGCCCGCCCTGGTAAAGCCGGGCGACGTCGGCGGCCGGGACGCCCATCAGTACCCGGGGCGCGTGGACTGCCGCCGGGACGCCCATGGCGGCCATGTGGTAGCGCACCGCGCCGTCGCTGACCCCGTACTCCCGGCCCAGCGCTGCGAAGGTCGCCGCCTCCTCACGGACCCTGCGGGCGGCCTCGCCGACCGGGAACGGGGCCGGGAGGCTTTTCGGCCGCCGCCTCACGCCCGCCTGCTCCAGACGGCGCAAGACCGTGCCGGTCGTGACGCGATACCTGCCCGCGATCTGCTTGACAGTCCAGCCCTCCCGGTACAGCTCCGCCACGTCGGCGGCGCTGACGTCCGCCCGGTAGGTACCCTGTCCCCGCTCGGCCGGAGCGGGCCGCGCCGCCCGATCTACAAGGAGCTGAGGGTGAATGCCCAGCCCCGCAGCCAGCTCGCCCAGCAGGTGCGGCTGACGGCGGTACCAGCGCACCGCCCGGTCAACAGGCAGGCCGTCCTGCTCGCCGGGCTCGCGGCGGCGCACCCCCGCCTCCTCCAGCCGGGAGCCGATCACCCACGGCGACACTCGGTAGATCCCGGCGATCTCGCCCATGGTCAGTCCGATCCGGTACAGCCGGGCGACTTCCCCGGCTGGGGCCGCCTTCCGCCGGCCGGAGGTGACCGCCGCAGACCGCGCGGCCGGTGTGTCGGTCATAGCCGACAGCCTTCCGTGCCTGCCTGCTGCTGCGGGTGCCCGCTTAGGTCGAGCCCGGCGAAGACAAGGGCGGGCTCGACGTCGGAAACGAGCTGCCGTCCGAGAGCGTTCATGCTGCGTGTCCCCGGCCGCCGGGGGGCAGGCACGAAAGGGCTTGCGTGACGGTGGTCACGATGGCGGCGGCGACGCTGGCCGGGTCGGCGATCCGGTCGCAGGATTCAGGCCCGGGGACGGCGGCGGCCCCGGGCCAGTGGCTGCGGGTCCATGTCATGCATCCGTCGTCGGCCACGCAGACTATCTTCTCGTCGCCCGCGCCGGGGACAGTGGCCACGATCTCGGCGAAGGCGTCGAAGTAGTCCTCGTCGGTGTAGACCGCCAGTTCCACGTCCAGCCCCCGGGCCTTCAGCTCCAGGCCGACGAGGCCCCTGAAGGAGATACTGTCGCGCCGGTTTCTGCGGCTCAGCCGGGGATGCGGGCCGGGGCGGCCGGTCAGCAGCGTGGTTGCCATGTCCGCGGTGAGATCGGGGTCGGCGTCGCCGCTAGTCCCGGGGTAGTAGTCCCACACGGCGTGCCCGCAGTCGCTGACTGACAGCGTGCCCGACCCTGCGGCGCAGGCGATGGCCAGGCGGTCGCTTTCATGGTGCTCGGCCGGGCGGGCGTCGAGGCCGGCCTGGGTCATGCCCGCCATGATGAGGTGCAGCAGTTCGCCCGGTGCGGTGCGGACGGCGGCGCTGGGGGTGTTCACCTCGGGTCTTCCTTCCGGTTTGGGCTGCCGTCGAGGACGGTCAGGTGGGCGAGCAGCGCAGCCGTCATCTGACGAGGGTCGGCGGGCTGCCGGTCTGGGGGCTGGTAGTGCCATTCGACTTCGATGCCGTCCCAGGTCGCGGTTGCCGTCTCGCCGACGATTTCGGCCTGGGAGCGGCCGGGGGCCGGCAGGCGGGCGATGACCTTGGCGGCCTGCACCGGGGTGCAGCCGGTGTAGTGGCAATGGGCCGAGCCGTCGTTCTCGGCGGCGACCTCCACGTCGGGCCGGCCGGGCAGCCCGGTCACCTTGAAGACGGCCGGGTCGCGGCCGGGCGGGAAGCTCACCTGGTAGCCATGCTGCGCCAGCCGGTCGGCCAGCGCCCGCGCCGCCGCGCCCGTCGGAGCCGCCGTGGGGAGCGCTGTTGCCTGCTGGTCAGCCATGGCCGGTGCCTCCGGCCGGGAGGGCCGCCGGGCCGGGCAGCAGGTCGCTGAGGGCGCGGGGCTGGCCGAGGATCACCGGGATCAGGGCCAGGCGCGGTGCCTGGAGCGCGTCGGTCAGTTGCAGGAGCTGGCGGATGTCGTAGATGCCTTGCCGCGTGCCGGCTTCCCAGTACCAGATCGCGCTTTCCGACAGGCCGGCCCGCTCGCCCACCTCCCGGCGCGACACCCCGGCCGCCGAACGGTAGATGACCAGCACGGCCTGGAAGTCCAGCCGGGCCAGCGCCTCGCGCATCGGCCCGGTGTGCCACACCCACGTCGCCAGGTCATCACCGGGGTCGGCAAGGTGCTGCCGGTCGAACAGCGCCCGCTCGCACGCGGCGCAGACCGTCCCGGGGTTGTAGCCGGACAGGCGCGTCTTGCGGCAGGACTCGCAGACCCGCGTCACCACCCTGGCCTTGCCCATCCGGCCCGGCTCCCTTCCTCGTCAGCCTTCCGATCCGCTCTGGCCCCGGGTGGCAGCGGCGCGGAGCCGCAAGCCCGCGCCGCTGCCCTTCGCCGCCGGCCAGGGCCAGGGTTCCAAGGACGGGGAAGCGCCCCGTTATCCGGCCAGCAGCGGCGAGGCGACCGCCGCGCCTCAGCGGTCCCCGCCCTGCGGGCTGCCGGGGACGCTAGCCCGCAGAGCACCGGGAACTGCTCCCCGGCCGGAGACCACGCGGCACGTGACCGTTAGGGCGTCACGTGCCGTCGCGGGCCGTTCACCAGCCGGGTTCCATAACCATGCTCCATGTCATTTGCAAAATGCCAGTGACAGAGCATGGTGAAACGGGCCAGTCAGTGACAGGGCGGCCTGGACGGGATTGCGGTAATGTCGGGTTCGTGGCACGCTGTGCACGGACATCACAGCGGGAGGCAGGACGAGCATGAACGAGACCCGGCCCGGCGGCCCGACCGTGCTGCGGATGATCCTGGGCCGCCAGCTCCAGGCGCTGCGGGAGAAGGCCGGCATGAGCTTTGACGATGCCGCCGCGGTGATCTTCACCTCATCGGCCACGGTCCGGCGGATGGAGCGCGCCGAGGGCGCCCTCAAGCCGCTGAACGTCAAGTCGCTGCTGATGGCCTACGGCATCACCGACGTCCGCGAGATCGACGCGTTCCTGGCCCTGGCCCGCGACGCCTCCAAGCCCGGCTGGTGGCACAGCTACGACGACGTGCTGCCGTCGTGGTTCCGCACCCTGATCGGCCTGGAGGAGGCGGCCTCGCTGATCCGGGGCTTCGACCCGCACTCGGTCCCCGGACTCCTCCAGACCCGCGGCTACGCCCGCGCCAACGTCCAGACCGGCTTCCCGGACGCGGCCGAGGAAGAGGTCACCCGCCGGGTGGACCTGCGGCTGGCCCGACAGCACGTCCTCACTCGCCCGGACCCGCCCCGGCTGTGGCTGGTCATCGACGAGACCGTGCTCAGCCGCCCCGTCGCGACCACCGGACCCGAGGTCATGCGGGAGCAGGTCGACAAGCTGATCGAGGCCGCCGGGCGGCCGAACATCACCCTCCAGGTGCTGCCGCTGACCGCAGGACTGCACCCGGCGGTGTACGGGCCGTTCCGGGTCTTCCGGTTCGACGGCCACGAGCAGCCCGACATCGTCTACGGCGAGTCGATGACCAGTGCCTTTTACATCGACAAGCCCGACGAGACCGCGTTTTACGCCCAGGCCCTGGACCGCATCAGCGCCCAGGCCGCCCCCGCCCAGGAAACGGCGGGGATACTCCGGAAGATCCGCAAGGAGATATGAGGCACATGGAAACACGCAACGGCATGCCCGCCAGCGACCTCGGCACCGGCGGCTGGGTCAAGCCCTGGAGCAGCCCCAACGGCGGCGACTGCCTGGAGGCCAAGAAACTCCCCGGTGGCCGGGTCGCCTTGCGCCAGTCCACCGACCCCGACGGCCCCGCGCTGATCCTGGAACCCGGCGAGATCCGCGCCTTCGTCAGCGGCGCCAAGGCCGGACTGGCCGACGACCTCCTCGCTTGACGGGCATGACATCCTGCGGACATTCCCGGACACGCCCGTGTCCGGGAATGTCCGCACTACGGACCGGCAGAAGCCGCGAATTCGGGAGAGAATAGAGGTGTGATGGGCAGCGAGATGGCCGCGTGGCTGCGCCAGCAGCGGGAGGACCGGGGCTGGTCTAAGGCCGAGATGGCCCGCCGCCTTGTCCAGGCCGGGCGCGCGGCCGGCGACACGGCCGTCCCCGAGCAGAGCGGCATGCTGCACAACATCCACCGCTGGGAACGCGAGGGCGGCATCTCCGAGCGCCACAAGCTCCACTACTGCCGCGCCCTCGGCGTCCACCCCAGCCAGTTCGGCCCCGGCACCGGGGAACTGGCGGACGCCGTAGCGCCGGGCCTGTCCGCCGAGGCAGGCCCGCCGGCCCCGGCCGCCGCGGTGACCGCGCAGCGCCCGGCCGCCGTCCCCGGGATGGCCGGCCCACCCCCGCCAGCATCGGTTCGCGTCGCCTACCGTGGAAGGCAAGAACCCACTTTGGGTGAATTCGCGGTCGAGTACGAGGTCATGATGGCGGCACACGAGGGAAGCGATCACGCGGCGGAGCACGAGCAGCACGGCATCGGCGAGGCCACGCTGGAGCAGCTCCGCGCGGACCTGATCCGGTTGTCCCGGCTAACCGATGCCGACTCGCCGCTGACGGCGTTCCTGGAGACGCGCCGCGTCCGGGACAGGATCTACCGGGTGCTGGACCGGCGCCTGTGGCCGCGCGAGCAGGCTGACCTGTACTTCCTGCTCGGCTGCGTCAACGGGCTGATGGGCCATGACGCTCGTCGGCTCGGCTACCCGGACGCCGCCGACGAACTGCTCCGGGCAGGCTGGGCCTACGCCAACGCGGTCGACCATGACCCGCTGCGGGGCATGCTCCGCGCGATGCTTTCCGCCAACATGTACTGGCGCGGGCGGTTCCGCGAAAGCAGCGACCTGGCGGCTGACGGCCTGCGGTACGCCTCCCGCGGGCCGCGGGGTGCCAGCCTGCACCTTGAGCATGCCCGAGCGGCGGCCCGGCTGGGCGACCTGGACACGGCCCGCCGGGCGGTCGCCCTCGCGCACGCTGCCCGGGACGACGACTACAGCGACGACCTGGTGGAGATCGGCGGCGAGGAGTTCGCGCTATCGCTGCCGACAACGTACGCAATGGCCGGGGGCGCCCTCGCCGACACCGGGGACGACGGGACCGCTGCCGCCGGGGAACTGGAGCGGGCCATCGGCCTGTATGACGAGGCCCCCGGACCCAGCGGCCAGCACTGGTTCGGCGGCAAGGCCCTGGCAGGCACCGACCTTGCCCTAGTCCGGCTGCGCTCTGGCGCGCTGGATGGCGCCGTGGCAGCACTGGAACCGGTCCTGATCCTCCCGCCCACCCAGCGGGTATCGTCGCTGACCGCCCGGCTGGCCAGGGTCCGGGAAGAACTCGCCGCGCCAGTCTTCCGGGGGTCCCCCCAGGCCCGCGACCTCGGTGACCAGATCGACGAGTTCGGCCGTGAGGCCGTCACCACCGGACTGCATTCCCTGTCCGGATGACCGCCGCTGCCTCGCCGGCCAGCCACGGGCAGTCCATGGCCCGGTCGTTCAGCACCGGCAAGTACACCCTGGCGATGCCGGTGATCGGACCCCAGGCGGCCACGGGCGGCCATCGGCCGTGAAGATCGGGCAGGTGGCGTGATCATGGACGGCGACGGGTTCCGCCGCCAGTTCGACGTCGTGCTGGCCGACGTCGGCCGCCAGATCGGCGTCCCGGTGTCAGGCGCGCAACTGCTGCGCCTGCACGGCAGCGCGGTCTTCGCCCTCCCCGCTGCGGGCCTGGTCGTCCGGATTTCCACCAACCTTGCCGCAATTGCTCGCATCACCGCGTCGCTGCGGGTCACGGCGTGGCTGGCCAGGGGCGGGTTCCCGTGCACGATCCCTGCTTCCGTCCGAGGGCAGCCCTTCACCATCGACGGCAAGGTCGCCTCCGTCTGGCAGTACGTGCCGGACGCCCCTGGCCCTGCCCCGTCCGCCATCGACCTCGCCCGCCTCCTGCGGGACCTGCACTCCCGCCCGCTGCCGCCGTCCCCTCCGGAACCGCTCACCGACCCGCTGGCCAGCGTCACGGCCGCCCTGCGGTCAGCCCCTCCGGATGCCATGCCCAGCCAGCAGCGAGACTGGCTGGCCGACCAGATAGAGGAGCTTCGCGGCAGGTGGGCTGAACTGCGTTTCCCGCACCCGGCCGTCCTGATCCACGGGGACGCTCACCCCGGCAACCTGATCAGGGCGCCGCACGGCGTGATTGTGCTCGGCGACTGGGACCACGTCGCCGTCGGCCCTCCCGAATGGGACCTGGCCCAGATCTTCTATACCAGCCGTCGGCTCGGCTACCCCCCGCAGGAAGAAGTTGACGGCTTCGGAGCCGCCTACGGCTGGGAGTCGCGCGACTGGCCCGGCCTGCCAACCCTCCTGGCCATCCGGGAAGTCAGCGGGCTGAGCCCGTACATCCGTAACTCCCCTGCCCAGCCGTTCGCGCGGCGCGAGCTCGCATTGCGAGTCAGCACGCTCCAGGCCGGCGAGCACTCTGCCCGCTGGAACCGGCCCAGTCCCGCAAGACCGCAGGAAGCCTGACGGCAGGCCAGGCCAGCGGCTAGCGGCCGAGGGCTTTGCGCCCGAGGCCGGCGTAGATGCCTATCTTCTCCAGGTCCCTCGGCCGGGGCCGCTTTCCGTCCGGGCGCCATAGCGGGGCCTGCACCAGGCCCGGCTCAACGAGTTCCAGGCCGTCGAAGAACGCCGCGACCTGCTTGAAGGGACGCGGCACGAACGGGGCGGTGGCGTTCTTGTACACCGCAGTGGCCTGGGCGGCGGCACCCGGCGGGTGGAAATCCGCCGTCGCGTGCGACAAGGCCAGGTAGCTGCCGTCAGGGAGCGCGTCCAGCAGCGTGGCCACGATCCCGGCTGGGTCTTCCTCCTCGGTGACGAAGTGGAGGATCGCGAGGAGGAGCAGCGCGACGGGCCGGGAGAAGTCGATCATGGCGCGCAGCCCCGGGTGGGCGAGGATGGCCCCGGGGTCGCGCAGGTCGGCCAGGACGATGCCGGTGGCGTCGGTCCCGGTGAGCAGCGCGCTCGCGTGGACGTGGACGATCGGGTCATTGTCCACGTACACCACCCGGGCATCCGGGGCCACCTGCCCGGCCACCTCGTGCACGTTCCCCGCCGAAGGGATGCCCGTGCCGATGTCGAGGAACTGCCCTATCCCCGCCTCGGCCGCCAGGAACCGCACCGCCCGCTGGAGGAACGCCCTGTTGGCCAGGGCAACCTGGCGCGTCTCGGGGTACAGTCGCAGGATCTCCCGAACCGCCTCCCGGTCGACGGGATAGTTGTCCCGGCCTCCCAGGTACGCGTCGTACATCCGCGCCGGGTGCGGCCTGGACGTGTCAATCTCTGAGGCGGCGAACCCGGGCTCCATGACATCCTTCCCATCGCGGACATGGCCGCTCCAAGCGTGCTGCCAGAACCGGTCGCCAGGAAGATGACAATAAGAGCCAGTTCAGGACACTAACCCGCGTCCATGTCCTCGCCGCGGACAGGCGGCCGGGACGCCAGGCAAGAGCTGGCACGCTCACGCTCCGGGATGCCAGCGGCGCCTGCCCAGCAGCAGCGCGAGGACGTCGCGCTGCCGGTCGGTCAGCGGCGGCAGGCCGGCCGCAGTTCGCCTGGCCCACTCGCGATCCTCGTCGGTCAGTTCGTACCTGTCATCGGCCGACCATGGCTCACCGGGTCCGAGCGCTCACGCGACGGCGGCACCCGCTCAGGCCCGGCATCGCGACGCCACCCGGCCACGGTCCCTGTCGGGAGCGCCGCATCGGGATACCACGGGTCACGGACCTCCCATCGACCTTTCGCGATCCTGACGTGTACGCGCGGTGTACCGTGGTGTTGCCTGCCCGCATCTCCTGGTACGCATCGGTCGGTCCCCACCGAAATGAACGTCTCAATTCCGTAACGGGCTTGTCGGCGCTGGTGCGTGTCTCGTGCCATCTGACCAGGGAAACCGGTAACTGCACTGCGTGGACGCCCTGAGCTAAATGGTTACGCCATCCTGCTCTTCCCGTTGGCAGGGGACCCGGACGCACGGTGAACCTCACGGCCAGTTCATGCATGGACCGTGTCGACGCTCCCGAGGACAGTGGCGTCCAGGTCCTCGAAGGCCTCGAGCGCGGCGAGGAAGTACTCCCGCACATGACCAAGATGAGTCCAGGAGGACAAGGTATACGGGGAGTCCGGCAGGAGCAGGCGTCAATCAGCGGCAGGTTCCTGGCTCGCCTACTCACGCTGGCTCTCGGTTCAGGCCCCGCCAGGAGGGAAGCACGAACGGCATGAGCGTTGGTCTGCAGTGGGCTTCCCGTCTTTACGAGCACCAGCCACGGAGTGGCAATCCCGGACATCGCGGTTCCGAGCTGGGAGGTGCCGTAGGCCAAGACCAGCCCGCGGAGAGGGAGCTTACGAAGGAACTTTTGCAAAGCCAGCTTCCGGATACTTGTGCCGAGTCTTCAGTAACCAATCCTGCCGCCGTGCCACGACCTATTCGGCGGAGTTATCGTATGATAGTTATGGCTCATTAGCTAGTGAGAGGTGCGCATGCATAACCGGTCTCTCGTAAGGGCCGGTAGAGCGGTTTCCCGTGACCTTACTAATGGTGCCGACATTTTCTATGATGAAGCCCATTTCGCTGAGGAAACCTTCGCCGGGTTCCCATCCAGTCGGCGTAGTGGCTGTAATCCGCGTTACCTGCTCGGAACGGGCCTGGGCCAGAAGAGCTGCGCACAGGGCGGTGCCAATTCCGCGCCGCCGGACATCGGGATGGACTAGGAACAAGCCGACTGAGCAGTCAGTTGGTCCGGGGTGACGCAAGATCACGTCGACGACCGCGACGACCCGTTCCTCGTGGAGCGCTACAAGCAGCAGCTTGTCTTCCCACTCTGCTCCTTCAGGGAGTGAGTAGTAGAGGCTTTGCACATCGCCTGGGGCGGCGGGCATTCCCGTGGTGCTGACGAAATAGTCCTCACTGGCCGTCATCAGTTCCAGCGCCTGCCCCTCATCGTCCGGCTGCAGTTCCCGGATCATCAGCGGGTGCCCTGGAACCATGATCGGGTGCATCTGGAGATTCCTCCTCGTCCTCGTCCTTGGCCGCGCTGATGTGGACGCCCCACATCAGGGGCACAGCCAGCACCATGATCGCAGCGGCCACCGCCCACGGTGCGGAAAGACCGTACATGGCTGCCACCTTGCCGCCGAGGAGGGCGCCGACGGGCATCGCCCCCCAAGCGGCCAGGCGGTACCCACTCGTAACCCGGCCCATCAGGTCGGGCGGGATGATGCGCTGCCGCAGCGACACGGTAATTACGTTCCAGGTCACTACGCAGCCGCTGTTGAGCGCGTCAAGAACGGCAACGACCCACCAGGCCGGCACGAGGGCTACCAGCGCGTAGGTAAGGGCTGTAAGGCCGACGGAACCCCAGAGACTGACCCGCGGTCCGAGTACCTTGACCAGGAACGGCGATACCTGGGCTCCCAGCAGCGCGCCAACGGCAGCTACAGTCAGGAGCAGTCCGTAGCCGTCCGATGACAGGCGGAGCCTGCTGGTGGCGAACAAGACGAGCGTACCGAATGCCGTTTGCTGCGCTATTCCCAGCAGCGCGACCGCCCCGGTGAGGCGCCGGAGTTCCCGGTTCCCAAGCAGGTAGCGGATGCCCAACCAGGTATCCTGCAGGAAGCCGCCAGGCCGTCGGTCTGGTCTCGGGCGGTCACGGTCCCGCAGTCCGCTGAGAAGCAGGGCGGACACGATAAATGTCCCCCCGTCGGCCAGGAACGGCAGCGGGTGCCAGCACTCCCAGAGGACCGCGCCCAGTGGCGGTCCCACGAACCCCGTGCCGACGGTCTGGATCGCCATCAGCCTCGAATTGACCCGCTCGAGGGAAAGCGAGCCGTCCCGTGCCACCGAGGGCACCAAGCTCTGAGCGGCGCAGTCGAAGAATATCTCGCATATGCCCGTCACTAGGGCGATGACCAGGACGGCGGATAGGGGCGGCCGACCGAGGGCCAGCATTCCCAGCGTGAGCAGCAGGGCGGCTCGCGTGATGTCGGCGCTCACCATGCAGGCCCGCCGTGACCAGCGGTCCACCAGGGTTCCGATGAACGGTGCCGCGAGCCAGGCCGCGCGGCTGACGGTCGCGACGAGGGCGACGTCAAGGGCCGAGCCATGAGCAATGACAACTGCGAGAAGAGGCAGCGCGGAAAGCCGGGTACCGTCCCCTAGGTTGCTCAAGGAATTAGCGACATAGAACCTTCGAACCGTATCCCACGAATGAACTCCGCGCATGATATTAACGTAATCTTCTACCCGTCTCGCGCGCCCGGCAGGTTAGGTTGGCGTTGACCAGCAAGGATCTCTTCCGCATGATCAACGGCAAGTGGCTTGTGCGGGTAGATGAAGCCTAGCGTTGCTAGGTCCTGCACTGCCTCCACGAACCTACCACGCCAACGTGTGTCATTCTGAACGTCCGGGAAGATCTCGTCGAGCGACAAGCCGTAATCACACAATTCCCACAGCATTTGCCCATCCCCGCCATCTTCACCGTGTTCCCAGATACGGGGCTGTGCAAGACGAGATCGCCCCGGTCGGAGGCCGTCAGGACGCCCGGCTCGCGGCGCCAGGCCCATTCGCCGACGTCTTCGACCTCGCCGCGCCCCGGGGTGCCATCGTCCGGGCTCAGGAAGCCGTGCCGCAGCAGCAGGAGGAGGACTAGCTAGATCGGTTCCGGTGACGTCCGCCCACGCCACCTTGTTGTCGGCGAACCAGGCGGCAAGGTCGAGGGCCGTGTTCCCGCAGTCAAGGACGCTGGTGTCCGCGTCCCTCGGCCAGGTGAGCTGGACGAAGTGATCCGTCTCGCCCTCGTACATCGCCACCGCGCCGAGGCGCCCGCCCGGGTCGGCGACCCAGGGCAGCCGGAGCACCCGGCTCGACACGCGGACACGTGAGTGAAGGCGGCCAGACCCGCAGTGCCAGATCCGGGACCGCAGTGGCTCCGCGTTCGGAGTCCGGGTGGACGCGCGCAGGAGGTGAACTCCTCGACCTCGGCGATCGCCGACTCGGTCTCTTGCCGGAACCACACGATCTGGCGGTCACGTGGACAACCGCAGCGAAGTGCGCGACTTCCTGACCTCACGGCGCGCCCGGCTGACCCCGAGGGACGCGGGACTGCCGGCCCTGGGCGCTGCCCGGCGGGTCAAGGGCCTGCGCCGCGAAGAGGTGGCGACCCTGGCCGGCGTCAGCGTGGAGTACTACAACCGCATGGAGCGCGGCGGCCTCGGCGGTGTCTCCGAGTCCGTGCTCGAAGCCGTCGCGGCAGCCCTGCAGCTCGACGACGCCGAACGCGCGCACCTGTTCGACCTGGCCCGGACCGCCGGCGCCAGCCAGCGCCCGCGCAGGACATCGGCGAGGGCACGCGTGCGGCCGGCTATCCAGCTGCTGCTCGACGGCATGACCGACCTGCCGGCCTACGCGCGGAACGGCTGGTACGACATCCTGGCGGTCAACCGGCTCGGTGCGGCGCTGCTGCCGGACCTGGCGCCATCTGGCCCAGGTACCCCGAACATGGCCCGCTACCTGTTCCTCGACCGCCGGGCGCAGGAGTTCTACGCCGAATGGGAGGTCGTCGCGCGGGACTGCGCGGCCGCCCTGCGGATCGAGGCCGGACGCGACCCTTACAACCGGCGGCTGACCGATCTCGTCGGCGAGCTGTCGACCCGCAGCGAGCCGTTCCGGACCTGGTGGGCCACTCACAACGTCCGGCTGCACAACAACGCCACCAAGCTGATCCGGCACCCGGTCGTCGGCGACATCCAGGTCACCGGCGAAGCACTCAGCGTGCCGGCCGACCCAGGGCTGACCATCATCGCCTACACCGTCGAGCCGGCAAGCCCGTCAGGCGAAGCACTCCGCGTGCTAGCCAGCTGGGCCGCAACCGAAGCAGTCGGCCAAGCCGCCGCCAGCCGCGCCGACGACACCTGACCCGCCGGCTCAGCGAGGGGTCTGACTAACGACCTGGTGCACGATAGGGCGTAGCGGCTGATTTGCGGCGTGTCGGTCCAGGGAACGCGGACGGCCGCGCGGAACGATCGTGATGTGTCGTCAGGACTGGCCCGCGCGGCCTTGTCGAATCGTATCTGGACCGGG
>DAHVAN010000388.1 GCA_027314595.1 Actinomycetota bacterium | reverse complement strand
CCCGGTCCAGATACGATTCGACAAGGCCGCGCGGGCCAGTCCTGACGACACATCACGATCGTTCCGCGCGGCCGTCCGCGTTCCCTGGACCGACACGCCGCAAATCAGCCGCTACGCCCTATCGTGCACCAGGTCGTTAGTGATGGACGGGTACCCATCGGCCCGGGAGCCGGAGATCCTGCGCCTGAGCCTGGCGGACCCGGACGTCCGGGAGCTAGCCGGGCACGGCCCAGTTCGAAGACCCCGATAATCCGATAATCTCAGTGGGCTCACTGTAGCTCATTCAATTACTCAAGGGTAGCAATGGTCGCGACCGAATCCACGTTCGTAACCCCATCGGGATATGTTTCGGCAACGCATGGCCACCGTGCGGCAAGACCCTCGAGCATTCTTATCGCGTCTCGGCCGAAAGGCGTGAGGGAGTAACGCACCCGAAGTGGCGAGTCGCCATCGATCTGCCTCGAAATCAGGCCCACCTCCACGAGGGGGCGCAGCGTGCGCCCCAGGCACCGATGGTCAATGCCAACGCCGCGGGCAAGGTCGTTGAAGCCCACCGGGCCGTCATCGACCCGAGCGAGAACCTCTAGGCTCCATCTCGAAGAAATCGGCTGAAGTGTCTTTTTAACGCGGTCGATATGCATACGCAGCGCGATCCTTTCGGCCCGTGCGCGATACTATACCCGGAGGAACGCGACCGCCACTCTTTCTGGTAAGCAGCAGGAAATCTCCTGTGGCGGGCGCGCGTGTGACACCGTCGACTTTTGTCGCTTTGACTGCGAGGCGTTATGAAATACGCGGACGGTCGGCCGGCTCCCGGGCGGGCGTCCGGGCTAGGCGGCCAGCCAGGTGTCGATGGCTGCCAGCAGGCGGGCACGGATGCCGGACGGGGCGGCGGAGCCCAGAACCGACATGCGGGCGAGGTCGGCGAGCTCGCGGGGTGTGCACTGGTGCACGTCGCGGGCGATCTCGTACTGCCTGACCAGCCTGCGGCCGAACAGCAGCGGGTCGTCCGCCCCGAGGGCGACAGGCACGCCGGCCTCCAAGAGCGCGCGGACCGGCACGGCGGCCGCGCTGGGCGTGACGCCGAGGGCCACGTTGGAGGACGGGCAGACCTCGAGGGTCACGCCCGCGGCGGCCAGTCGCTTGACGACCTCGGGGTCTTCGACCGACCTGACGCCGTGCCCGATCCGCTGGGCGTGCAGCCGGTCCATGGCCGCGATGACGCTGGCCGGGCCGGCCAGTTCGCCCGCGTGCGGGACGAGCAGCAGGCCGGCCCGCTCCGCGATGCGGAACGCGCGCTCGAAGTCTTCAGCGGGCCCGCGCCGCTCGTCGTTGGACAGCCCGAAGCCGACGACGCCGCGGCCGGCGAACTGCGCCGCCAGCCGTGCCAGCGTGCGGGCGTCGAGCGGGTGCCTGGTCCGGTTCGCGGCGATGACGATCCCGATGCCGACGCCGGTCGCCCGCGCCGCCGCGGCGGCGGCGTCAAGCAGCAGTTCGGCGAACGCGGTGACGCCGCCGAACCGGCCGCTGTAGCCGGACGGATCGGCCTGCAGTTCCAGCCAGCCCGACCCTTCGGCGCGCTCGTCCTCGGCGGTCTCCCTGACCAGGCGGTACACCTCGTCGTGCGTGCGCAGCACCGAGCGCGCCATGTCGTAAAGACGCTGGAACCTGAACCACCCGCGCTCATCGGCGGTGCTCAGCCGGGGCGGCCATTCCTGCGTGAGCGCGGGTGGCAGGGCGACTCCGTGCGCCTGCGCGAGCTCGGCCATCGTCGAGTGGCGCATCGCACCGGTCAGGTGCAGGTGCAGGTGCGCCTTGGGCAGTGCCGGCAGATCGTGCGGCATCCGCTAATTCTGCCTGACGGCAGATCCCCTGAGCAGGTGCGCCGTCAAGGCGCACCGGGGGGTCTGGGGCGTCCCCCGGGGACTACCGGGCCTCGGCGAGCAGCTTGGCGATCCGCGTGACGCCTTCCTCCAGGTCAGCATCGCCGAGCGCGTACGAGAGCCGGAAGTAGCCCGGCGTGCCGAACGCCTCGCCGGGAACGACGGCGACCTCGGCCTCGTCCAGGATGACGCCGGCCAGTTCTGACGAGGTCTGGGGCCGCTTGCCCGCGATTTCCTTGCCGAGCACGCCCTTGACGCTCGGGTAGGCGTAGAAAGCGCCGAGCGGCTCGGGGCACACGACGCCGTCGATCTCGTTGAGCATCCGGACCATCGTCTTCCTGCGCCGGTCGAAGGCCTCCTTCATGGCCTCCACCGCGGACAGGTCCCCCGATACCGCGGCGAGCGCCGCGGCCTGCGACACGTTGGCCACGTTCGAGGTCGCGTGGCTCTGCAGGTTGGTCGCGGCCTTGATCACGTCCTTCGGGCCGATCATCCAGCCGACCCGCCAGCCGGTCATGGCGTACGTCTTCGCCACGCCGTTGAGCACCACGCAGCGGTCGGCGATCTCCGGAGTCTGGACCGGGATCGAGGAGAACCGCGCGTCGCCGTAGACGAGGTGCTCGTAGATCTCGTCGGTCACCACCCAGATGCCCTTGCCTGCCGCCCATTCGCCGATCGCCTTCACCTGCCCGGGCGGGTAGACGGCGCCGGTCGGGTTGGACGGGGAGACGAAGACGAGCAGCTTGGTCCGCTCGGTGCGGGCCGCCTCCAGGGCCTCTACCGACGCCAGGTAGCCGGTGTTCTCATCGGTGCGCACCGGCACCGGCACGCCGCCCGCGAGCGAGATCGCCTCCGGGTAGGTGGTCCAGTACGGGGCGGGAAGCAGCGCCTCGTCCCCGCCGTCGAGCAGGGTCGCGAACGTCTGGTACACGGCCTGCTTGCCGCCGTTGGTGACGAGCACCTGGTCCGCGGTCACGACGAGGCCCGAGTCGCGGGCGGTCTTGTCCGCGATGGCCTGGCGCAGTTCCGGCAGGCCGGCGGCCGGGGTGTACTTGTGGAACCTCGGTTCGGCCGCCGCCTTCCGCGCGGCCTCGACGATGTAGCCGGGCGTGGGGAAGTCAGGCTCGCCGGCGCCGAACCCGATGACCGGCCGGCCGGCCGCCTTCAGCGCCTTGGCTTTCGCGTCTACGGCCAGGGTCGCGGATTCGGAGATGGCGGACACGCGGGCCGATATTCTCGTGGTTGGCATGTACCTATCGTGTCATCCCCGGGACACTGGGCTCCAACTGGTTTCGCGTTCCCGGTCGCCTGTGCGTCCGGTTCGACGGAACGGGTGCGTTCGACGTACACTCTGGTGATTGCAAAACCGGAGGGCAGTAGCTCAATTGGTAGAGTCCCGGTCTCCAAAACCGGCGGTTGGGGGTTCGAGTCCCTCCTGCCCTGCCAGTGCGGACCGGCTGGACCAGCACGGTCCGGTCAGCCCGCGCGGTAGGTGATCCGTACAGTTCTGCACAGGTGAGGACATGGCGACCCAGACACGAGGCCAGAGCGCGGAGCGACGCGGCGGGTCCGGGCGTGCCGCGAAGCGGGACCGGACTACGCCTGCTCTTTTCACCAGGCAGGTCGCTGCGGAACTCCGGAAGGTGATCTGGCCGACCCGTAACGAGCTCGTCACCTACACGGCGGTCGCGCTCGTGTTCGTGATCATCATGAGCGCCATCGTGCTAGGGCTCGATGCCGGGTTCACCAAGCTGATGTTCGAGGTTTTCGGCTGACGCCAGATCTCGGACGCCCCGGCCGCGCGCCGCGCGCACAGAGCGTGGCACGATGATGACCGGGGCTCCTCGCCAGGCTAGTGGCCGAGCGAGCGCTGGCCTAGCGAGCAAAGAAGAGAGGGCAGTGACTGTGTCCGAGTCCCGACTGCATACCGACGACTGCACGGCGAGCGGCGCAGCGGATGGGCAGGCTGGTTTGCGCCAGCAAGAGAGCGAGGCAGCCGACGTGACCGACGAGATTTCCGGCTTCGCTGACGACGGCGCCCCTGACGAGGCTGCCCGGGACGAGGTCGACCTCGGGGCCGTCGACGGCCAGGCCGAAGAGCCCGATGCCGTCGCCGAGTTCACCCGCGAACTGCGGATGCTGCCCGGCGACTGGTACGTGGTGCACTCCTATGCCGGCTACGAGAACCGGGTGAAGACCAACCTGGAAAGCCGCATCATGTCGCTCAACATGGAGGACCACATCTTCCAGATCGAGGTCCCCACCCACCAGGTGACCGAGATCAAGAGCGGCAAGAAGCAGACGGTCAACGAGAAGGTCCTGCCCGGCTACATCCTGGTCCGGATGGACCTCACCGACGAGTCCTGGGCTGTGGTCAGGAACACCCCCGGCGTCACGGGCTTCGTCGGCCTGTCGAGCCGTCCGTCGCCGCTGCCGCTCGGCGAGGTGGCCGCGCTGCTCGCCCCGGCCCCCGCGGAGGGCGCCAAGCAGACGGAGACCGCGAAGAAGTCGACGCCGGACTACGAAGTCGGCGAGTCGGTTACCGTTATGGATGGACCGTTCGCGACGCTCCCCGCGACCGTGAACGAGGTCAACCCGGTCACGCAGAAGCTCAAGGTGCTTGTGTCGATCTTCGGCAGGGAGACACCCGTGGAGCTTTCATTCGACCAGGTCTCGAAGCTCTGAGAGGAACCCCACAGTCATGCCGCCAAGAAGGAAGAAGCTCGCTGCCGTCGTCAAGGTGCAGCTGCCGGCAGGCGCGGCCACCCCGGCCCCGCCCGTCGGCACCGCGCTGGGCCCGCACGGCGTCAACATCATGGACTTCGTGAGGCAGTACAACGCCGCTACCGAGGCCCAGCGAGGCAACATCATCCCGGTCGAGATCTCGATCTACGAGGACCGGTCCTTCACGTTCGTCACCAAGACGCCCCCCGCGCCCGAGCTGATCAAGAAGGCGGCCGGCATCGACAAGGGCAGCAACGAGCCGCACAAGACCAGGGTCGGCACGCTGACCAAGGCCCAGCTGCGGCAGATCGCGGAAACCAAGATGCCCGACCTGAACGCGACCACCATCGAGGCCGCGGAGAAGATCATCGCGGGCACCGCCCGCTCGATGGGCGTCAGGGTCGAGAGCTGACAGCTGGCCGGCCGGGAGTCGCCTCCCTCCGTTCGGGATACTCTGCCAGCCCGGGGGGACGGCCCCCGGAACCCCCCGAGAAGATCGTTTCCATACCTGAGTGGCAGGGCCTTGCGCGGGCCCGGGACGACCACGGCTTCCACCACAGGGAGAGCACATGAAGCGCAGCAAGGCTTATCAGGACGCCGCCGGCAAGATCGACAGGGAAAGGCTGTACAGCCCGGGCGAGGCGATGGATCTCGCCAAGTCGACCACGGTGACGAAGTTCGACCCGACCGTCGAGGTCAACCTCCGGCTCGGCGTCGACCCGCGCAAGCAGGACCAGATGGTCCGCGGCACCGTCAACCTGCCGAACGGCACAGGCAAGACCGCCCGCGTTCTCGTGTTCGCCATCGGCGAGCGCGCGGAGGAGGCGCGTGCCGCCGGCGCCGACTACGTCGGCTCCGACGACCTGATCGAGCGCATCCAGGGCGGTTTCCTCGACTTCGACGCGGTGGTGGCGACACCGGACCTGATGGGCAGGGTCGGCCGTCTGGGCCGGGTGCTCGGCCCGCGCGGCATGATGCCGAACCCGAAGACGGGAACCGTCACCCCGGACGTCGGCCGGGCGGTGACCGAGATCAAGGGCGGCAGGATCGAGTTCCGCACCGACCGGCACGGCAACCTGCACTTCATCGTCGGCAAGGCGTCGTTCCCCAAGAACGCGCTGCTCGAGAACTACTCCGCCGCGCTCGACGAGGTGATCAGGCTCAAGCCTGCCGCCGCCAAGGGCCGCTACCTGAAGAAGGTCTTCTTCACGACCACGATGGGGCCTGGCATCCCCGTCGACCCGAACAAGACCCGCGGCTTCGTCGAGGAGCCGGAGCCGGTCGCCTGATCGCCGCCGCCGCCGCGCGCGTTCCGGTTTTCGTGTGTAGTTTGGCCCTTCGCAGGGGGTCAAACTACACACGATCTTCTGATCACGCCGGCCGGCGGCCGGCCGGTGCCCGGAATGCCCGGTTCCGCGATTTGGCCCCTGCGCGTGACGGCACGTATGCTTGCCTCGCCGAAGACCGCTGGATGCGCAGCCGGATGGCTGCGCCGAAGGTTCCGGCAGGACGGGCCCGCGAGGGCAGCTCCTGCCGACGGACATCCCGCGCAGGTGACCGTGAGCCTATACCGCCATGGCCTGCCCGCTCAGACGGGCAAGTCAGCCTGGTAGCCGCCCCGTGCGCCCTGCGCCCGGGGCGTTCGTATTTCCGGGAGTTCCACGGGCGTCCCCCTGGGCCAGCGGAGTGCGGCATGGAGATCGCAGGCACGACAAGAGGGAAAGGAGGCTCATGGCAAACGCCGAGAAGACGGCCGCGGTCGAAGAGCTCACCGGCAAGTTCCTGGAGTCGAGCGGCGCGGTGCTTACGGAGTACCGCGGGCTGACGGTGGCCCAGCTGTCGGAGCTGCGTGGTTCGCTCAAGGGCAACGCCACCTTCGCCGTGGTGAAGAACACGCTCACCAAGATCGCGGTCCAGGAGGCCGGGCTGGGCGACCAGCTGGCGCCGATGCTGTCCGGGCCGTCCGCGATCGCGTTCGTCGAGGGGGATGTCGCGCAGGCGGCCAAGGGCCTGCTGGACTTCGCCAAGGCGCACCCGCTGCTCGTGATCAAGGGCGGCGTGCTCGACGGCAGGCCGCTCACCGCCGCCGAGGTCGGCAAGCTTGCCGACCTCGAGCCGCGCGAGGTGCTGCTCGCCAAGCTCGCGGGCGCCATGAAGGCGTCGATGGCCGGCGCGGCGGCGACGTTCAACGCCCTGCCGACGCAAATGGCGCAGCTTGCCGACGCGCTGCGCGCCAAGCTCGAGGTCGGCGCCTCGCCGGCGCAGGCGTCAGCGGAGCCGTCAGAGGCGGCGGACACGCCCGGCGGCGCGCCAGGCACGCCCGAGACGCCTGACACGCAGGCACAGACCCAGGACTAAGGAACGAAGGGAAACGATCATGGCGAAGCTCAGCAGCACCGAACTGCTCGACGCCTTCAAGGAGATGACGCTCCTTGAGCTGTCCGAGTTCGTGAAGGCTTTCGAGGAGACGTTCGACGTCAAGGCCGCCGCGCCGGTCGCGATGGCCGGCCTGGCCGTGGCCGGCGCCGGCGGCGCCGCTCCGGCCGAGGAGGTCGAGGAGCAGGACGAGTTCGACGTCATCCTGGACGCCGCCGGCGAGAAGAAGATTCAGGTCATCAAGGAGGTGCGCTCGCTGACCAGCCTGGGCCTGAAGGAGGCCAAGGACCTCGTGGACGGCGCGCCGAAGACCGTTCTCGAGAAGGTCAACAAGGAGGCCGCGGAGAAGGCCAAGGCTGCCCTCGAGGGCGCCGGCGCCACCGTCACGGTCAAGTAGTCCGCAGCACCAGCGAAGGCGCCGCCCGGGAAGCTCCGGGGCGGCGCCTGCTGTTTGCGCATGCGGGGCCCGGGCAGTGGTGCCGCCGCGGCGGCCGCCCGCGAGAACTTCGCCAGCCCGGCCGGAATAACTGTGATACCCAGCAGCGTTACCAGCTACACATCCGCACCCGTGTGGCATCCATCACGCGGCTAACCCACTCGAATCGTAGTGTTTCGGCTTGACGTTTCGGCTCCGGCAAGAGATGCTGCGGAGCAAGGTGAATCACATATCGACGTTCCGTTGACAAGCGGTGCAGCCGTTGGCTACACTGGTCAGTTGCGCTGCACTCTAACGTCCTGTGTGTTTCCGTCGCCTCAGTGGGGTTTTCGCCGCGGGGCGTTTGGCGTGCGTGCGGTGATATTTCCGCGACAAGTTCGGAAGGACCCCTGTTGGCAGCATCGCGCAGCGCCTCCGCCACGAATCTTGGTCCCCGCCGCGTGTCCTTCGCGCGGATCAACGAACCCCTGAAGGTTCCCGATCTGCTGGCCCTGCAGACCGAGTCGTTCGACTGGCTGCTTGGCAACGACAAGTGGAAGGCACGCATCCAGGCCGCCAAGGAGGCTGGACGCAAGGACGTTCCCGAGCAGTCGGGCCTCGAGGAGATCTTCGAGGAGATCAGCCCGATCGAGGACTTCTCGGGGACGATGTCACTGTCGTTCCGCGACCACCGGTTCGAGCCGCCCAAGTACTCCTCCGAGGAGTGCAAGGACAAGGACATGACGTTCTCCGCCCCGATGTTCGTGACGGCGGAGTTCATCAACAACACGACCGGTGAGATCAAGAGCCAGACGGTTTTCATGGGCGACTTCCCGCTCATGTCGTCCAAGGGCACGTTCATCATCAACGGCACCGAGCGTGTCGTGGTCAGCCAGCTCGTGCGCTCGCCTGGCGTGTATTTCGACCGCCAGGTCGACAAGACCAGCGACAAGGACATCTACTCCTGCAAGGTGATCCCGAGCAGGGGGGCCTGGCTCGAGTTCGAGATCGACAAGCGGGACAGCGTCGGCGTCCGCATCGACCGCAAGCGCAAGCAGAGCGTCACTGTACTGCTGAAGGCACTGGGCTGGGACGGCGCCCGGATCCTCGAGCGGTTCGGCGACTACGAGTCGATGCGGGCCACCCTGGAGAAGGACCACACGGCCGGCCAGGATGACGCGCTGCTCGACATCTACCGCAAGCTGCGTCCGGGCGAGCCGCCCACGCGCGAGTCCGCGCAGGCGCTGCTCGACAACCTGTACTTCAACCCGAAGCGGTATGACCTGGCCAAGGTCGGCCGCTACAAGGTCAACAGGAAGCTCGGGCTCGACCTGCCGATCCGGCAGGGCACGCTGACCGAGGACGACATCGTCTCCACGATCGAGTACCTGGTCCGGCTGCACGCCGGCCAGGAAGAGCTCACGCGAGCCGGCCGCACCCTGCCGCTCGAGACCGACGACATCGACCACTTCGGCAACCGGCGGCTGCGCACCGTCGGCGAGCTGATCCAGAACCAGGTCCGGCTTGGCCTGGCCAGGATGGAGCGCGTCGTCCGCGAGCGGATGACGACCCAGGACGTCGAGGCGATCACGCCGCAGACCCTGATCAACATCCGCCCGGTGGTGGCGTCGATCAAGGAGTTCTTCGGCACCAGCCAGCTGTCCCAGTTCATGGACCAGACCAACCCGCTGGCCGGCCTCACCCACAAGCGCCGGCTCTCGGCGCTGGGCCCGGGCGGCCTGAGCCGTGAGCGGGCCGGGTTCGAGGTGCGCGACGTGCACCCCAGCCACTACGGCCGGATGTGCCCGATCGAGACACCTGAAGGCCCGAACATCGGCCTGATCGGGTCGCTGAGCAGCTACGCCCGGGTGAACGCCTTCGGCTTCGTGGAGACGCCGTACCGCAAGGTGGCCAGCGGCAAGGTGACCGACCAGATCGACTACCTGACCGCGGACGAGGAAGACCGGCACGTCATCGCCCAGGCGAACACGCCGATCAAGGGCGACGGCACGTTCGCCACCAACCGCGTGCTCGTCAGGCGCAAGGGCGGCGAGGTCGACCAGATCCCGCCGGACGAGGTCGACTACATGGACGTGTCCGCGCGCCAGATGGTGTCCGTGGCCACCGCCATGATCCCGTTCCTCGAGCACGACGACGCCAACCGCGCGCTGATGGGCTCGAACATGCAGCGCCAGTCGGTGCCGCTGCTGCGCAGCGAAGCGCCGCTCGTCGGCACGGGCATGGAGTACCGGGCCGCGACCGACGCCGGCGACGTGATCCTCGCGGACAAGGCCGGCGTGGTCGAGGAGTCCTGCGCGGACTACGTCACCGTCATGAACGATGACGGCACCCGCACCACCTACCACGTGCAGAAGTTCCGCCGGTCCAACCAGGGCACCTGCTTCAACCAGAAGCCCATCGTGGACGAGGGCACGCGGGTCGAGGAAGGCCAGGTGCTCGCCGACGGCCCCTGCACCGACGACGGCGAGATGGCCCTCGGCAAGAACCTGCTCGTCGCGTTCATGCCGTGGGAAGGCCACAACTACGAGGACGCGATCATCCTGTCCCAGCGCCTGGTGCAAGATGACGTCCTGAGTTCCATCCACATCGAAGAGCACGAGGTCGACGCCCGGGACACCAAGCTCGGCCCCGAGGAGATCACCAGGGACATCCCGAACGTCTCCGACGAGGTGCTCGCCGACCTGGACGAGCGCGGCATCATCAGGATCGGGGCCGAGGTCGTCAACGGCGACATCCTGGTCGGCAAGGTGACACCGAAGGGCGAGACCGAGCTGACCCCCGAGGAGCGCCTGCTGCGCGCCATCTTCGGCGAGAAGGCGCGTGAGGTCCGCGACACCAGCCTGAAGGTGCCGCACGGTGAAGAGGGCAAGGTCATCGGCGTCCGGGTATTCACCCGCGAGGACGGCGACGAGCTCCCGCCCGGCGTCAACCAGCTTGTCCGCGTGTACGTGGCCCAGAAGCGCAAGATCACCGACGGTGACAAGCTGGCGGGCCGCCACGGCAACAAGGGCGTCATCTCCAAGATCCTGCCGGTCGAGGACATGCCGTTCCTCGCCGACGGGACCCCGGTCGACATCGTGCTCAACCCGCTCGGCGTCCCCGGCCGGATGAACGTCGGGCAGGTGCTCGAGACCCACCTCGGCTGGGTGGCCAAGGCCGGCTGGAAGGTCGTGGGCCAGGACGAGGAGTGGAAGCAGCGGCTGCACGGCATCGGCGCCGGCTCCAGCGAGCCAGGCACCAACGTCGCCACTCCGGTCTTCGACGGCGCGCACGAGGAAGAGATCACCGGCCTGCTCGGCGCCACGCTGGCCAACAGGGATGGCAACCAGCTCATCGGGTCGAGCGGGAAGACGACCCTGTTCGACGGGCGCACCGGCGAGCCGTTCAAGGACCCGGTGTCGGTCGGCTACATCTACATCCTCAAGCTGCTCCACCTCGTGGACGACAAGATCCACGCGCGGAGCACCGGCCCGTACTCGATGATCACGCAGCAGCCGCTCGGCGGTAAGGCGCAGTTCGGCGGGCAGCGGTTCGGTGAGATGGAGGTGTGGGCCCTGGAGGCCTACGGCGCCGCTTACGCGCTGCAGGAACTGCTCACGATCAAGTCCGACGACGTGCTCGGCCGGGTGAAGGTGTACGAGGCGATCGTCAAGGGCGAGAACGTCCCCGAGCCCGGCATCCCGGAGAGTTTCAAGGTGCTGATCAAGGAGATGCAGTCGCTCTGCCTCAACGTGGAGGTGCTGTCAAGCGACGGCGCCGCCATCGAGATGCGCGACACCGACGAGGACGTCTTCCGCGCGGCGGAAGAACTCGGCATCGACCTGTCGCGGCGTGAGCCGAGCAGCGTCGAAGAGGTCTGACCAAGAAGGGGGAACCAACAAAGTGCTAGACGTCAACTTCTTCGACGACCTCCGCATCGGCCTTGCCACCGCCGAGGACATCAGGCAGTGGTCGCACGGCGAGGTGAAGAAGCCGGAGACCATCAACTACCGCACGCTCAAGCCGGAAAAGGACGGGCTCTTCTGCGAGAAGATCTTCGGCCCCACCCGGGACTGGGAGTGCTACTGCGGCAAGTACAAGCGAGTCCGGTTCAAGGGCATCATCTGCGAGCGCTGCGGCGTGGAGGTAACCCGCGCCAAGGTGCGCCGCGAGCGGATGGGCCACATCGAGCTCGCCGCTCCTGTCACGCACATCTGGTACTTCAAGGGCGTGCCCAGCCGCCTGGGGTACCTGCTCGACCTGGCGCCGAAGGACCTGGAAAAGGTCATCTACTTCGCGGCGTACATGATCACCTACGTCGATGACGAGGCGCGCCAGCGGGACCTGCCGTCCCTGGAAGCGCGGATCACCGTCGAGCGGACCCAGCTCGAGCAGCGCAGGGACAACGACATCGAGACGCGGCAGAAGAAGCTCGAGGCCGACCTCGCCGAGCTCGAGGCGTCCGGCGCCAAGGGCGACGCCCGCCGCAAGGTCCGCGAGTCCGCCGACCGCGAGATGAAGCAGATCCGCGACCGGGCCGCCAAGGAGATCGACCGGATCGACGAGGTCTGGTCCAGGTTCAAGAGCCTGAAGGTCCAGGACCTGGAGGGCGACGAGCTGCTCTACCGCGAGATGCGCGACCGGTTCGGCCGCTACTTCCGCGGCGGGATGGGCGCCCAGGCCATCCAGGACCGGCTCGCCACCTTCGACCTCGAGGCCGAGGCGGCGGACCTGCGGGAGACCATCCGCACCGGCAAGGGGCAGAAGAAGGCCCGCGCGCTGAAGCGGCTCAAGGTCGTCTCCGCGTTCCTGAACACCCGCAACAGCCCGATGGGCATGGTGCTCGACTGCATCCCGGTGATCCCGCCGGACCTGCGGCCGATGGTCCAGCTCGACGGCGGCCGCTTCGCCACCAGTGACCTGAACGACCTGTACCGGCGCGTCATCAACCGCAACAACAGGCTGAAGAGGCTGCTCGACCTCGGCGCGCCCGAGATCATCGTGAACAACGAGAAGCGCATGCTTCAGGAGGCCGTGGACAGCCTGTTCGACAACGGCCGCCGCGGCCGTCCGGTCACCGGGCCAGGCAACCGCCCGCTGAAGTCGCTGAGCGACATGCTCAAGGGCAAGCAGGGCCGGTTCCGCCAGAACCTGCTCGGCAAGCGCGT
>DAHVAN010000382.1 GCA_027314595.1 Actinomycetota bacterium | reverse complement strand
GGCGGCCAGGCGCGGCCGCCGCCTGGCGGCGCGGCGCCCCGCCCGCCGTCAGGATCCGGAGCGGGGCGAGCGTGTCGTTGGTCAGCCGCCCCGCCCACACCAGGTCCCAGATCGCCGACACCAGCTCCGCGTCCAGCGGCGGGTGACCGCCGGACAGCACGGTCACCCGGTCGCTGAGCATGCGGAAGAACAGCCCGCCGCCGCCTTCGAGCGCCGCGAGCACCGCCTCGTGCAGCGGCGTCACGGTCAGCTCGCCCGGTTCGGGCAGCAGCAGCGGCGCGCTTTCCTCGGGGGCGAGCACCAGCCAGCCGTCCCCGCTGCCTACCGTCCCCGCCCCCGCCCAGACCACCTCGCCGGCCGCGGTGAGCTCGTCGAGCATGGCCGGCGTATAGCCGGGAACCCGGCTCGGCAGCACCAGCGTCTCCAGCGCCGACGCGGGGATCTGCGCGCCGGCCAGCCGCTCGACCGCCTCAAGCACCACGCCCGCGTCCGCGTACCCGCGGCGCGTTCCCCGGCCCAGGGCCCCGATCCGGTGCCAGGCCGGCAGGAACCGGCCGAGCACCTGCGGCGGCACAGGCTCCGCCTCCTTGCGCAGCTGCGCGAGGCAGCGGCGGCGCAGCATGCGCAGCACCTCGGCGTCGCACCACTGCGTGCCCCGCTGGGTGAGCAGGTACTCGCCCTCGGCCACCCGGCCGTCCGCGGCCAGCCGCCGCAGGGCCATGGTGACCACGGCCACGCCCAGCCCGTACCTGGTGGCGACCGTGCTCGCGGCGAACGGCCCGTGCGTCCGCGCGTGCCGCGCGACCAGGTCCCCGAGCGGGTCCGGCGCTGCTCTCCCCAGGGGGGAGGCCCCCCCGTCAACCCCCCGCAAAGCCGGGCGGGTGAACGCCTCGGGAATGCCGACGGGCAGCGCGACCCCGAGGGCGTCGCGGAGCCGGCCGGCGTCCTCGACCGCCGCCCACATCGGCGCTCCGGCCACCCGCACCCGGATGGCGCGGCGGGCGGCGGCCAGCCCGGCGAGCCAGCCGTCCGCGCTGTCCGGCTCGGCGCACCGCTCCGCCACCTCGCCGCCGGTCAGCGGCCCGCAGGTGCGCAGCAGGTCGGCGACCGCCTCGGCGTCGCGGCAGCGCCGCTCGGGCGACAGGTGCTGCAGGTCGCGCTCGGTCCGCTGCACGACGCCCGGGTCGAGCAGCTCGCGCAGCCCGTCCGTGCCGAGCAGTTCCGCCAGCAGCGCCGGGTCGAGCGCCAGCGCCTGCGCCCGGCGTTCGGCCAGCGGCGCGTCGCCTTCGTACATGAACGCGCCGACATAGCGGAAGAGAATTGATCTTCCGAACGGGCTCGGGGTGGCTGTCTCGACCTCAGCCATCGTTATCCGGCGGGCGGCCAGGTCGCGGAGTATCCGCGTCAGGGCAGGCACGTCGAACACGTCCTGCAGGCATTCGCGGACGGTCTCAAGCGTGATCGGGAAGCCCGGGTACTGGCTGGCGATCTCCAGCAGCTGCGCGCTGCGCTGCCGCTGCTGCCACAGCGGCGTGCGGCGGCCCGGCTGCCTGCGGGGCAGCAGCAGCGCGCGGCTGGCGCACTCGCGGAACCTGGACGCGAACAGCGCGCTTGCGCCGACCTCGGCGGTGATGATGCCGGTCAGCTCCTCGGGATCCAGCAGCGCTATCCCGGCCGGCGGCGGCTCGTCGCTGTCAGGCACCCGGATGATGATCCCGTCGTCGGTATGCAGCGCCTGCACGTCCATGCCGCCGTACCGCTCGCGCAGCCGGGCGGTGATGGCCAGCGCCCACGGCGCGTGCACCCGGTCCCCGTACGGGCTGTGCAGCACGACGCGCCAGTCGCCGAGCTCGTCGCGGAACCGCTCGACGACCAGTGTCAGGTCGTCAGGGACGTGCCCGGTCGCCTGCCTCTGGTCCGCGAGGTACCTGACCAGGTTGCCGGCGGCAAGCTCGTCGAGGCCCCTGTCCCTGAGCAGTCTGACCGCCTGGTCGCCGGGCAATGCCGCCAGCTCGCGGATGGCCTGGCCGATGGCCCTGCCGAGCTCGGCGGGCCGCCCGGGCGTGTCGCCGTGCCAGAACGGCAGCTTGCCCGGCTGCCCGGGGGCGGGAAGCACCAGCACGCGGTCCGGGGTGATGTCCTCGATCCGCCAGGAGCTCGCGCCGAGCACGAACACGTCGCCGACGCGCGACTCGTACACCATCTCCTCGTCGAGCTCGCCGACCCGCCTCGGCTGCCTGCCGCTGCTCCCGGCCGGCAGGAACACGCCGAACAGCCCCCGGTCCGGGATCGTCCCGCCGCTGGTCACGGCCAGCTTCTGGGCCCCGGGCCTGCCGTGGATGACCCCGGCCACCCGGTCCCAGACCAGGCGCGGCCGCAGGCCGGCGAACTCCTCGCCGGGATAGCGCCCGGCGAGCATGTCGAGCACCGCCTCGAGTACCGGCCTGGTCAGCCCGCCGAACGGCGCGGCCCGCCGCACCAGTGCTTCCAGCTCGTCCACCGGCCAGTCGTCAAGCGCCGCCATCGCGACGATCTGCTGCGCGAGCACGTCGAGCGGGTTGCGCGGGATCCGCAGCTCCTCGATCTGGCCCTGCAGCATCCGCCCCGCGACGACGGCGGCCTGGACCAGGTCGCCGGTGTACTTGGGGAAGATGACGCCGCGCGAGACGTCGCCGACGTTGTGCCCGGCCCGGCCGACCCGCTGCAGGCCGCTGGCCACCGAGGGCGGGGACTCGACCTGGATCACCAGGTCGACCGCGCCCATGTCGATGCCCAGCTCCAGGCTGGAGGTGGCGACCACGGCGGGCAGCCGTCCCGCCTTGAGCGCTTCCTCGATCTCGCCGCGCTCCTGCCTGGAGACCGAGCCGTGATGCGCGCGGGCGACGATGAGCGTTTCCCCCGGGGGGTCGACCCCCCCGGTGCCCCCCCCGCCCGGGGGGACCGCCCATCCCCCCTGGTCTCCCGAACCCGCCGACCCCCCCGAACCGGCCGGCCCCCCCTGGGCGGCGCGCTCGCCGGCCAGTTCGTTGAGCCGTCCGCACAGCCGCTCGGCGAGCCGGCGTGAGTTGGCGAACACGATCGTGGACCGGTGCGCCTGGATCAGGTCGAGCACCCGCTCCTCGACGTGCGGCCAGATGGACCGGCGCCGGACCGGGTCGCCGTCTTCCCCCTCACCGCCGGCCAGCCCCTGGGCGGTTTCCAGGTCCGTCATGTCCTCGACGGGGACGACGACCTCGACCTCGATGCGCTTGGCGCTGGCGGGCTGCACGACCGTGACCGGGCGCGCGCCGCCCAGGAACGCGGCGACCTCCCCGGCAGGGCGTACCGTCGCGGACAGCCCGACCCGCTGGGCGCGGGCGCCGGGGACGCCGCCGCCGCCGGACCTGAGCGCGTCGAGCCGCTCAAGCGACAGCGCCAGGTGGGCGCCCCGCTTGTTGCCCGCCACCGCGTGCACCTCGTCAAGGATGACCGTGTCGACCGACCGCAGCGTCTCCCGCGCCTGCGACGTGAGCAGCAGGAACAGCGACTCCGGCGTGGTGATCAGGATGTCGGGCGGCGCGGTCGCCAGCTTGCGCCGCTCATCGGCGGCGGTGTCACCGGTCCGCACCGCGACGCCGATGTCCGGCTCGGCAAGCCCGAGCCGGTGCGCCGCCTGCCTGATCCCGGTCAGCGGTGACCGCAGGTTCCGCTCGATGTCCACGGCGAGCGCCTTGAGCGGCGAGACATACAGCACGCGGCAGCGCGCCTTCGGGTCCGCGGGCCGCGCCGCCGCGGCGAGCCTGTCGATCGCCCACAGGAACGCCGCCAGCGTCTTGCCGGACCCCGTGGGCGCGATGACCAGCGTGTCCTCGCCCTTGCCGATGGCCCGCCACGCCTGCGCCTGCGCCTGCGTGGGCACGGCGAAGGCGCCCTCGAACCATGCCCGCGTCGCGGGGGAGAACCCGTCGAGGGCCTGGCCGCTGCTCACCGGAGGCTGCCCTGCCATCCCTCCATACTGCCCCCGCCCGCCGACATTCGGGCGCGGCACCCGGCTACCCGGCTACCCCGCGACGAAGGCCCCGGTAACGATGCCGCCTCTAACCTCCTCTAACCAGGGTGGCATGCGCCCCACGCGAACCACTGGCTGACCCGATGCCGTGCGGCGTATTGGGCCAGACGCGCGATTGCCCCGGATCTACTGGGCCAGATGCGCAGGTGCCCCAGTCACCTGACGGCCGTCCGGCCGTGACAGACCCTCATCGCATCGACTGCGTCAATCTTGCCGGTGAGCGAGATCGTTTGGCGGGCCCGCTCAGGCCCTGCATGCGGCGGTCCGCCACCTGCGCGACACCGATAGAACCAGGCCAAGCTGGTGGATCCCGTTCATTCACATCGGCCCCTGACCGGCCGAACGCAAGCCCGCCTGCACCGTCGGCGCGTGAGCCGCCTGCCCGGATCGGGTGACGCGGGTGAGGCAGGATGGCTTACAGTGAGGCTGATAGTGAGCCGGACTACCGGGAACTTCACCATGAAATGGCCGAACATCGGCGCCCGCGGCGCGGCGCCATGGCTGGGCGCCGTCATGATGCTGCTCGCCGGCTGCTCCGCGGCCGCGGCTCATGTGTCGGCCCCGCCGGTCAGCGCGACCGCGAGCGGCGCGCCCGCCTCGCCGCCGGGGGGCGCGAGCACGGCCCCGCCGGTGCTCCCGCCGCGGCCGGCACCCAAGCCGTCGCCGAGCGTGCTGCCCGTCGACCCGGGCGCGGGACGGCTGAAGCAGACCCGGGCGTTCCCGGGGACTAACACGGTCGCCTTCCGCAACGCGATGGCCGACCTGTGGCTCGCGGTGACCACGGGCAAGCCGCGGCTCGCGCTGCCCGCGTTCTTCCCCCTGGCAGCGTACGACCAGCTCAAGGCCATCCCGGACCCCGCAGGAGACTGGCAGAGCCGGCTCTGGTACGACTTCACCCTCGACGTCGCGGCCGCTCACCACCTGCTGAGCAAGAACGCGAAGCTGGTGCGGGTGATCGTCCCGACCCAGTACGCGACCTGGATTTACCCGGGCGGGTGCTACAACTCGATCGGCTACTGGCACGTCCCGGGCGCGCGAGTGGTCTACCGCCAGAGCAGTCAGCTGCGCTCGTTCGGGATAGCCTCTCTTATCTCCTGGCGCGGGGTGTGGTACGTGGTCCACTTCGGCGCCGTGCTGCGCGGCGGTGACTACGGCGTGGTGGACAGCCCGGTCCAGGGCACCGGCTATCCCGGCCCGCCCGGCGGCTGCTGAGCCCGCGTCAGCCTGCCGCGCGCACGGAGCCGGTCAGCTGGCCGGTTGCCGCGCGCACCTCGCAGATGACCGTGCGGGTGCCCTGCGTCCACGCCGCCTTGTTGGGGTACACGTACAACTGCGAGAGGCTGACCGCGAGCTGCGGGTTCAGGTAGCCGGTGAGCCGGCCGGCGCAGCCGGAGCTTGCCTGCGTGGCGATCGCCGTCGTGCCCGGCCACGCCGAAGCCGGCAGCGAGAACGTGGCGAACACCTCCGCCTCGTGCGGGGCCGAGCAGGGCAGGACGGAGACAAGCTGCCCGTCCGGGCTGTCAACGCACTGTCCTTCCTGCAGCTTGAACACGGCGGCTTCGTGGTACTTGATCGTGGCCGGCTTCTGGAAGCCGTGCGTGAGCACGCCGACGGTGCCGATCGCGCCGGTGACGATTATCCACGCGGCGGAGGCGAGCAGGCCCGCGAGCGCCATGCCGCGGCCGCGGCGGCCGCAGCGGCGGATCCCGGTCAGGGCCGCGATGCCGGAGATCACCGCGACGGGCACCAGCGCGATCACGCCGGTGACAAGCGCGAGGACGGCGAGCTTGCTGACCGGCTCGGCGGGCAGGTCGTCTTCGCCGGGCTCATGCTCGGGCTCGGGGTCGAGCACGATGGTCGCTGCCCCCGCGCCGGCGCCCGCCAGGCCGGCTGCCAGGCCGCCCGCGCCCGCCGTGCCCCCCGCGCCCTGTGCGGCCGTGCCCG
>DAHVAN010000379.1 GCA_027314595.1 Actinomycetota bacterium | reverse complement strand
GGTGATGGCGACTCGGTCATGACTTCACCGTACGCCACCGCAATTTTCACTGAAACGCTCTGAGCTGCGATGTTGCGCAAAACGAGTTGCCTGTTGCGAAACATTCATTGGACGTCGGGTGATACCTGGACGCACATTTGGGGCCCTCCTGCCGGTTCCGTGGGTGGATCTGTGGTCATCTTCCGGGTAGTGCAGGCCGCAGGCCGCCGAGGGCGAGCATGGCCAGGGGGATCAGGGCGGCGGGGTTGCGGAAGCCGAATGCCATCCTGGTGATGACCCTTATCTTGGTGTTCACCGATTCGACGAGGCCGTTGCTGAGGTGATGGTCGAGGGTCGCGTGGATGCTTTCGAGGTGGCGTCTTACTTTTCTTCCGAGTTCGACGAATTCGGGGATGCGGCAGCGGGCTGCCCAGGACAGCCAGCGGGCGAGCCCGTATTTGCCTTCTTCGCCGCCGAGTTTCAGCGCGGTGCGCAGTCCTTCCTTGAGCAGCCAGGCGCGGGACAGCAGGGGCTGGGTCTTGTGGATCCAGGCGAGCTTGGCCTGCTGGGCGCCGGTCAGGTTCTCCGGGTTCTTCCACAGCGCGTACCGGGCGCGCTTGAGGCCGCGGGCGCTGTCGGTGGAGATGCGCACGGTCCGGCTGCCGCTGCGGCGGCTGGTGACCTGCCCGCCGGCCCGTGCTTGGCGCCAGGCCTCGCGGCGGACCTCATCCAGCGCATCGGTGGCCCAGGACACCACGTGGAACGGATCGGCGCACAGCACTGCCTGCGGCGCCCGCTCCCGGACTGCCCCGGCGATCCAGTCCGCGCCGTCGGCCGAGACGTGGGTCAGCTGCGCGGCCCGTTCCGGTCCGAGCTGGTCGAAGAAGGCGTTCATGGTGGCGGTGTCGCGGCCGGGCGCGGCCCACACCAGCTTTCCGGAGTCGTGGTCCACCACGACAACCAGGTACTTGTGCCCGCGTTTATACGAGATCTCGTCGATGCCGATCCGCCTCAGCCCTGTCAGGGGGTCGATGGCGGCGAGTTGCTCCGCGGTAACCCGGGCGATGATGTGGCCGACGGTGCGCCAGGAGATCCGCATCAGCTGGGTGATGGTGGTCTTGGAGCACACAGCAGCCAGCCAGGCGACCTGATCGTCGAAGAACCGGGTATGCCCGGCGCCGTGCCGGGCCCACGGCACCGCGGCCACCACCACCCCGTGCTCGGGGCAGGACACCCGGGGCGCGTCAGCCTCCAGCCAGGCCGTTACCGGGCCCAGGTCCAGGGCCCGCCACAGGCGCCGGCCCTGGCCCGGGTCATAGCCCGGCCGCTTGCGCCGGCAGATGCCGCACCGGCCGGCCTGCCGGCTGCGGGGGCGGACACGGGCCACCACGGTCAGCCGCGGCCCGGTGCCGTCCCCGGCGTCCAGCTGCTGCCAGTCCACGGTCTCGATGACCGTGTTGTCGCAGCCCAGCATCTTCGCCCATACCCTGGAAGACCGCACGCCGTTCCCTTTCCGTTAGCGCCTGTTTCTCGACAACTCAGACACTACGGACGGGGACGGCGTGCTCCGTCCCGGCTCCAGCGCTATCCCTGGTTCACTTCCCGGCCTGCTTCCGATAGCCGCCAGACCAGCTGGGAGCGGCCGTTGTCCAGGCTGGCCGAAGGCCACCCCGCCGGGGCCGCAGGGCCTTGACCGCGGCCGGGCCCAGCGGACAATGCCAGGCCGGAAACAGGCCCGGCCCGCCCGCTGGCGGTCAGTCCGTTAGACGCACCCGCCCGTGACATCCGGCCGGACCCGCCACCACGTGCTCCACCGCCTGCTGGGACAGGCATTCCGGCCGCCAGCCCGACGAAATCCACCCACGGAACCGGCAGGGGAGCCTCAATTGATGCGGCGCGGCCGCCACACGGCCTGCAGGCCGCACCGATCCGGCGAAGGCGCCGGGATGCCCGACTGGGCGTGCCGCGACGGCGGGCAGTACCGAGCGCGCAGACCTCCGGCCGCGCGGCGCACCGCGCGGCCGTGGCGCGCACACCCGCGCTGGGTCGGCTGCCAGGCCGTACCGGGACACCGCGCCGCGCAGCGGGCCACGTGCCGCGCTGCGCGGACATGACCTGCCGCCCGCGGTGAAAAACGGGCCGGGAAAGGCGCTTTGGCTGATGTCAGC
>DAHVAN010000374.1 GCA_027314595.1 Actinomycetota bacterium | reverse complement strand
CCGTGCGTGCGGGGCGGAACTGTTCCGTTCTGACGCCAAGTTCGAGTCACATTGCGGCTGGCCGTCGTTCTACGAGCCTTCGTCCTCCGACGCGGTCGTGCTGCTCGAGGACCGCTCGCACGGGATGATCCGGGTCGAGGCCCGCTGCGCGCGGTGCGACTCCCATCTCGGGCACGTGTTCACCGGAGAGGGGTACGACACGCCCACCGACGAGCGGTGGTGCGTCAACTCGGTCTCGCTGACCCTGGAGCCGGCCGGGTAAGTGGTCGCCGGCGTCGTAGCGGCGGTTGCGCTTGGTCTGCGCGCGGCGGCGCTTGTCGTCCAGGCGGCGCTGCCGCGCGGCGCGGGTCGGCCTGGTGGCGATGCGCGGGCGGGGCGGCGGGGCGATCGCCTCGCGCAGCAGTTCGGCGAGGCGGTCGCGGGCGGCCAGCCGGTTCATCAGCTGGCTGCGCTCGCGCGAGGCGGCGACCGTGAGCACCCCGTCGGTCAGCCGGCCGCCGAGGCGTTCGAGGGCGCGGCGCCTGGCGTGCTCGGGCAGGCTGGCGGAGCTGGCCACGTCTAAAGACAGCTCGACCCGGCTGTCCGTCGTGTTGACCGACTGCCCGCCTGGCCCTGACGAGCGGGAGAAGCGCTCGTCGAGCTCGCTGCCCGGGATCACCAGCCAGCCATTCACGCGCAGATCATCGGCCACTGTTCAAGGATGGCCGGCGCCGCGGGATGCGGCAGCCCGGCAGGCGGCGCGCGGGGGTCGCCGAATCGTGATCTGGGGGCGGCAACCGGGCGGGGGCGCGGTGCCGTCGAAGGGGCATGCGAAACTCGCACTCCGCGGCGCACCGCCACCGGCTCGCCGTCGTCGCTGTACCGGCGGGCCTGACACTTATCGCGATGGCGGCGCTCGCCGGCTGCTCGAACAGCGGGCCCGCCATCTCGGGGTCCGCGATGGGGGCCCCCGCCCACGTTGCCGCCGCACCCCCGGCCGGAGTGAACGCGGCCGCGAGCGCCCCGGCCAGCGGCGCCGGCGCCTTCGCCCTCGGCGGCTCCGCGCAGTCGCAGTCGGCGACCAGGCTCGCCCCGAGCGGGCAGCAGATCATCTACACCGCGCAGCTCACCGTGCGCGCCCGCGGCGTCGGCGCCGCGGTCGTGCGCGCGACGTCGATCGCGACGAGCGCGGGCGGCTACGTGTCGGCGGAGAACGCGAGCAGCGACCCCGGCCACCCGGACCAGGCCGCCGCCACCATCGAGCTCAAGATCCCGGTGGCGGTGTACGCCGCGACGCTGGCGCGGCTGTCGGCAGGCCTCGGAACACAGCTGTCCCTGCACCAGCAGGCGCAGGACGTCACGGAGCAGGTGGCCGACGTCGGCAGCCGGGTCGCCTCCGACGAGGCGGCCATCGCGCAGCTGCGGGCGCTGCTCAAGCACGCCGGCTCGGTCGCCGACCTGCTCAGTGTCCAGGATCAGATCAACTACGAGGAGACCGGCCTCGAGGCGATGCAGGCGCAGCAGAACGTGCTGAACCACGAGACCTCATACGCCACTGTCACGATCACCGTCCTCGGGCCGAAGGCGGTGGCCAGGCCGGCCAGGCAGCAGCCGCCGCCCGGGTTCACCAGCGGCATTTCGGGTGGCTGGCGCGCGTTCCGCACGGCGGTGTCGTGGTTCCTGGCCATCTGCGGCGCGGTCGCGCCGTTCGCCGCCCTGGTCGCGCTGCTCGGCGGGCTCGCCTACTGGATCCGGCGCCGGCTGGCGCACCGGGGGCACAGCGGCGCGAACGGCTAGGCCAGGCAGGCGACCAGCTCGGCGACGGGCTTGCGGCGGCCGGTGAAGAACGGGATCTCCACCCGGGTGTGCCGCCTGGCCTGCGCGCCGCGCAGGTGACGCATCAGGTCGACGATGCGGTGCAGCTCGTCGGCCTCGAACGCGAGTATCCACTCGTAGTCGTTGAGCGAGAAGCAGCCGACCGTGTTCGCCCGCACGTCGGGGAACTCGCGGGCCATCATGCCGTGCTCGGCGAGCATCCTCCTGCGCTCCGCCGGGTCGAGCAGGTACCACTCGTAGGACCGGACGAACGGGTAGACGCTCACGTAGTTCCGCGGCTCCTCCCCGGCCAGGAACGCCGGGATGTGGCCCTTGTTGAACTCGGCGGGCCGGTGCAGCGCCATCGCGCTCCACACCGGCTCGCTGGCCCGGCCGAGCCTGGTGCGGCGGAACCGCACGTACATCTCCTGCAGCTCATCGGACGTCGGCGCGATCCACCACAGCATGTAGTCGGCGTCGGCGCGCATGCCCTGCACGTCGTAGCAGCCGCGGGTGACGACGCCCTTGCCCGCGGCCTGGTCGAGCACCCCGGCGAGCTCGGCCGCGGCGCCGTCCCGGCCGCCGTCACCGTCGAGAACGGCCCGGTCGCTCACCCGGAACACCGCCCACATGGTGTACCGGATCAGTTCGTTCAGTTCCCTGGCCCGCAGCCGCCTGTCGTCCTCGGTCATAGTCAAAATCCTAAGTCCGGTATTCCGGACGATCCGTCGCGCCTGCCCCAAGGTGACGCAGCACACTGTCGGCGGCGGCCTTCGCGGTGGCGACGCAGGCGGGAATGCCGACTCCGTCGTAGGCGGCGCCCGCGACGGCAAGGCCCGGCTGCCCCGCCACGGCTTCCCGGATGCGAGCCACCCGGTCCAGGTGGCCGACGTTGTACTGCGGGAGCGCGGCGCCCCAGCGGGTCACCCGGTAGGCGATCGGCGCCTTCGTCAGGCCCGCCGCCCCGGCCGCCCCGGCCGCCCCGGCCGCACCGGCCGCCTGCGCCAGTTCGGCGGCGGCGAGGGCGGCCAGGTCCTCGTCCTCGCGCTGGAGCAGGGCGGCCTCGCCGACACGGCCGACGGAACAGCGGACGATGTGCACCGGCGCGTGACTGGCCAGGTGCGGCCACTTGACCGTCGAGAACGTCACGGCCTTGACCGCCCTGCCGTCGACGGCGGGCACGAGGTAGCCGCTGCGCCGCTGCCGCGGGAAGTCTTCGGCGCGGAAAGCCAGCGTGATGATCGCCATGCTGGCGTAGCGGATCTGGGCGAGCGCCGAAGAGGCGGCAGGGACCGTTCTGGATAGGAGTCTGGCGGCAGGCGCGGCCGGGACGGCGATGATGACCGCGTCCGCCCGCAGGTACTCGGGGTCGGCCGCCGAGCCGACGGTGAGCCGCCAGCCGGCCTGCGTGCGGGCCAGTTCGCGGACCATCGCGCCGGTGCGGACCTGTGCCTGGCCGGCCTTGGCGACGATCTCGGGCAGCGCGCCGAGCCCGGTCCTGAGCGTCACGAACACCGGCGCCTGCTTCTTGCTGTTATCTCCGCCGGACGGCCCGCCGGACGGCGCGGGCGCGGGCGGGCTCGGGGGGACGAGCGAAGCGGCGGCCTCGGTCAGCGTCGGGTACCTGCCGGTGGCCGCCGCCAGCGGCGCGAGCGTGGCCTCGAAGGACAGTTCCTCGCTGCGGCCCGCGTAGACGCCGCCGAGCAGCGGATCCACCAGCCGGTCGACGACCTCCGCGCCGAGGCGGCCGCCGACGTAGGCGGCGACCGAGACATCGGCCGGGCCGGGCGCCAGCCGCGGCTCGCGCCGCGCCCGCAGCACCCCTTCGGCGGAGACGACGCCGGTGGCGGCCAGTTCGTCCAGGTCGGCGGGCACGCCCATGAACTGCCTGCGCGGCAGCGACCGCATCGCGCCGCGCGTCCAGATCGCGCTCGACGTGGTGCCGGCCGGCACGAGGTCGCCGCCCAGGCCTGTTGCTGTTATCAGGCCGACGCCTTCGGGCCGCCTGGCGAGCAGCGCCTCCGCCCCCTCGTCCACCGGCACCCCGGCGACCTGCGATGACGACAGCTTCCCGCCCAGCCGCGGCGACCCCTCGAGCACGGTGACTGTCACGGGCTGGTCCCGCAGGAAGAAGGCCGCCGCGAGCCCGGCGATCCCGCCTCCGACAATGACCACGTGGGGGACTGTGCCTGCCGTCATGGTCGATAAGCCTGCCACAGCCGTCAGGCCTGCCTGAGCTTGGCACGCAGCAGCGCGACCTCGTCCTCGCCGAACCCGTGGTCGGCCAGCCACCGGCGCAGGCCGCCGTAGCGGACGTGAAGTTGCTCGAGAAACGCCTTCATCGTCTCCGCGCGCGGCAGGTGCGCGTGCACAGGCCTGCTGCTGACGTCCGCGGCGTAGGTCCTGGACCCGCGCAGCCGCTCGATGATGGCGTCGATCCGGTCGCCGGTGGCCACGTAGTCGGCCACGATCGCGTCGGGCTCCACGCCGGCCACGGTCAGCGCGAGCGCGACGACGACGCCCGTACGGTCCTTGCCCGCCGCGCAGTGCACGATCGCGGCGCCTTCGGCGGTCGCGATGTCGCGCAGCGCGCCGGTCACCTCTTCCGGGCGCTCTTCCAGGTAGCCCAGGTAGTGCCCGCACATCATGTCGTCGGGGAACCGGGACCGGTCCATCGCCGCCTTCTTGACCAGCAGCGCCTCGGCTACCGCGTCCGTGCGGGACCCGAGTTCGGGCAGCACCGGGCGGTGGGCGTGCCGCAGGCCGGCGACGGCGTCAAGCGGGCCTGGCCCCTCCATCTCGACCTCGGCGGCGGTGCGCAGGTCCACGACCGTCGTCACGCCGATCAGGTCCACTAGCCTGGCGACGTCGGCCGCCGAGAGTTCCTGCAGGTTCTCCGAACGCAGCAGCCTGCCTGGCACGGTGCTCCCGCCGTCCGTGGTGGGCAGCCCGCCCAGGTCGCGAACGTTGACGGCACCCTCGAGTTCGATCCACGCCACGGCGTCATTGTCCCATTTCGGCGCCACTGGCCGGCACGCGGCACGCGCGAACTCCTGGTGAACGCCGCCCGGCGGGCGGGTCAGCGGCCCAGGTAGGCCAGGACGGCCAGGACGCGGCGGTTGTCGGATCCATCGCGGTGCCGCCGTCGGCGACCCGCTTGACCGCGTCGGTGAACTGGGCGGCGGCGGCGGTCCGGGCCTGGCGGGAACGGTCCCCGACTCCCCTGGAGCGGCCGCCCGCCGCCACGCCGCGTTGGGCCAGATGCGCGTTCGCCCCAGTGCGCAGCGGGTGCGGGGGGGGCGGGGAGCGACGCCCGGGACGGGAGCGACGCCCGGGGGGACGGGCGCCACGCCCGGGGGGCGGGGGGCAGGCGGGGGTCAGGCCGGGGTGCGGGCGGAGGCGGCGTGGACCAGGTCGGCCAGCCTCGCCAGGGTGCCTGGGTCGGTTTCGGGGAGGACGCCGTGGCCCAGGTTGAAGACGTGCCCCCCGGCGCCGCGACCCCGGGCGAGGACGTCGCGGGCGCGTGACTCGATGACCTCCCACGGCGCCAGCAGCACGGCCGGGTCCAGGTTGCCCTGCAGCGCCTTGCCCGGTCCGGCGCGGCGGGCCGCCTCGTCCAGGGGGACCCGCCAGTCCACCCCGACCACGTCCGCGCCCGCCTCGCCGAGCAGGCCGAGCAGTTCCCCGGTGCCAACGCCGAAGTGGATCCGCGGCACCCCGGCCGGCTCGAGGGCGGCGAAGATCCGGCTCGTGTGCGGCAGGATCGACCGGCGGTAGTCTTGCGGGCTGACCGCGCCCACCCAGGAGTCGAACAGCTGCACCGCCGACGCCCCCGCCGCGACCTGCACCCGCAGGAACGAGATCGCGATGCCGGCCAGGGCGCCGAGCAGCCCGTGCCAGAGCCCGGGGTCGCCGTACATCATCGCCTTGGTGCGGTCGTGGTTCTTCGACGGGCCGCCCTCGATCAGGTAGGACGCCAGCGTGAACGGGCCGCCGGCGAAGCCGATGAGCGGCCGCTCCCCCAGCTCACCGACCAGGGAGCCGACCGCCTCGGTGATGTAGGGGACGTCACCGGGCTCGAGCGGGCGGAGCCGGGCAAGGTCGCTCGCGTCGCGGAACGGCCGGTCCACGACCGGGCCGACGCCCGGCTTGATGTCCACGTCCACGCCGATCGCGCGCAGCGGGACGACGATGTCGCTGAACAGGACCGCCGCGTCCACGTCGTAGCGGCGCAGCGGCTGCATGGTGATCTCGGCGACCAGCTCCGGCCTGGTGCATGAGTCGAGCATCGGGATGCCCGCGCGGACCCGGTGGTACTCAGGCAGCGACCGGCCCGCCTGGCGCATGAACCAGACCGGGGTATACGGGACCGGCTCGCCCCGGCAGGCGCGGACAAAAGGCGAGGTCATCTGGGGCTTGGTCACCAACGGATCTTCTCACAGCGCTCCGCGGCGCGGCGACACGCCGTCCGAGGTCCGCCGGAAACACGCTGGTACATGCCAAGATCGGGACGAGTCGAAAGGGGCTACCTATGAGCCAGCCGCTTGGGAACTGTCCCGGATGTGGCGGCGACGAGCCGTTCGAGCAGGTCCATCCTGGCGAATGCCCGGACGCCGTTGGCGCCGAGTGCCCCGAGTGGGCGTGCACGGCATGCGGCGCCGGGGTCATCATGGGCAGCGGCCGCGGCGCGGACATCCCCGCCTGCCAGCCCTTCCGTGCCGCGTAGCCTGCGGCGCGGACCGGAGAGCCGAACCGGACGCCCACGCGCCGCGCGCACCCAGGCACCACGTACGCTCGGGCCATGAAGGTGGCGGACAAGCCCGTGTCGGGCCAGGGAGGCCAGGGGGGTATGGGGGGACGGGCAGTCCCCCCATCCCGGGGGGGCACCGGGGGGGCCGTCCCCGGGGGGGAAGACACGGCAGTCCCCCCGGGGGAACAGGCGCTTTTCCACGCCGCGGTCGCCGGTTTCGAGGCCGGCAGGGACGCGGTCGCGCAAGTGCGCGACGACATCACGTTCGAGGACTCGCCGGCGCCCAGGCGGCTCGCGCCGTTCGCGACCGCGCTGGCCGCCACCGCCTACCGGGACGGCGTCGAAGCGGGGACCGGAAGGCTCGTGCTGCTCTACGACCCGGACGGCCAGCAGGGGTGGACCGGCGTGTTCCGTTTCGTCGCGCAGGTGCACGCCGAGGTGGAACCGGAAATGGCCGCCGACCCGCTGCTCGGCGAGGTGGGCTGGAGCTGGCTCACCGACGCGCTCGACCTGCACGCGCCCGGCTACAGCGCGCCGAGCGGCACGGTGACCAGGGTGATCACGGAGGGATTCGGCGCCAAGCAGGACGAGCCGCCGGCCAACGGGTTCGAGCTGCGCGCCTCGTGGTGCCCCGGCGACGAGGCCGATCTCGCCGGGGACGTCGCCGCCTGGTGCGACCTTATCGCCGCCGCCGCCGGCCTGCCGGCCCAGCCGCCGGGGACTCGGGCGCTGCGGCCCGGCAGGCGGGGACCCAGGTGACCCGGGGCGAAGAGGCGCAGCAGCGGGAGGCGCAGCAGCGGGAGGTCATCGACCTCGTCGAGCCACGCGACGGGCTGCCCCCCGTGACGAGCACCCCGGCCGGCCTGGCCGCCGCGATCGAGCGGCTCGCGGCCGGCGCGGGGCCGGTCGCGGTGGACGCCGAACGCGCCTCAGGCTACCGGTACGGGCAGCGGGCCTACCTGGTCCAGCTGCGCAGGGGAGGCGCCGGGACCGTGCTCATCGACCCGATCGCCTGCCCGGACCTGGGCGGCCTCGACGCGGCGCTCGACGGCGCCGAGGCGGTGCTGCACGCCGCCTCGCAGGACCTGCCGTGCCTGGCGGAGATCGGCTACCGGCCGCGGCTGCTGTTCGACACCGAGCTGGCCGGCCGGCTGCTCGGATACCCGCGGGTGGCGCTCGGCACTATGCTCGAAGAGGTGCTGGGATACCGCCTCGCCAAGGAGCACTCCGCCGCCGACTGGTCGGTCCGGCCGCTGCCGGAGGAGATGCTCAAGTACGCGGCCCTGGACGTGGAGGTGCTCGCCGAGCTTCGTGACGCGCTCGCCGCGCAGCTCGACGCGCAGGGAAAGGCGGAATGGGCCCGGCAGGAGTTCGCCGCGGTGGCTTCGGCGCCGGCGCCGGCGCCGCGGCCCGATCCGTGGCGCCGCACGTCAGGCATCCACAAGGTGCGCAGCAGGCGCGGGCTGGCAGTGGTCCGCGAGCTGTGGGAGACCAGGGACGCGATCGCCAGGGAGCTTGACCTGTCGCCGCGCCGGGTGCTCGCCGACCAGGCGATCGTGGAGGCCGCCAGGCAGCTGCCCGCCGGCCGTCCGGAGCTGGACAAGGCCACCGGGTTCGCCGCGAGGATCGCGCGCAGGTACGGCGCGCAGTGGCTGGCCGCGGTGCGCCGGGCCCGCGAGCTCGGTGACCACGAGCTGCCCGAGGTCACCGGTGCCGTGGCGGCCGCCGGGCCGCC
>DAHVAN010000011.1 GCA_027314595.1 Actinomycetota bacterium | reverse complement strand
CGGCGGCTGCGTGTCATGGTTGGCGCTCATCTCACTTGTCCTTGTGGTGACTTGGTTCGCCCGGCTGTCTGCGGGCTGCCGGTGCATGATCTGCCCTTGTCTGGGTCACTGGTAGCGGAGGGCGGTGCCGGGCTGGATCCGGGTGGCGCGGTGCAGCGGCCCGCGGATGACGATGAGCGTGAGGACGAGCACGCCGGCGAGGGTGATCAGCGGGATGGCCGACGGGAATTCCTGCGGCAGGGTGAGGTCGGCTTCGTGGCGGACCCCGGTCAGCAGGCCCTGGTAGATCAGCCAGCCGAGCAGGATCCCGGCCGCCCAGCCGACCAGGGCAAGCACGACCGCCTCGGTGGTGAAGATCCGCCGGATGTGGCGGGAGCGGGCGCCGAGGCAGCGGAGGATGCCGATCTCCCTGGTCCGCTCGATGATTCCCATGGTCAGGGCGCTGGCCAGGCCCATGAGCATGATGGCGACGACCACGAGGCCTAGTATCTCGACGACGGCGAGGACGGAGTTCTCGGAGGCGGTGACCTGCGCCTCGAGGGCGTAGATCTTGGTGGTGGTGACCGGGTAGCCGGCGGCGGCCAGCCGGCTCGCGACGGCGGTGTCCGCCTGGTCGATGGCGGGGTGCGCTGGGCTGGCGGTGCTCACCCACAGGGAGTTGGCGGTGCCGGGCGTGCCGTCCAGGCGTTCCAGGGCCGGCAGCGGGAAGTAGACGATGTTGCCGCCGTTGTTCTGGCCGGTGTCGATCCCGATGACGCGGGTCCTGACGGGCCCCGCGGCCATGGCGAGGGTGAGGACCTGCCCGACCCGCGCACCGGAGGCGTCCGCGACGACCGGGCCGAGTACCATCGGCGGGGTGCCCGCAGCGGCGTCGGCGGCGGTGAACCAGCGTCCCGCGCTCAGCCGGTAGGAGTAGAGCGGACGGGGGCCGAGGCCCCACGCCATGTACGCCTGGCCGTTGTACTGCACGGCGCTTGTCTCGACCGGCTGGGCGCCGCTGACGCCCGGCGTCGCGGCGACGGTGGCGAGCGCCCGGCGGCCGAACGGGTGCGCCGTGCCACCCGCGGCCTCGCCGACGTAGATGCTGGCGTGGAGCTTGCCGATGGCCTGGGCGATGTAGCTGGTGGTGGACTGGCCGAGCGCGAGGAAGGACATCGCGAGCCCGGCCGCGACGGCGACCTGGGCGATGACGGCCGTGCTGCGCCGCCGTTGCCGCAGCACGTCGCGGAATCCCAGGCGCAGGCTGTCCGGCAGCCGCCCGGCTGGGAGGCCTCGCGCGGCCGCCCGGTCGAGCCAGCCGGCCCCGTAGCCTCCGTTGGTGCCTGCTCCGGTGAGGGTCTCGGCCACCGGCCTGCGCAGGGCACGCCGCAGGGCGGGCAGCGACGCGGCGACCGCGAGCACCGGGCCGGCCACCAGGCTGGCTGCGACGACCGGGACCGAGACGGCGAAGCCGAGCGAGATGTCGGCGATCCGCTCGGCGAAGTAGCGGGCCAGCAGGTAGGCGATGGCGACGCCGAGGATGGTGCCGGCGACGGCGCCCGCCAGGCCGAGCATTGCCGCGGTGCGGGCGGCGATGCCGCCGATCTGCCGTCGTCGGCCGCCGAGTGCCTTGAGGAGGGCGATGTCGCGGGCCTGCTCGGCGATCAGCGTGTTCATCGTGGCCGCGATCAGGAACAGGGCGGAGCCGAGCGCGAGGGCCGTGATGATGTAGAAGACGGCGATGATGTCGTTGAACCCCGTCTGCCCGGGCCAGTAACCCGGGGCCCGGGTGTAGGGCAGCGAGGTGACCGGGTCGGTTCCGGTCTGGGCGGTCAGGTACGCGCGGACCTCGGCGATGACGCGGTCCTGCGCCGCAGGGCTGTCGTCGGTGAGCCGGAACCCCAGGTGGTTGTAGCCTCGGGTGCCGCTGAGCGCCTGCGCGGTGGCAGCAGAGGTGTAGAAGACCGGTGTGCCGGTGCTGTTCGCGCCGGGGGTGTAGGCGAGGTTCAGCCCGGTGCCGCTGACGCGCAGCGCTGCCGTCGCGCCGCCGGCGTCCCGCACATTGAGCGTGCCGCCGGCCGGGACGGTGTACCCGGCGGCCTTGCCGTCGGCCACGTCGGCGAGTGCCTCACCTGGCCCGGGCAGGCGGCCGGACATCAGCAGGACGGTGTTGACCGCGGCGGAGGCCAGGCCGCCGCCGTCAATCACGACGTTCTGGGTGCCCCCTGCCGTCGTGGTGGTGACGTAGCTGAGGTCGGCGCTGACCGCGGCGACGCCGGGCAGCCGGCCGAGCGCGCCGAGCTGGGCGGGGGTCAGGCTGGTGACCCGGGTGGAGATCGCGACCTCGTTGAGGCGGCCCTGCTGCACCTGGCCGTTCATCGCCGCGTTCAGCAGGCCGGGCACGGCGAGGAAGCCCAGGCTGGCGATGGCGATGGCCAGCGTTCCGGCGGCCAGCAGCGTCCGGGTGCGGTGCCTGGCCAGGTCGCCCCAGGCCTTCCGGTTCAGGGTGCTCACGGCTGCCCCGGGTCGCTGGTGATCAGGCCGTCGCGGACGGTCACGACCCGGCCGGCCAGGCCGGCCAGGGCCGGGTCGTGGGTGACGTACACGACCGTGGTGCCCTGCTCGTTCAGCTCCTTGAGTAGCTTGAACATGTCCATGGCCATGCCGGAGTCCAGGTTGCCGGTGGGCTCGTCGCCCAGCAGGATGGGCGGCTGGCAGGCCATCGCCCGGGCGATCGCGACCCGCTGCTGTTCCCCGCCGGACAGCTCAAGCGGCAGCCGGCTGCCGCGGTCGGCAAGCCCGACGGTGGCGAGGTTACGGCCGGCGACGGCCCTGCGCTCGCCCGGCGTGCCGATCCGGGCCAGGTCCAGCGGCAGCGCGGCGTTCTCCGCCGCGGTGAGGGTCGGCATCAGCTGGAAGAACTGGAAGACGATGCCGATCGTGCGGCCCCGCCACGCCGCGAGCTGCTCCTCGCTCATCTCCTCTAGGTGACTGCCGGCGACCGTGACGGTGCCGGCCGTGGGCCGGTCGATGCCGGCGATAAGGTTGATGATGGTCGACTTGCCGCTGCCCGACGGGCCGGTGACCGCCACCATCTCACCCGCCATAATGGTCAGGTCCACCCCGCTCAGCGCGGGAAAGCCGACCTTCCCGCTGCGGTAGACCTTCTCCACCCGGGCCAGCTCGATGATCGGATCCGCCGCTCTCGGCTGAGTGTCCATGCCTGTAACGATCGCCGGCCGCGCGCCGGCCGCGCATCGGCCGCGCGGCCCGTTTCCGCGGCCATCCCTGCGGCCGGCCCGGCGGTGCCGTGGACGGCGGGGACTCCGCCGCAGGAAGGAGCCGGCGGTTCAGCCGCACGGGGGATGGCCCGGCTTCCGGCCGGGCCCTACGATTGCCTGGTGAGAAGGCTTGCCGCCTGGGCGGCCGGGCTGTCGCCGCAGGCCCAGGACCTCGCGCTCGCGCTCGCGCTGGCCGCCTACAACGTCGGCGCGATGATTCCGGAGACCGGACAGCTGCGCCTGCCCGGGGTGACGTTCCCGATGGCCGTGCTGCAGACGCTGCCGCTGACGTGGCGGCGGCGGTGGCCGGTCGGGGTGCTGCTGGCGGTCGGTCTTTTCCGCACGGTGGAGGACAACATAGGCGGCTTCGAGCCGCTGTACCTGGCCTCGCTCATCGCTTACTACACCGTGATGGACCGCAGCTCCACCAGGGTGCGCGTGGTGATCAGCGTGCTCATGCTGGCCGGGATCATCAGGGCGCTGTCCCTGCCCGGCCATAACATGTCCTCAGACTTCCCCATCATCGCGATGGAGGTCGTTACCGCCGGGATGGCCGGCATCATCAGCCGCACCCGCCGGGCCTACCTGCAGGAGGCGCAGGCGCGAGCGGACCGGGCGGAGGCCGTGCGCCACCGGGATGTGGCGCTGGCCGCGGCCCAGGAGCGGGCCACGATCGCCCGGGAGCTGCACGACGTGGTCGCGCACCACGTCAGCCTGATCGCCGTCCAGTCCGACGCGGCGGCCACACTGCTGCCCGGCCAGCCCGTGCAGGCCGTAAAGCACGTCGAGGTCATCGGCCAGACCGCGCGCGAGGCCATGGGAGAGCTGCGCCGGCTCCTCGGGGTGCTGCGCACCCCGGCCTCCGCCGGCCGCCAGCCGCCGGACACCGCACCGCTCCCGTCGGTCAGCCAGCTCGGCAAGGTGCTCGACCAGGTCCGCGAGGCGGGGATCAGCGTGGACCTGCGGGTGGAAGGCAGCACGGCCAGGCTGGCACCGGCCGTGGACCTGGCCGCCTACCGCATCGTCCAGGAGGCACTGACCAACACCGTCCGGCACTCCGGGGCGGACAAGGCAGCGGTAACCCTCCGCTATGAGCCGGGGTACGTCACCGTCTCGGTGACCGACACCGGCCACGGGCCCGCCGCCGCGGCGAGGCCGCAGGGCACGGGCAGCACGCTTACCCCCCGGAGCGGAGGATTCGGGCTGGCGGGGATGGCTGAGCGGGTCGCGTCCTGCGGCGGCAGCCTGACCATCGGCCCCGGGCAGGCCGGCGGGTTCGCAGTCACCGCGAGGCTCCCGGCGCCATGACCGCCCCAGGGCCGGTACGGGTACTCGTCGTCGATGACCAGGAACTGGTCAGGACCGGGTTCTGCGTGATCCTCGAAGGAGCCGACGGGATCACCGTGGTCGCCGAGGCCGCCAACGGGGCCGAGGCCGTCCGGGCCGCCGCCGAGCACCAGCCCGACGTGGTCCTGATGGACGTGCGCATGCCCGAAATGGACGGCCTCCAGGCCACCCGGCAGATCACCGGCGGGAACCGTGAAGCCGGGCCGAAGGTCGTCATGCTGACCACCTTCGACCTCGACGACTACGTCTACGAGGCACTGCGCGCCGGGGCGAGCGGCTTCCTGCTCAAGGACGCCCCCCGGCACGACCTGATCGCCGCCGTCAAGAACGCCGCCGCCGGAAACGCGCTGCTCGCGCCGTCGGTCACGATCCGGCTCATCGACGCCTTCACCCGCACCCCGGCCCACGCTCAGCCCGCCCCGTCAAAGCTTGCATCGCTGACCGCCAGGGAACACGACATCCTGCTGCGGCTCGCCCGCGGCCTCACCAACGCCGAGATCGCCGCCGACCTCGTCATCAGCGAGGCAACCGTGAAATCACACGTGGGCAACCTGCTCGCCAAGCTCGGCCTGCGCGACCGGGTCCAGGCCGTCATCCTGGCCTACGAGACCGGCATCGTCCAGCCAGGCGAATCCGGCGCGGCCAGCTAGCATGCCCCGGCTCATTCCGGCACCAGCTTGACCGTGAAGCCCAGCCATGACCCTGCTGACCGCAGCACCGCTCATGCGGATAGACAGATTTCCGCGCAGGGCCTTGCGTCGCAGAACATCCGATTATGGGCTCTCAAGTGCGCCTTGTGGCTTCAATTCCAAAGCCGGCATAACGGCGGATATCGCGCATCGCATGTCGGCCCTGCGCCACCGTCCGTGACTGTGCCGGGTACCGCCAGTGCCCGGGCGGGGCCGTCAGCCGTCATTCGGCGGCTTCCATGTCCAGGTCACGGCCCGTGGCCCGCTCCAGCATCTGTACGGACGGCTGGATCTGGGGCTTGGGCGGCTGCAAGATCGCGTCCCTGTCAGCGTTTTTCCAGGCGGGGAACGCCAGGCCGGGGTCTTCGCGGTCGTGGTTCTCGGTGAGCATCGTCAGGTTCTGGCGTTCGGCTAGCTTCTCAGCGAAGGCGCGGTGCTGGGCGGCCAGGTCCTTGATCCACTGGCCGATCTGGGGGATGTCATTCCCCACGCTCAGGATGAGCTCGTCGCGCTGGGGTTGGTTAGCGGGCTGGGGCTCGGTGGAGCGCAGGGGTGGGTGGGGCTGGGTGGGATGGCGGCGGCGGAGTTCGGCGTCGGCGGCGATGGCCAGGTGGCGTTGCTGGCGAGTGGCCTGTTCCCAGGCGGCGCGGTCGGCCATGACTGCGGCGAAAACGGTCTCGCGTTGCCGGTAGGCGTCGTGCATGGCCTGGTAGCTGGCCGCGAGGGCCTGCTGGCGTTCGGCTTGGCCGGGCTGGCCGCAGTGGCTGGCGGCTTCGGCGCGGGCGCGGATGGCGGCCAGATGTGCGTCGCGGGCCCCGGCGCGAACGTGGCGAAGTTCATCCCCGACGTGCTGGGGCGCCCAGGCGGTTTCGATCGGGTAGGTGTCGCGCAGGTGGGCGAGCATGCCGTCGGGCATGCCGCGGACGTCGGGGCCGTCTGCGGCTCCGGTGGCGGTGAGGGCTTCGTGCCAGGCGGCGCGCAGGTCGGGGGTGCCGGTGGCGGGTTCGGGGCCGATGGGGTCGGCAGGGTGGTCGTAGCCGGACAGTTCCCGCCAGGCGCCGATCGCGCTGGCGCGCTGCTGCCATTCCAGGCGGGCTGCAGGGTCATCGGGGACCCGGCCGAGGGTGCTGACCGCCCATGGTGCGGCGTGTTCGGCGGCGTGCTGGCCGATCCGTTCCTTGCGCGAGTCCATCATGGCGGCGATCTTGGTGATGAACGCCTTCCGCTCAGGGTCGGTGATCTCGGGGACCCGGGCAGACCACGGGCCTGCCGGTTGCGGGACGAGGGCGGCGGTGCTGCGGCGGATGCGGGCGTCGATGACGGCGGGGATGTCGCAGGCTCCGGTCAGGTCCCGTACAGCGATCGCGTCGGCCAGGACCAGGCGGGTGTCCAGGCCCGCCAATTCGGCGGCGCGCAGGGTCCGCCACAGCCACTTGACCCGGTGGCCCGGTTCTAGCCGGTATCCCTGAGGCAGGGCTTCGGCGAGCAGGGCGGCGTAGCGCTGGTCGCGGGCGGAGGCGGTCTCGGCGGTCCAGATGGCGTTCAGGATCGCCAGGTGGTCGGCGTCGACCAGGGCCTGGTCCAGGGTCTGGGTCGCCGAGAGCTGGCGGTCGTCGCGTTCGAGCACCTGAGCGAGTACGCCGAGAGCGTCCGCGGTGCCGACGGGGTCGGCTGCCGGGGCGGGTCCGGCCGAACGTCCGGTGGTGATCTTGTCGTAGCGCGCCAGTTCGGGGCCGGGCGCGGACCGGGGATGAGGTCGGCGCGCTTCGGGGACCGGGTGAAGACGTACGCGGTGTTGTCACAGGTGCCGCGGGTGAGGGCGACGTAGACGTGCTGGCGGTCTTCGGTGCCGATGATCACGGCCAGACCGGTATGCACGGTGCGGCCCTGGGAGACATGGTCAGTGACCGCGTAACCCAGCTCGGACTCCTCGTAATTTGCGTACAGGAACTGTCGGTCGGTCCAGCGGCGCTGGCCCGTCTGCCGGTCGGCATCCAGGGCGCGGCGGACCAGCAGGCCGTCAGGCGTATACCGGAAAACCAGGCCGTCCGACGGAGCCGCCCTATCGCCAGAGCGCTCGGCGTGGATTGGCCGTACTGGTCGCGCTGAGCCCAGCCAGGCCAAGCAGGCTAAGGTGCGGCTGCCGTACCCCGTTGTGTTCGAGCTGCCAGGAATCTGGCCATCGCGGTACAGGGCCTACGGGTTCATCGACGGGGAACCGGTACCCGATGACAGGGCGCATGGCAGCGGCCATCAGCGGCTGCAGCCTGGCCGGCCACCACCGACTGGACATTACGAGCGCATCGGCCGACCCGAGAGCCGCTGACACCGTCACCGGATCGGCACCCGATGGCTGGATAAGAGCCCCGGATCCCGTTAGCGCCTGCACCCACCGCTTGGCCCGATCCGCGGCGCCCCCGTGGCCGACCAGGGATGTGCGTGCGATCAACCACTCACCCTCAGCCAGAACGAAGTCGGCGAATGTCGCGGTCGTGATTCCTTGCTGGCTGAGCATAGCCGTCGCTTGTGCTGCATAGGCATCACCGGAAGCGGCACGCCAGTCCAGCCAACTGGACGTCGCCATTTCGGCCGGGCCGAGCAGGACGCTCCCGTAGTAGAGTGACCAGCCTCCAGCCCCATCATCGTGTGCGGCCACCGACACCACCGCCACGTCCTGGGCAAGAGGATCACCACCCAGGCGCGTGAGCAGGTTCTCAAGGTTCTTCGGGTCCGTGTGAGGTGCTCCGCCAGCTAACCTGCCGACCAGTTCGTCCGGATCCTGTCTGGGGTCCACCAAGAGCCGGTAACCCGCATTTCCCAAGAGCCAGGCGGGTGCCTCCTCAGGCTGGTAGCCGCCTAGCGGGGCCGACGTGCTCACGACTCGCCTCCTGATAGCCAGCAACAGGGTTCGTCGAGCACTGGGGTTCCCCCGGACTCGGCATGCTCGAAGTCCGCCAGGCGAGTCGCCAAGGTCTTCACAGCCAACGGCCTGGGCCTCGTCGACCACTCCACCAAGGGTCGCCTTTAGCGTCGCGTTCACCCGGTATCCCGCCCACGTCCACCAGCGCAGATCGTTGTCGCTTCGGCTGATCACGAGTCCGCCGCCGTGCACGCGGCCGATGGCATCGCTCCGCAACCCGGCCAGCACTCCGAAAGCCCGGCGGGTCAGCGACACCGGCACTTCCGCCCCGAGCAGCACGTCGCGCATCGACTGGGCGATCTCAAACGACAGCCCGCCAACCCCGCCCGACACCCACCGGGCCCTCCCGCCGCCTTCGGCCGCCTCGACGAAGCAGCGCCGCCGCTTCCAGTCCGTCCATGTCACTCGCCAGGACCGGCCGCCGAGCAGCAGCAGCCGCGGTCCGTCGACCCGGTCGGCGAGCAGCGCAGGGTCCACCCGGCCGATTTCGTCGCGGCCGTGCAGTACGGTGAATTCCGGTGGCGCGGCGAACACCGCCATCAGGTTCATGAAGTGCCGGTGCCCGAACCGGCGTTCGGCCTCCGGGCCGATGAACAGCATCCCGCCGTCGGTGTCCAGGTAGCCCTGCTCTGCCAGGTAGGCGGCGATCTGCGGTGCGTCGGCGGTGAGCGCGGGCAGCGGCAGCCATTCCTGCCAGGTCCGCTCCCCGACCCGGCCTTCTTGCAGGCACAGCGCGAGGAGCTGCTGGGCGGTGATGTGCCGGGGCGCGGGCGGTGCGGCGACCGGTTCGACGAAGCCGCGTGACCAGGCGAGCAGCAGGCCTGCCGCGAGCAGCAGGTCGTCCTCGCGCAGCGCGAGGAACAGGCAGTTGCGCCGTGTGCCCGGCCGACGGCCGCTGCGGCCGAGCCGCTGCAGGAACGCGGCGACGGTGAGCGGCGCGTTGACCTGGATTACCCGGTCCAGGTCGCCGACGTCCAGGCCGAGCTCGAGCGCGGACGTGGACACGATCACGCAGTCCCGGCCTTCGGCGAACGCCAGCTCCGCCCGCCGCCGCTCGTCCAGCGACAGCGACGCGTGGATCAGGTGCGTGGTGACGCCGAGCTCCCGCAGCTGTGCGCCGAGCTGCTCGACGAGCCGCTTAGAGTCGCAGAAGACGAGGCGTTTCTCGCCCCGGTACAGCGCGGCGATGACCTTGGCGGCGTTTTCCTGTGAGCCCACGTAGTCGAGCTGGATGTCCGCGTCCGCTGCGGGCAGCGAGGTGGTGACCGCCTTGGATTCGCCCGAACGGAGCGGGTCGGCTGCCGTACCCGCCGCTGCTGTCCCGGGTGCGACGACGATCCCGGTGCGCTGCCCGGCGGCTGATCCCTGCAGCCAGGTCAGTAGTTGCGCCGGGTTTCCGACGGTGGCCGACAGCCCGATCCGCTGCAGCGGGCGACCGGCGATGCGGGAAAGCCGTTCCAGGACCGCGAGCAGGTGCCAGCCCCGGTCCCCGGCGCCGAAGGCATGCGCCTCGTCCACGATCACGGCTCGCACGCCGGCGAACAGCCGCCGGTGGTCCACTTGTGCGCTGACGAGCATGGACTCGAGCGATTCCGGTGTGGTGAGCAGCACGTCGGGCAGGCCGGCGAGCGTTGACTTGCGGCGGGACGCGGGGGTGTCGCCGTGCCACAGCGCCACCCCGCGGCCGACCCATCCGGTGTAGGTCTCTAGCCGGGGCAGCAGGTTGTTCAGCAGCGCCTTGAGCGGGCACAGGTAGATGACAGTCTTGAGGCGATTGTGGCCCCGCAGGAGCGCAGACCTTCCTGGCTGGGAGGTCCAGGACTAGTGACTTACCTAGTGACTACGGCCGCAGACACAGATTCCGGCAGATCCAGCGCGGCAGCCTCAAACTCCCGCAACGCTCCCACCTGTGGGAACCGGACCTCCCGCGACCTCCTCGTACGAAACCGCGGTGCATGGCACACAGACGGTCGCTGAGCCGCGGGCGCTCCTTGAACCTCCACCCGTTGGACTCTCGGTTCGCCTAGGGCCGTACGCCACGCTGGTGCTGATCGATTCACGACGACCAGCGTCCCACATAGAGGTTGCCTCCCAGAGGCCCCTTCCTTGGTCAAGCCCCAGACGCCGTGACCGCCTGGTCAGCTGGGCTGATGTCGCCAAGGAGGTCACGCAGGGTGCTGATGCGGTCGCTGTCAGGTTCGGGGCACTCGGCCGACCGGTCCAGGTGAACTGCTGGCAGGCCAGCCGCCCGCGCTCCCAGGACGTCGATCTCGTAGTTGTCGCCGACCATGAGCGCCCGGGCTGGGTCGGCGCCAAGGCGGCTGCATGCTTCGGTGAATGCCCGGGGGTCTGGTTTCGCGGCCGGGAGCACGGAGGAGGCCAGGACCGGCCCGCAATGATCAATCAGCCCGATCGCGGCAAGCTTGGCGGTCTGCTGGGCATGGTCCCCGTTGGTGAGCACGCCGATCCGCAACCCAGTTGCCGCGATGCGGTGCAGCGCCGGAGCAGCATCGTCAAAAGCCGTCCACGCGGCCTCGTACCCGGTCAGGTAATCCGTGAACACCGCATCCAGATCCCTGGCTTGCACGGTTATGCCCACAGCATGGAAGAAATCACGAGTCCTGCGGCGACGCTGTTCATGGAAGCTGATTTCCCCGGCCCGCCACGCCGAGTAATGCCGCTGCTCAAGCTCGAACCAGTACGGCACGACTGCTTCAATTTCGGTCTGGCTAATGCCATAAGACGCCAACCACGAATTGACCGCCGCAATGCTGGCCGCCTGGTGATCGAGGAGAGTCCCGTCCAGATCGAACAGTACGGCAGTCAGGCGCACGACACGAGCATACTACGGCTGCCTGGCCTCCCACGCGAGGACGACCACCACGTCGTGGTCACAGCAACTGCCGGTCGCGCGGGCAGAGCGTGCCCCCCGAGGTGCCTGCCGGTTTGCCGTGCCACATACGTGCCTCACGCGGCGGTAAACAAGGGTCAGTCACGGTCACTCACGGCTCGATGACCGGAAACGGGCACGTCATAGCCTGCCAGCGATCATGCCCAGTCAGGCAACCGATCTTCCAAAGCTGGTCATGCGGTTTCGATTCCCGTCGCCCGCTCCCCTGTCGCCCGCTCTTCGCATGAGCGCTGATTGGCAGTGCGCTGGTCGCGGGGAACCGGCGGACGGGTGACTGGCGTAGCACCTGGTAGCACCGCATGCTATGGCGAACGAACTCACTCGACAGTGATCTGCCAGCGGGCTGCCGATCACCGAGATCAGCGGGTTCAGGCCCTTCGGCAGCAGCGATTTGCCCTGGACCTCAGCGTGCCCGAACGCCGCGCCCTCCTCCTGGTCGCCGTAGACCCGGCGCTGCGCCGGGTCGATGTCGATGAACGTGAGGGCCGGCAGACGGGCGTCTTCCGCGAGCGTGGCGGTGAACCCGCGGCGCGCCTTGCCCGGCTCGGCCATGCCGAGCCGGGCAAGGCACATCACCTTTGCGGCCGCGCCGGTGCCACAGGGACCGCCGGGGCCGCACGCCGGCGAACTCCACGGGGCAAGCAAAGCCCGGGCCAAAGGTTGAAACCTAAGCCTATGAAAGAACAGCTCAGGGTTGTCGCGCCACCTCCTTCCCCACCTGGTGGCCAGCCAGATGAACCCGTACCACCACCCCGACGAGGACGATCCACAGGCAGACCAGGATCGCCAGCAGCGTCCCGGCTGCGGCCCGGCCGATCACGCCGTCGGGACGCGCCGACTCGGTCAGAGGGGCATCGGACCGCACGGCGCTCGTTACGGTGATGCTCGTCCCAGAGGAGGCGAGCACGGTGCCGTCAGGCCCGAGGGCGCTCGCCACGAAATCCTGGCGCCCTGCCCAGGTCGGCCGGTAGGTGAGCGTGGCCACCCCGGCGGCGTTGGTGGTGGCCGTCCCGACCGTGAGCAGGGGCGACCCACTGAATTCCGGGACGTGCACGGCGAACTGCACCTCGACCCCTCGGTCCCCTGGGCGCGCGCCCTGCCCTGTTCCCGCGGCTGAGAACGAGGCCGCGAGAACCACATCGGTGACATGGCCGGGACCCGGGCGGGCCACCAGGGTGAGGTGAGCCTGGGACCCGGTGGCCCGGGCCGACGCCGCCCAGGCGGTCGCGGACTGGCCGGCCAGCAGACCCACCGTCGCCAGCAGGCCGACCCCGGCAAGCGCGAGGGCTCTCGCGCTAGTGCGCACACGCAGCGTTCCGCTCCCCCTTCTCACCGCTGCCCCCCCTCGACCGCACCGCGCGAAGCCGGGGCGCCGTTCCCGTCTCCATCCCGGGCCACGCCACCGTTCGCCGCCGCGACAGACGTCGGCAACAGCGCGTCCGCCACCACCAGGCCCGCAGCCGGCCGTTCCGCCATCTCCTCCAACTCCTCCATCTCCGCCATGGGCAAGATCGGGACGAAGCGGAAGAGCACTAGGAGCAGGAGCGGGATCGCCGCAGTCGCGGCTAGCGTGATTGAGATCGGCACCCAGGTGAAGTGGTAGGTGCCCCACGCACCTGTGGTGAGGGAGGAGCGCACAAGTGGCTCGGTGGCGGGCGGGATGATGATGACCAGCCGTTTCACCCACATAGCGACGACAACCAGGCCTGAGGCCACGACCACGCCCGCCACATTGCGGGTGCGCCGGATGGCCATCAGCACCAGCGGCACCACGCCGGCTGCCACGACGTAGAACCAGAACGGGATCCAGTAGCGGCCAATGACCACCTGCCGCACCCAGGCGGCGTTGCCGATGGTCCCCGAGTACCCGTCCACCAGGTACTCGGTGAAGGTGAGGTACAGGTAGGCGGCACCCAGGGCCACCATGAGAAATCCCAGCCGGACGAAATGCTCGCGCTTGATGAAGACCTCAAGGTGGTAGAGGCGACGGGCAGCCGCCAGCGTCAGCAAGACGAGCGCGACCCCCGAGTACAAGGCCGCCACCACGAAGTAGACGGGGAAGATCGTCTCGGCATATCCCGCGCGCGACGAGGAAGCAAAGGCGAAGGAAAGCACCGAATGGACCGACACCGCCATCGGGATCACCATGATCGCCACCAAGCCGGTCGCGCCGCGTAGCGTGCGGCGCTGCGGTCCCGTGCCCGCCCAGCGACCGCCGAGGACCCGGTACAGCAACCGGCACATCCGCGCATGGCGGCTGTCAGCGACAACCCCGAGTCGACCGCGCGCGATCAGCGTGTCAGGAATGAGCGGGAGGTAGAAGAAGACCGTGGTAGCGAGCAGGTACGTGCTCACCGCGAAGAAGTCCCACAGAATCGGCGAGGACAGGTTCCAGTAGGGCGGCCACATCAGTTCCCAGATCCGCTGCGGGCTGCCAAGGTGAGGGACGATGAAGAGCATGCCCACCGGGAGGGTGACGAGCGCAGTCGCCTCGGCGATCCTGGTGAGGGGCGCCCGCCAGTCCGCCCTGGTGAGCCGTAGAATCGCAGACACGACCGCGCCGCCGTAGCTCACTCCGATGAACGCGACTAGGTCGGCCTCGTAGACCGCCCAGAAGGCATTGTCGCTGTACCCCGCCACGCCCAGCCCGTCGGCGAGCTGGACTGCCCAGGCGACGATGCCCAGCACCACCACGGCCCCGAGCACACCGACCGTCGGCCACCACCACCGGTCCCTGGTCAGCACCGGCCGCATCGCGGCCGCACGGACGTCCTCGCGGGGTGGTGGACCGTCTCCTTCCTCATGATGAGCGAACGCTCTGGCGGCGTTCTCCCCCGCCACCATGGCACTGTTCCCGGTCATGCTTTCCCGCCTTCCAGTGACAGAACTTCGGCGCCTTCTTCACTCCGCTTGGCCGTGCGTCCCTCCCAGAGGACGAACGCGGGGAGCGCGAGCGGCGGCGCGGTGTTGGGATCGGTGCCGCGACCGGTGAGGATGCCTGCGAGACCGTCACCGAGAACCCATATCGCGGTCGCCACGGCTACCGCGAGCGCCAAGAACGCGCCCTCGTGCAAGCGCAGCGCCACACCTGGGCCGACGGCCAGGCAGACGACGGCGAACAGGACGGTCCATGCCGGCCCGGCGGGGGCGACCGCCCGGGCGACCCCCAGCATTAGCCCCGCACCGATGGCCAGTTGGGTGACCGCGAACAGCACGTTCCAGACGGCGATGTGAGGTTCGAGGAACGACGCCATCGCCGTGATCGAGTGGGCGACCGGCACCGGGTTCTGCTGGCCCGTCGGCGCCAGGACACCCGACATGAAACTCTTCCCGAACATGTACGGCTGCAGCCGCAGCACGCCATCCGCCGCCCAGATGAGCCCGAGCAGCACCTGCCCTGTGCGCTGGTGACGACGGGCGTCCGGGCCTGTTCCTCCCGGGACGGCGCCGGCAAGGCACGCCCACAGCGGCGCGGCGGCCCGGGCTATGGCGGTCTCGCCTGGTTCCCCCGTCACTCAGGCCACCCCGGGGTCGTTCTCAAGGTCCTGGCCATGACCAGGGATGTAGAAAACGCGAGGGTGGGTACCGTAGGACTCCTTGAACGTGACCGCATCGTTGTCCTGCAGGAAGGCCGAGAGCTTCACGGTGTCGCCGAACGCGTTCGTGGCCACGTCCGTGGCCAGATCACCCAGGTAGATGGCGCCCATCGGGCAGTGCGAGACGCACTCGGGGAGCTTGCCAGCGGGGAGCATTGCCGCGCACTCCACGCACTTGCCGACCGTTCCCTCGACCTGGGGAACGGGCCAGGCCGGCTCTTGCGGGAACGGCTGGCGCGGCGCTGGCCTCGGTGCCTCCCAGTTGAAGTACCGGGCCTGGTAGGGGCACGCGTTCATGCAGATGCGGGTGCCCACACAGCGATCCTGGTTTACCAGGGTCAGGCCCTCGGCAGTGCGGAAGTTGGCACTCACTGGGCAGACCGGCACGCACGGGGGGTCCTCGCACATCATGCACGGCCGGGGCATGAAGTATTCATCGCCCGACGCGCCCTGCATCGTGAACACGTGGATCCAGGTCTGGTCCTCGTGCAAGTAGTGCGCCTCCTGGCAGGCAGCGGTGCAGATCTTGCAGCCGTTGCACGCCCGCAGGTCGATCACCATCGCCCACTGGCGGACAGGCTGAGCGGGGTCGGCCGACATCTCGGCCGCACTGCCGCGTGCCGCGTCGGGCCTGTTCACCAGGGCGCCCAGCACACCGAGGCCAGCCCCAGCGACCGCAGCCCGTCCCAGAAATTGACGCCGCCCAGGGCGCACCGGTGAGCCGGCGACCTCCGGTGCCGTCTCGTCGCGCTGAGAGTCCGCGCTCATGCGATCACCCGCACCTTTCCCTCCATGAAGCCCATCGCCGACATCGGGCCGCCCATGCCGGAATCCGCCGAGCCGCAGGGCGCGTAGCACTGCCACACGAATACCCCAGCCCGCTCCGGCGTGAATCGCGCTACCACGGTGACGGTGCCCCCGGTGGGGGCGGCGGGGACAGGCAGGTTGAGGCCCAGGGCCGGGACCGTGAAGGTGTGGGCGATCTGCTGGTTGGGCACCCAGGCCACGGTCTTGCCATCGACCAGTTCCGTGCCGCCCAGCGTGCCCCGCACGTGGTCGTATAGCTGGGCCTGGACCCCCATCAGCGGCGCCGTGCCGTCGTCGTAGCTCGTGATCTTGATGACGACGATCCCGTCCTGGTGGACTGTCCAGGCGACACCGGGCAGCAGCGCGCCCGTGGCGCTCGTGTACAGGGGCCAGCCGGGGTGCCCGTCCATCGCCCCGGTCTCGATTCGCATGGACTCGGTCACCGTGGCGCCCGCCGGGGCGGGACCGGGCCGGGAGACGAGCCGGTCAGCGGTGGCGCGGGCCCCCCGGGCGACGCCCGCGACCGCGGCCACCCCGAGTGCCAGGCTCACGGCGAGCAGCATGAGGCCGAGGGTCACCAGGCCCGGGAGCAGGAGTATCCGCCCGCTAACGCGTGAGCGGTTTGTAGCGTTGATGGTGGTGCCGTCCTTTCTTTCGTGCGCGCCGGCGGTCACGGGGGGACTGGCGTCCACCTGCCGTGGCGAGGCGCCCTGGATGGGTGCATTGGGTGAGGCTGGCGTGGCCAGCGGGGCACCCAGGCGCGTCAGGTGTCCAGTCCGGCAGACCGCCCGAGGATCTCCGCGAGAACCCGGTCAAGGTCGTCGGCCAGGGCGAGGTCATGCAGGCGGGTGAGCTTGGCCTCCATAGCGTCCAGCCGTCTGGCGCCCACGACTGTCCACACCACGGCGGCCACGAAGACGAGCACGTAGACGGTGATAGTGGCCAGGGACGCGGTCACGAGCACGGCCAGCACGATCCGCAGGGCTTCCTCCATGGATGCATGGTCAGCCGGGCGCCGGGCATCACGGAAGGCGGAGATCACCACCTGCCGACCCCGGTTTCTGCGCGGGGACCGTGAACTCCACGGTGCGTGATTCCACCCGATCCCCCGGGCTTCCACGGTCGCGCCACCGTCCGGGCGGAGGCAGACTTGAATGGTGGCGCTGAGGGCGGATTCAATCGGTCGCCGCAGCACGGTCAGGCGAAGGTGGCGAATGGGACGGCCACAAGGAGGGGCGGCTGCCCGTTGGGAACACCCGCCCGTGTCGCGGCACCCGGCGCGAGGCCGCTCGCCGTGTATGGTTAGGCGAAAGGGTCATTTACCGGCACTGTTGCGACGATCCCTTGAACCCGTCGAGGAAGGCGCGACGCGCCGCTAAAGGCGGGAGGATTCGTGGGCGACTATTCCGCAGGCGGGCGGGCGGGCCACCGGTCCCCGGTGCGGGTCGTCATCGTGGATGACCACGCGCTGGTGCGCGAGGGCGCCGGCCAACTGCTCGGGCGGGAGCCCGGACTGGATGTGGCGGGCTTGGCCGGCACCGCCGAGGAAGGGCTCCGCCTCATCAGGCGGCTGCGGCCGCAGGTTGCCATCGTCGATGTGAACCTGCCAGACAAGAGCGGACTCGAACTCTGCCGGGAGCTCTCGCGCGATCATCCTGAGGTGTCAGTCCTCGTGGTCAGCGCCTACGATGAGTACGCTTACGTCACCGAGGCGATCGACGCCGGGGTGGCGGGTTATCTGCTCAAGACCGCGTCGGGGCCGGAACTCATCGACGCGGTGCACCTGGTCGCCGATGGGGTGCTCGTGCTCGACCGGGGTGTCTCGCGCCACTTGGCGAGGCGGCGGTGGGGTGATGGCAAGACAGATCCCCGACTGCTAACCCCGCGGGAGTCTGACGTGCTCGCGCAGCTGGCCCGGGGCGCCTCGAACAAGCAGATCGCCACCACGTTGGGCCTGCGCCTGCGCACCGTCGAAGGCCACGTGTCCAGCTTGCTGGCCAAGCTCGGCGTGGAGTCAAGGACCGAGGCGGTCGCCTACGCGTTCTCCCACAATCTCGTCGGGGATGGGCACCATGGCGGACCGGCCCGGCCTCGCTGAGTTCATGACGATACTGCGCCGGGGTGTTCATCCCCCGGTGCGGGAGTGGCGTTTCTGGGTCATCCAGGCGGTGGTGCTGATCATCGCCGGCGTGCATATCCTCTTGGACATCGACAGCGCGATGGAGACGGGGGCGTTCCCAGCAGGAATCCCGGTGGCGCTGCTGATCCTGCCGACGGGGTACGCGGCGCTGCGCTACGGGCTCGCGGGCTCGGCCGCGACCGGGCTGTGGGCGACCCTCCTGTGGCTGCCTGACCTGCTGCTGCCCCACGACGAGGGCCATGTCGGCAGTGACGTGATCAACCTTGCGCTGGTCAACCTAGTCGCCTTCTTCGTCGGGCACCACATCGAGGCCGGACGCCTCGCACACGAGCGGGCTCAGCGGGCCACGGCCGAGCACCTCGCGGCCGACGCCCGCTACCGCCAGTTGTTCCAGACGAAGCAGGCGCCGATCCTCGTCCTCGACGCGGGAGGCGCCATTCTCGACGCGAACCCTGCGGCCAAGATCCTGTACGGCGCGGATCTCATCGGCCGCCACGCCGCCGATGTCACGGGGGAAACGGAGATCCTCACCGCGCGGCACCGGCCAGTGGTGTGCCTGCCCAACGGTCGGGACTACCGGCTCGACATCGTGCCTCTGCCTGCCGGGACACAGCGGAGCCTGATCTTCGAGGACGTGACCGAGGAACGCAGCGAGCAGCGCCGGGTGACCCAGTATGCTGCGGCCGTGGTCCAGGCCGAAGAGGACCAGCGGCAGCGGCTGGCCCGTGAGCTGCACGACGAGCCGCTCCAGCTCTTTCTGCACCTTGCCCGCCGCCTAGGGGATTTCGGCCGCATCCCCGGGGTACCGCCTGACGTGGCCGATGGGCTGGTCGAGGCACGCCGCCAGGCACTCGATGCCGCGACCCGCTTGCGTTCACTCGCGCGGGGCCTGCGGCCCTCCGCCCTCGACCAGCTGGGATTCATAGCGGCCCTGTCCAGCCTGCTCGCCGATGTCGAGGAGGAGGCGGGCTTGGAGGTAGATTTCGACGCCGCGGAAGGCCAGGGCCGACTTGCCCCCGAGGTGGAGCTCGGGGCCTTCCGGATCGTCCAGGAGGCCGTGCGGAACACGGTGCGCCATGCGGCCGCGCACCGGCTGTGGGTAGCCGTGACGATCCAGCCCGATGCCGTCGATCTCTCGGTGGCGGACGACGGGTGCGGCTTCCGCCCGGATGGTTCCTGCGCGCCTACAGCCGACCACCTTGGCCTGCTCGGGATGCGCGAACGGGCACGCATGCTCGGCGGATCCCTGGACATACGCACGTCACCGGGTGAGGGGACGCTGATCGCAGCGTCCATCCCGATCCGTGCGCACCCTCGCACTGCGGAGCCGACACCGCAAGGCGAGGGTGCCCGGCCACAGCCCGATGGCGCAACACCATAGAGTTAAGCACTTCGGTTCGGGTGACCTTGTGACCTGGTCGGGTAGCCCCGAGGGGATGGGGCCGTACCCGGGACCTCCGGCCCTGCCGCGGCGGCCGTGGGGCTCCCGGACCGCGCGGCACCGCACGGAGACCACGAGCACTAGGGCGACGAGGACATCAGGAATCCTGCGGTCACTGACAGGCAGGCCAAGCGGCTACCCGACCGCGATCAAGCACGTGGCCTCCTGCTCCTTCTCCGTGACTTTGAGCACTGGCTGATCATCCGGGTGACCCTGATTCTGAAGTGTTCTGAAGACGACGCTCGGCCTGGTAGCGGGCTACCCAGGTCGTGTTGAGTGCGGTGCCGCCCTGGTGTGCGGTCTGCGCGGTGATTGGCTGTACGGATGAAAGGTCGGTGTCCAGGAACGCGAGCACCCGCCTCGTGCCGCCAGCCGGGCGACCGCGAAGTCCGGCAAGACCGCGTGCCCGGCCCGGCATCGCGGGCAGCGCACCCGGTGGACCACCAGCTCGTGCACCACCCCGGCCTGGCGGACCTTGCGCCGGCTGCGTGCCCGGGTCGCGGAGCTGGCGGCGGCCAGCGCGCGGCTGCGGGAGGCGGCGCGGGCTCGCGATGAGCTGGCCGCCGCGCAGCTGGCGGCGCGGGACGCGCAGATCGCGGTGCTGGCCGCGCAGGTCGAGGAAC
>DAHVAN010000372.1 GCA_027314595.1 Actinomycetota bacterium | reverse complement strand
TGGCGGCCAGCTCCGCCTCGGTCATCGCCTGCCGGAACCGGCGCCGCCCGTTCTCGGTGAACACCGCACGCCACGGCTCCCCCGCCACCTCCGGCGGGTACACCAGAATCCCGCATTCCGCCTCCACCACCACACGAGCGGAGTCGCGGACTGACTCGCGGGTGTCCCCGGTCACACGGGCCGGGCCGCGGCCGCGGCCGGCCGCCTTGGCCTTGCCGGGGGCACGCTGAGACGCGCGGTCACGCCCCGGTTGTGTTGGATTTGTGTTGATCTTGGGCTTCGCGGGCGCTGGCAGCGCCATGGAAATCCCTCTCTTCCTGCTGTTAATGCAGGTAAGAGGGCTGCTCAAGCTACATGAAACTGGTGGTCAGGGGCGGGGTCGAACCGCCGACCTTCCGCTTTTCAGGCGGACGCTCATACCGACTGAGCTACCTGACCGTGACTACGGCCCGCTAGAGGGCCACGTCAGCGGTCCTGACGGGATTTGAACCCGCGACCTCCACCTTGACAGGGTGGCGAGCACTCCACGCTGCTCTACAGGACCATCTTTACCGTCGACTGTAGCCGACGATATGCCCCAACGGGGCCAGCCGCCGAAGGCAACCGCCTTCGCCTGAAGAAGCGTACCACCGGCGTGATCGTGGTTGAGCCGGCTTATGCGGCACTGCACCGTCGGCGCACGAAGCGGCACGCGGGGTGAACCCGAACGCGCGGGTGTGCTACGTAGACATGGAGCCCGCGGCGTCCTGCATGCTGACGTGCTGCTCGCCCGCGGGGCGGGCCCCGCCCCGCCGCGCGCCTGCGCGAGATCGCCGGTCACGGGACCGCGGCGATCGCTCGGCGAGTGCCTGGCGAGCCCAGCGCGGCGCTAAGCCCGCCGGCCTCGTCGGCGATCAGTTCGGCGCCGTCCCAGACCAGCAACAGCGCGCTGACCGTGTGCTGGACAGGCGAGTGCGCCAGGTCGTAGTGGGCGGCGGCCCGGATAGAACCTTGGGTCGCCCACAGATCGTAGCCGGTCATGAACAAGTCGAGGTCGAACTGGGCGGCCAGGCCCATCAGCTCGCCGCGGCCGGTATCGTCCACGCCCGCGAACGCCTCGTCGAGGGCGAGCAGCCGCGGCGCGTGCGGCCCCGCTGAGTTGAGCATGGCGTGCGCGGCGGCGAACAGCGGCAGGTGCAGCGACACGGACTGCTCGCCCCCGGACAGCCGGCTGTGCCGGGCACGGGTCAGCGTCTCCTCGCCGCCTTCCGGGCTGACGAGCTGGAAGGCGAACTGCCGCCACCGGCGGTAGTCGAGCACCTGGGCGAGCAGCTCCCGGTACGGGAGCTCGCGGTGCCGGGCGCGGGCGGTCTTGATCTGCGCCGCGAAGTACGCCCGCATCCGGGCGAGCGCGTCCGGGCTGAGCCGGGAGGCGTCGGCGTCGAGCAGGCCGCACACCGCCCGCTGCTCGTCGTCGAGGTGGTCGGCAAGCTGCCACCGCACGCCGACGGTCTTGCCCGACGACATCTTCCTTGAGCGCATCTCGGCGTTCATCCGCCGGATCAGATCGCGCGCATCCACGGTACGGTCGTGGATCTGCTGCGCCAGCCGGGTGAGCAGGGCATCCTCGAGGATCCGCTGCTCGGACTGCGACAGCAGCAGCTGCTGGTCGCGCCGCGCCGCGGCGATCCGGGTCGCGAACGCCCCGGCCGGCAGCAGTCCCTGCTCGTCGGCGATCCGCACCACGATGACCCCGTCCGCCCCGTCCCACTCGGGGTGGTAGTCCTGCCCGGCAGCCGCGAGCTGGGCCTGAAGGTCCTCGAGCGCCCTGGTGAGTCGCGTGGTGGACATCTTGAGCGAGGTTTCTGTCGCCGTCAGGCCGCGGGTCACCGCCAGTACCGCTTCATAGATATCCAGAACGGACCGTGGCGTATCCCCGCCCTCCCACCCCGCCTCGGCAGCGGGCCAGGCCAGGCCGGGCGGGCACTGCAGCACGTCGAGCAGCTCCCTGGCCGCGAACGGCGCGAGCCCGCGCGCCGTCGCGAGTTCCTCGGTCAGCGCGAGCGCCAGGACTTCGCGGCCCTTGACGACGCGTTCGGCCGCCGAAGCGGCGGCCTTGATCGCGTCGATCTCCGCGGCGCGGGCGGCCTTCTCCTCGGCCTGGGCCGCGGCGAGGCCGGTTTCTGCCGCTCCGATCTGCTCCAAGACCTCCCGCGCTTCGGCGCCGACGGAGTCTTTCAGCGCCTGCAGCTTGGCATCTTCTTCCGCGTGATGGCGGCGGGCGGCGCGCTCGGCTTCGGCGGCCGCGGCCTCTTCCGCTGCCGCGAGCTCCAGCCGGTCGGTGGCTTCGGCCGCCACGTCCGACTGCCGCACCTGTTCCCGGTGCCGGGCGGCAAGGTCTCCGGCGGCGGACTCGAAACGCCGCGCCGCCGCCTCGACGTGGTCCGCGTCCTCCGGAGGCAGGGAGTGCTCGGCCGCGGCGCGGCGTAGCGCGCGTTCGGTCACGGTGACCGCGGCGGCCGACTCGTCGAAGCCCGCCTGGGCCTGGTCCGCGGTGTGCCGCGCGCCGCGCAGGTGCCCGGCCGCACGGGCGTGCTCGCGTTGCGCGGCGGCGATCTGCCTCGTCGGCGGCAGCGCGGCCCGCGCGTCGCCGAACGCGGCGAGCGTGTCCGCCAGCGTTCGCGCCTGCCGGTCCAGCTCGGCGAGCTGCCCGGTCAGCGCGGCGATCCGCGCTTCGCACTCGGCGATCCGCGCGGCGCGGCGGCGAGCGCGGGCGGTCGCGCCTATGTATTCGGCGTGCTCCTTGCCGTGCTGACCGGCTGTGATGCCGTGCGAGTAGCGGCCGTCCGCGCCGATCACCGCGGCGCCGGAGAACAGGTCGCCGTCGAGCGCCACCGAGGCGAGCACCGCCCTGATCCGGTCTGGCGGGACGGGCGCGTCGTCCTCGGGCTCGAGCACGTCCGCGAGGCTGGCCCCCGAGACGGGCACGCCGGGAACGAGGAACCCGTCGTTCGCCCAGGGGGTCGCAGAGGGCATGGAAGGCGCGGGGGGTATGGGGGGCTGCCCCCCATGCGGGGGGTCCCCGGGGGGTCGTCCCCCGGGAGTCAGCACGGCGTCGAGCATCCCGGTGGCCTGCAGCGCCGCCTCGACCGCGGCGGCCCGGCCCTCATCGACCGAAGCGGCGAACCGGACGAGCCGCCACAGCGGCGCGCCGTCCCGCCCGGCGCGGTCCGCCGCCCTGCCGGGGTACGGCGGCGGGGCGTCGTCCCGCTCGGCGGCGATGGCGTCGCGCTCGGCAGTCACCACGGACCGTTCCGAATCGATCACGGACCTGCGGGCGCGCAACGCCGCCTGCTCATCGCGGACCTGCTGCTCGGCGGTCGCGGTGCCGACGGCGTAGACGGCCTCCAGCGTGGGCGCGTCCGGTTCGCCGAACCGGACGAGAGTCTCATCAAGAGCCTCGGTGAGCTGCCTCCACTGGCCTTCGGGGAGCAGCCTGGCATGCCGGGCCGCCCAGTCGGCGAGCGCGCGCCTGGCATCGTCGCTGGCTTGGCCGACGGCGTCCGCGGCGGCCTGTTCGGCCCGCTCCGCGGCGTCCCGGGCGTCAATGGCCCGGTCGAGGGCGAGCCGGGCGAGGTCGCGGGCGTGGGCGGCCTTCTGGTGGCTGGCCAGCGCGGCCCGGACGGCGCGGACGTCTTCCAGCCGGACCGCGACCCGGGCGCCTGCCCGCTCGGCCAGGTCTGCCTGCCCGGCATCGGCGGGCTGCCACGCGATGCCGGCCTGCGCGGCGTGGCCGCCGAGCTCGGCGGCGGTCCTGGATACGGCCGCGGTGAGATCGGTCAGCAGGACGGCTGCCCGCTCGGCCTCGGACCTGCCGCGGGCGGTGGCCAGCTTCCGCCGGTCCAGTTCGGCCGCC
>DAHVAN010000369.1 GCA_027314595.1 Actinomycetota bacterium | reverse complement strand
CAGCCGCGCCGGCAGCCCGCCGGCCGGCGCGGCGAGCAGCGGCGGCCTGGCCGTTCCCCCGGCCGTGACGCCGGTGGCGCCGGTGGCGCCGGGGACGCCAGCGGCATCCGGGGCGCCGGGGACGTTAGCGTCTTCGGCGCTGGGGTCGCCAGGGTCAGGGCTCTTCGCGCGCCGCCGTCCCCCCAGCGACCGGGCCCGGTTCCGCAGGACCGTAACTAAGGTCGCGTCCACGCGGCAAGCCTACAAAGGACAATGCGCGTTGCGTAGCACAATCGCTACGCAACGCGCGCGGACGGCGGCGAGGCGGCGAGCAGGCCGGTCAGCCGGTCGTGCATGCCCAGCGCGGCGGCGTGCCAGAGCTTGTCCACCCGTGCGCCCCTGCTGACGAGAAGCCGTGCCACGTTCCAGCAGCCGTAGCCGATGGCGTTGTCGAGCGGGGTGCCGACCGAGCCGCCGGCGATCTCCAGGTCCGCGCCGCCGTCGATGATCGCCTTCGCCACTTCGGAGTCGTCGCTGGAGGCCGCCGCGTGCAGCGGCGCCCCGGCGAACCGGCCGCGGCCTGGTGATGATCGTGGCCTCGCGGCGCTGCTCCGCCTCCTGCTGACGGACCGCCTGCTGCGCCCGGCGACTACACGACGTGGCTCAGCATCGTCTTCGGTGCCCTCGCCGCGGTGCTGCTCGTCAGGTTCTTCCGCACCGGCGGGCGGGCGATGCTGCGCATGATGGGCGGCCCGGTCCGGGATACTTAGTGGCGTGAAGTGGCTGCGGACTTCCGGCGGCGGCATCGTCACCGCCGACGACGGCGAGCCGGTCCTGCTGCGCGGCGTTGGCATCGGCGGCTGGCTCAACATGGAGAACTTCATCACCGGCTTCCCGGCGACGGAGTCCTCGCACCGGCAGGCGCTGCGCCGCGCGCTCGGCGAGCGGCGTGCCGCGCTGCTGCTCGGCTCGCTGCTCGACAGCTTCTTCGGCCCGCCCGACGCGGAGTTCATCGCGTCGCTGCGCATGAACTGCGTGCGGATCCCGGTGAACTACCGGCACTGGGAAGACGACGCGCGGCCGGGGACGATCGACCCGGCAGGGTTCGCCCTGCTCGACCGGGCGGTGGACGCGTGCGCGGCCGCGGGCCTGTACACGGTCATCGACCTGCACGCCGCCCCCGGCGGGCAGAACCACCACTGGCACAGCGACAACCCGTTCCACAAGCCGCTGTTCTGGCAGCACCCGCACTTCCAGGACCGGGCCGTCGCGCTGTGGGAGGCGATCGCGGCCCGGTACGCCCAGCGGCCCGAGGTGGCCGGGTACAACCTGCTCAACGAGCCGGCCGACGAGTCGCGGACGGCCCTGGCCGGCTTTTATCGGCGCGCGGTCGCGGCGATCAGGGCCGTCGACGGCCGGCACATGGTCTTCCTGGACGGCAACAGGTACGCCCACGAGTTCGCCGGCTTCGGCGAGCCGTTCGAGAATGCCGTCTACGCGGTGCACCAGTACCCGCCGCCCGGCGCCGCGGACGGCGGCCCGTACCCGGGGCAGACCGGCGGCCGGCACTTCGACGCCGACGTCGTCGCGGCGCAGTTCGCCTCGATGACCTCCTACATGAGCGAGCACGGACTGCCCGTCTGGGTGGGCGAGTTCGGCCCTGTGTACGGCGCGGGCGCCGAGCGCGACGCGCAGCGGCGCCGGCTGCTCGCCGACCAGATCGCGATCTACACCGCCGCGGGCGCGGGCTGGTCGCTGTGGACGTACAAGGACATCGGGGTCCAGGGCCTGGTCGTGACGGACCCCGAATCCGGGTGGATGCGCCGGACGAAGGCCTTCCGGGCGAAGAAGGCCCGGCTCGCCGCCGACCACTGGGGTGCCACCACCGACGGCATGCGGGACGTGCTCGGCCCGCTGATGGCGCGGTTCGAGCGGGAGTTCCCCGGGTTCGACCCGTACCCGTCCGGCGCACGCCGCTACGCCGAGCAGCTCGTGCTCAGCATGTGCTTCGCCGAGCCCCTGGCCGGCGAGTTCGCCGCCTGCTTCGCCGGCGCATCCGAGGAGGACCTCGGCACGCTCGGCGAGTCCTTCGCCTTCCGCAACTGCGTGCCTGATGAGGAGCTGTGCCAAGTCGTCGCCGCGTCGTGATGTGGCGGCGCTGAGCGCGGCGCTGAGCCGCTCCACGGCCGCGTCGCGCTCGGCGCCGGATGCCCGGATGCCCGGATGCCCGGATGCTCCCATGGTGCCCCGCGGCCCGCGGCGTGACTGGGCCAACGGCGCGGTTAGCCCGGTGTATTCGGGGCAGATCCGCAGATGGCCTTGCATGTCCCCGCCTGCCTGCGGGAGGCGGCCAGCCGCAGCGCTCCGCCGAGCACGCCATTTGTCACATCAGCATCAATTGTCGGCCTGCCTGCCGCGCACGCGGGGGATGTTACGTAACCGGCACCGGTCGATGCCGGCCTCGAAGGTCGTTGAACGCTTAGGGTGGGTGGATGAGTTCGCCCGGTGAGCCAGTCGCGGGCAGCGGGCGCCGCTGCCGGCGGAAGGGCCCGGCCGCGCTTTGATCACCTTCGAGCGAGTGACGAAGCGCTATCGGGACGGGACCGTGGCCGTCGACGCGCTCGACCTGGAGGTGCCCGAAGGCAAGACGGCCGTGCTCGTCGGGCCGAGCGGCTGCGGGAAGACCACGTCGCTGCGGATGATCAACCGGCTCGTCGAGCCCAGCGACGGGCGGGTGCTGCTCGGCGGGCGGGACGTCAAGGAGGCCAGCCCCGCGCGGCTGCGCCGCGGGATCGGCTACGTCATACAGCAGACCGGGCTGTTCCCGCACCGCACCGTGGAAGACAACATCGCCACGGTCCCGCTGCTCAACGGCTGGTCGCGGCGGCGTGCGCGGTCCCGGGCGCGTGAGCTGCTCGACCTGGTGGGGCTCGGGCAGGCGCTCGCCCGCCGCTACCCGTACCAGCTTTCCGGCGGGGAGCAGCAGCGCGTCGGCGTGGCGCGGGCGCTGGCGGCGGACCCGGCTGTGCTGCTGATGGACGAGCCGTTCAGCGCGGTCGACCCGCTGGTGCGGGCGTCGCTGCAGGACCAGCTGATCACGCTGCAGAGCGAGCTGCGCAAGACGATCGTGCTCGTCACCCACGACATCGAGGAGGCCATCAAGGTCGGCGACCTGGTGGCGCTGTACCGGCCCGGAGGCCGCCTGGCGCAGGTCGCGACGCCCGAGCGGCTGCTCGGCGCGCCAGCCGACTCCTATGTCGCCGGTTTCGTCGGCTTCGACCGCGGCATCAGGCGGCTGTCGTTCGTCCCCGCGGCGGGCCTGAACCTGAGCGCGGGCACCGTCCTCGGCGCCGACGCGACGGCCGCGAAGGCCCTGGCCACGGGGGAGCCGTGGATTCTCCTCACCGACGACGGCAGGCCGGGCGGCTGGATCCCGGCGGCGCGGCTGCTGGCGATGCCGGGCGACACGCCGCTCGGCCAGGTCAGGGCCGAAGCGTTCGGGCACACGTTCACCGCGGGCGGCTCGCTGCGGGCGGCCCTCGACGCGGCGGTGCTCTCACCCGCCGGACAGGCGATCTGCGTGGACGAGGACGGCCGCGTGGCCGGCGTGGCGTCCTTCGACCAGCTGCGGGCGGCCATCGCGGCAGCGGACGCGGCGGGCGGCGCGGCGGGCGCGATGAGCGCACAGACGGCCGGGGCGGCGGGGGAGCAGCCGGGAGACCGGCCATGACCTGGTCCTGGATTCCGGGCAACCTCTCCATGATCTGGCAGCTCACCTGGGAGAACGCCAAGCTCGGCGTGCTGCCGGCGCTGTACGGCCTGCTGATCTCGCTGCCGCTGGGCATCGTGTCCGCCCGCTGGCGCTGGTTCTACCCGCCCGTGCTGTCCGGGGTGAGCGTGCTCTACGCGATCCCCTCGCTCGCCCTGTGGATCGCCCTCATCCCGTACTACGGCCTGACCGACACGACGGTGATAATCGGGCTCACGCTGTACTCGCTGTGCGTGATCGTGCCGAACGTCGTCGCCGGCCTGCACGCGGTGCCCGGCCCCGTCAGGCAGTCGGCGACCGCGATGGGGTACGGCCCGCTGCGCAGGCTGGCCGCCGTCGAGCTGCCGCTCGCCGTGCCCGTGATCATCGCCGGGCTGCGGGTCGCCGTGGTGTCGAGCATCGCCCTGGCCACCCTCGGCCAGCTTATCGGCGTGTCCAGCCTCGGCTACCTGTTCATCGACGGGTTCCAGCGGGACTTCCCGACCGAGATCTACGCGGGCCTGGTGGTGATCATCGTGCTCGCGGTGTGCTGCGACCTTGTGCTCGTCGGCCTGCGGCGGGCGCTCACCCCCTGGATGGCGCGCCCATGAGCTTCCTGAGCTGGGCGTGGGACTGGGCGTCGCAGAGCGCCAACTGGCACGGGCCGGGCAGCATCCCGTACCAGATCCTCGCCCACCTCGGCTACAGCGGCGCGTCGCTGCTCGTCGCCGCGGTCATCGCCATCCCCGCGGGGGTCGCCGTCGGCCACACCGGGCGCGGCGCGGTGGTCGTGGTCAACCTGGCCAACGCCTGGCGCGCGATCCCCACGCTCGGGCTGCTGCTGCTGTTCGTCCTGGATCTGGGCGGATTCTCCGTCCTCACCTGGCTGGTGCCGCTGGCCGTGCTCGCCGTGCCGCCGATCCTCGTCAACGCCTACGAGGGCGTGGCCGGGGTCGACCCCGGCGTCCGCGACGCCGCCAGGGGCGCGGGAATGACGCCATGGCAGCAGGTGACGCGCGTGGAGGTGCCGATCGCGCTGCCGCTCATCCTCGTCGGCCTGCGCACCGGGGCGGTCTTCGTGGTGGCCACCGCGACCCTGGTCGCCTACACGGGCCTGGGCGGCATGGGCCGCTTCATCTTCGACGGCCTGGCCAGCAACGAGTACGGGCCGGTGGCGGGCGGCGCCCTGATCCTGATGGCGCTCGCCGTCGTCGTCCTGGTTTTCTTCGCCGTCCTGGCCAGGCTGGTCGTCCCGGCCGGCCTGCGCAGGCAGCGGCGCGCGGAATAGGTACCGAACCCAGCTCGAAAGGGACAGCACATGTTCACTAGCAGGGCACGGATCATCGGCGGCCTCGCCGCCTTCAGCGTCCTGGCCGTCAGCGCGTGCGCGAGCGTCACCTCAAGCACCGCCGGCGGCACGTCCAACCCGGGCGCGGCCGTCTCGTCCAACCCGCTGGCCAACGGCGGCGCTGCGGGCAGCCTCGTCGTCGGGTCCGCGAACTTCCCCGAGAACGAGCTGCTCGCCGAGATCTACGTCCTGGCGCTGCAGGACAAGGGCATCACGGTGACGCCCAAGCTCAACATCGGCGCCCGCGAGGTCTACTACCCGCAGGTCGAAAAGGGCGCGATCTCGATCATCCCCGAATACAACGGCACGCTGCTCACGGTCGAGGTCGACAAGACCAGCACCGCGAAGACCACCGCGCAGGTGGACGCCGAGCTCGCCGCCAGGCTGCCGTCCACCCTGGAGGTGCTCAACCCGGCGCCGGCCCAGGACAGCGACTCGGTCACGGTCACCGCGGCGACCGCCGCGAGGTACCACCTGAAGACGATCGCGGACCTGAAGCCGTACGCGCGGGGCATGGTGTTCGGCGGGCCGCCGGAGTTCAAGACCCGCTCCGACGGCCTGGCCGGGCTCAAGGCCAGCTACGGCCTCACCTTCAGGCAATTCGACCCGCTGGACGAGTCCGGTCCGATCACGCTCGCCGCGCTGACGGACGGCAAGGTGCAGGCGGCCGACGTGTTCACCACCACGCCGCAGATCATTTCCGACCACCTGGTGACGCTCGCGGACCCGAAGTTCAATTTCGCGGCGCAGAACGTGATCCCGCTCGTTTACAAGCCGGCCATGAACCCCGCGATTATCGCCACGCTCAACGCGATCTCGGCCAAGCTCACCACCGCGGCCCTGCTGCAGATGGACGTCGCGGTCATCACGCAGCACGCGAACTACTCGACGGTGGCGGCCGCGTTCCTGAAGGCAGAAGGGCTGAGCTGAGACAGCGGCCACGGTCCCGTTCGGAATAAATGCCGCGGACCGGGTGGATACGCGACGACCAGGTCCGCGGCATCGCCGGAACCCCGGTGGTCGCGCTGACCAGGAATTACGCTGAATGCCTGTCCGTTCAACGGGTATAGAAATGGAAGGCAACAGGTGGAAATCCGTCCCCCCGGAGCGCGCCATCGTGGACAGATCCGCCCAGTCCCTCGTCGCGGTGTGCCCGCGGCACAAGGGCCTGGACCATACCCGGCGGGTTCCCGTCGTGTACGCGCAGACCGCGCCCCCGCTGCTGCGCCCGCTGCCCGCGCTGAAGTCAGCGGACCGGCTCGCCTGGGCCGGGACGCTCATCGGCGCGGCGGGCGCAGCGCTGCTGTGGACCGGCGCCGCGGCCCGCGGCGGGGTGTCCGGGGCGATGCTCGCCGCGGCCGGCGCCTGCTTCGCGTACGCGATCGCCTGTTACGGCTGGGCCGGCGCGCGCCGGGCGAGCATCGTGCGGGTCAGGCGAGGCATGCCGGGCGCCATGGCGGTGTGGCAGGCAGGCTGGTACTGCGAGCGGTGTGACGGAGTGTTCTTCCCGCCCGGCACGTCCCTGCCCGCCGCGGACCCGGCGGCGGGCGCCGGGCCTGGCGCGCTGATGACCGCGGGGGACTTCCAGCGCCTGGTCTGGGCCGCGGGCGGTTACGCCGCCCGGAACGTCGGCTAGCCTTTTCCCGCAGCGGGAGAAGGGCAGGGCGGGTGGTCGAGATCAAGACGCCGGGCGAGATCGACGCGATCAGGGCGGCGGGCCGGGTGGTGGCGGACGTGCTCGCGACCGCCCGCGCGCAGGCCGCGCCGGGGGCGCGGCTCGCCGACCTCGACCAGGCGGCCCGCGACGTGCTCGCGAAGGCCGGCGCGACCTCGCCTTTCCTGCACTACAAGCCCGGTTTCGCCACGGTGCCCTACCCCGCCGTCATCTGCACGTCCGTCAACGACGCGGCGCTGCACGGCATCCCCGGCGGCTACCGGCTCGCCCCTGGCGACCTGCTCAGCGTCGACGCCGGGGCGACCCTCGACGGCTGGGTGGCCGACGCGGCGATCTCCTTCACCGTGGGCCCGGCCGGCGACGCGGACGCCCGGCTGATCGCCGTCACGCAGGACGCGCTCGCGGCGGGCATCGCGGCGGCGGTGCCCGGCGGCAGGCTCGGCGACATCTCCGCCGCCGTCGGCGCCGTCGGCAGGGCCGCGGGCTACGGCATCTCCACCGAACTCGGCGGCCACGGCGTCGGCAGGTCGATGCACGAGGACCCGCACATCCCCAACCGGGGCAAGGCGCGGCGCGGCATGCGGCTCGTCCCCGGGCTCGTCATCGCGATCGAGCCGTGGTTCATGGCGGGCGGCAGCGACGAGTGCTACCTGGACGACGACGGCTGGACGATCAGGACGGCGGACGGCAGCAGGGCGGCGCACGCCGAGCACACGATCGCGGTGACGGCGGACGGCCCCGTGATCTTGACCAGGGCCTGACCCGCGCCCGCGCGGCCGCGGTCCCCCCCGCAGGGCCGCGGCCGCGGCGCCGGGGCGATCCGCGGACGGAATCCATCGCGGCGGAGATCAAGGCGCTGCGCAAGGGCCGCGGCCTGGCGGCCAGCGACCTCGGCGCAGATCCTGGACGGTCATAGCGCCGAGGCTAACGGTCCCGCGGGCCCGGGTCATCACGGACGCGAAGACGGCCAATTACTACGACGGGCCGGGTTACGAGGCGCGCGCCTGCATCGTCGGACCCAGAGCGGTCCTGCACTGCGGGAGGGCGATCTCGCTCGCGAGGGGAAAGGGGAGGCCCGCCGGCGGGGCCGAGCCGGTCGTCTACAGCATGGCCACCATGGTGGATCATGCGGTCGCCGGCTACTGCGCGACCTCCCTGTTCACCTTCACCCCGGTCAAGAAGGCCACGTCGAGGGTGACCGCCGATGTCGTCGGGCTTTTCCTCAGGACCACGTGCAGCATGTATCTTCAGCAATCGCGCAACCGCGGCAGGACCTGGACCACGGTGTCCGCCACCTACACGCTGCCCGCAAGGCTTGCCGAGACGGCCAGTTACACGCTGGCCAGCGTCCCCGACGGCCCAGGGCGGCTCGCGCGGTCCTGCGTGAAGGCCGGCGCCAGCAGGACCGTGTTCTGCACGGCGGCCTGGTAAGCGGCCCGGACACGCCGCCGGCCTGATCAGGGCGTACCACGGGCCCGGCGGCCTGGCCCCGGCGCTCGCCTTGGGCTAGCCCGCCGCGCTCTGCGGTTGCGCCATGTCCGGTGATGACCGCTCGCCGGCCGGGGCGGCGGGGCTGGCGGTGAGGGTCTTCTCGGCGGCGTCGATGACGCCGAGGTCGGCGCGGATGTGCAGTTCGGCCGCGGTGATGAGCAGCGACTCGACGGCTGTGGTGCTGGCGGTGGCCCGGGCCCCGGCCAGGGCGTGCAGTTGCCGCAGCAGGTGGGCGCGCTGGCGGCTGAGCAGGGCGGGCAGCGTGGCCGGGTCGGGGGAGCGGACGGCGGCCATGATCTTGAGGAAGAAGTCGTCGCGGTAGCCGCGGGCGGGGGTGGCCGGCTCGGCGAGCCAGCGGTCGAGTTCGGCACGGCCGGCCGGGGTGAGGCGGTGGACAAGGCGGTCGGGCTTGACCTGCTGCGGCTGGCGCTGCGACTCGATCAGCCCGTCGCGGGAGAGCCGGTCGAGTATCTGGTACAGGTGGCCGATGTTCAGCCCGCCCCACTGGTCGCCGACGGCCTGCTCGAAGCTGGCCTTCAGCTCGTAGCCGTGGGCCGGCTTGGCCGCCAGCAGGGACAGTACCGCGTGGTGCAGGGGCATGAGCCTTACCTCGCCGCCAGGGTGACGATCCGGCCGTCACTCTTGCATTGTCGCTATGTAAGGCGTGAGCATAGTCCCGGCCCCCGGTCAGCGCCAGCCCACCGGGGGCCGGGGCGGTTACGGCAGCGCCGGGCTGGCGTCCTGCGCTAGCTGCAGCGCCTGCTGCGGGAACCAGGCGCCCGCCGCCGGGTCGTCGATGCCCCACAGCGGGTCGAACAGCGCCTGGCTGGCGGCGTCGGCCGGCCAGCCGGGCTGGCTGTAGGCGGCGTAGTCCCAGGCCCGCACGCCGCCGGCGGCGTCGCACTGGCCGTCTGACTGGCCCGGGGTCTTGACCCACAGGTACGCGTCGAGCAGCGGGACGCCGGTGCTCGAGGCCGGCCGCAGGCCGAGCCCGGAGCCCGGCGGGTTACACCAGTTGCCGCCGGCCAGGGTGCTGATCACGGACGAGGGCTGGTTGTAGGGCGGCTGGGCGTACGCCTGCATGTTGTTCGGGCCGTCGCCGTTGCGGCTGGTGTCGATGACGAAGTGGGTCGCGGCCACCGCGTTGCCCATGTTCTGGGCGTACCAGGCCGTGGTCAGGCCCCAGGTGCTGAAGTCCGACGGGGTAGCCGGGTAGTACTGGCTGGCGCAAGCGCCCGGGTTGGCGTAGTAGGCGTTGGACGGGTCGGTCACCATCGCGATGCAGTCGGAGATCCAGGTCCCGTAGTCGATCAGGTTGGGGTCCGGCTGGTAGTTCGACACGTTGAGGAAGAACCCCTGCGCGTCCTGCACGCCCGCCGTCAGCAGCCGCTGCGTGATGGTGCCGACCGACTGCCAGGCGCTGTGCGTGCCGTCCAGGTAAACGCCCACGTGCGGCTGAGCCTCGAGCGCGGACACCGCGTACTGGATCTCCGCGTACCGCTCGGCGTCGGTGAACGGGTAGGTGGCGGTGGGGCCGCCGCAGCCCGACGGCAGGTTGCCGAGCGCGTCAGGCTCGAGGATGACGACCGCCCTTCCCCGGCCCACGCCGGCCGCGAAGCCGTCGATCCAGGCCTCGTAGGCGGCCTGATTCAGCGCCCCGCCCGCCGAGTACTGAGCGCAGTCCCGGCCGGGGATGTCGTAGGCGACAAGCACCGGCACCGCGCGCTCGAAGGCCGCCTCGGCCATCGTCTGCCGCACCTGCTGCTCGACCTGCGCGGGGGTGCCGCCGGTGAACCACACGGCACGGGGGATCGTCTCCATGTCGGCGATCAGCAGCGCGTCCCTGAGGTCGTGGCTCTTCACCAGCTGGAGGATCTGCTGCGGCGCCCCCGAAGACGGCGGCGGCACGAACAGCCGGGCACCCGGCACGAGACCGCGGGCTGACGAGAGGCCGGCGGTGTAGCCCGGGGACGCCGGGCGGCCGGAAGAGACGGCGGCTGGGGAGGCCGCGGCGAACGCCGCCGCGGCAGAGCCTGTGATCAGGGCCGTCACCAGTGCGGCCACGAGCGGTGCGCGCCGCGTAACGCGGCCTGCCAGGATGGTGCGCATGGGCACTCCCGCGACATGAGGAGCTGTACGAACATTTCCAGTGATGACGTTACTAGTGCGGATATGCGGCGTCAATAAACCGTTTAAGCTACATCGCTGGACCATGTCGCACAGGACTGGCCTCCGGCCGCAGGTTCCATCCGATCCGGCAGAAGTGGTCCTTTCCGTGGCGTCGGCTCAGAACGTCAGCACGAGCCTGCCCCGCACCCCGCCGGCCTCCAGCCGGCGGTGCGCCTGCGCGGCGTCCTCGGCCGGGATCAGGTCCGCGATCCGCAGCGTGAGGACGCCCTTGGCGGCCAGGCCGGCCAGCTCGGCGAGCCGGGCGCCCTCGTGCAGGTGGTTGCCGACGAGGACCAGGGAGATCTTGATGTCGCGCTCGGTCTGGCCCTGGAACGGGCGGACCGCCATGAGCTGCCCGCCGTCACGCACGGCGGGCAGCACCCGCGGGCCGAGCAGCGCGGCGTCGAGGACCGCGTCCACGCCGGACGGGTAGAGCTCGCGGACCGCGGCCGCCATCGGCTCGCCGCGCGTCACCACGTGCGCCGCGCCGAACGACCGGATCAGATCCTCGTCCTCGGGCTTGGCGTCGCCGATCACGACCAGGCCGTCGTGGGTGCCGAGCTGGATCGCGTACTGGCCGACCGCGCCCGCCGAGCCGGTGACCGCGAGCGTCTGCCCTGGCGCGAGCGCGAGCATGTCGAGCGCGGCGCGCACGGTCATCGCGTTCATCGGCAGCGTCGCCGCGGCCTCCAGGGAGATCGCCTCGGGCACCCGGGCGAGCTGGTCCTGCGCCACCAGCACGTATTCGGCCTGCGCGCCGCCGCCGGGCACCGACGGCGACACCGCGGCCATCACCCGGTCCCCGGCGCGCCAGCCGGAGACCTGCGGGCCGGTGAGGTCGATCACGCCCGCCAGGTCCATGCCCGCGATGTACGGGGGGGTGACGCCTTCGGGAAGCTGCCGCCCGCCGAGCCGGAACCCGATGTCGGTGGGGTTCACGGTGGCGCCGGCGACGCGCACCCGCACCTGGCCCGGCCCGGGCACCGGGACGGGCACGGTGACGATCTTCATCACGGACGGGTCGCCGAACTCGGTGAAACCTACGGCGCGCATGTCTGTCATGGCAGTACTCCAGGGAGCTATCCGGGGGGAGGGGGCAAGGGGAGGGGGAGCGGCAGGGGGAAGGGGTGGGGGAGGGGGAGCGGCAGGGGGAAGGGAGGCGCCGGGCGCCTCGTCACGGACAGGGGACAGGATCCGGCTCACGAGCCGGCCTGCTCGCGGCAGATCTCGAGCAGCTCGTCCACGCCGCGCAGCCGCAGGTGAGGCCGCCGCGACGGGGGCAGGTGGTCGTAGGCCGCCGCGTCGCCGAGGCCGGTGTCCACCGCGATCGCCAGCGCCCGGCCGCGGTGCGCCATCGGCACCTCGAGCAGCGGGTCGTCGCCGACGACCGCGATCTCGCCGGGCCGCACGCCCAGCCGGGCGGCGGCGGCGCGCAGCGCGTCGAGCGACGGCTTGCCCGTGACAGTCAGGCGGCAGCCCGTCAGCGACCTGATCATCGCGGTGATCGCGCGGGAGGTGCCGAGCGCCCGGCCGTTCGCGGCGGCGAAGAACGGCGTCTGCGACGCGCTGTACAGGGCGGCGCCGGACCACACGGCATCGCACGCCGCCTCGAGCGCGGGCATCGTGAACTCGGGGTACCAGCCGGCGAACACCGCGTCCACACCCGGCGCGCCGCCAGCGGCCGCGGCCGGGGGCACCACCTCGATGCCCGCCTCGCGCAGCGGCCCGGCCACCCCCTCGCCGCCGAGCACCATCACCCGGGTGTACCCGCGCCTGGTGAACATGAGCACCGCGCTGCTCGCCGGGGTCATCATCAGCTCGTCGGGAACGCGAAGGCCGGCCTCCCGCAGCACCCTGGCGAAGTGCGCCGGCGCCCGGTTCGTGCCGTTGGTGAACACCACGTACGGCAGCCCGCGGCCGCGCACCCAGTCCAGCATCCCGGCCGCGCCTGGCAGCGGCGCCAGCCCGTGGTTCGCCCGGTCGCCGAGGACCAGCGTGCCGTCCATGTCGAAGATGAATCCCCTGGCGTTCGCCAGCCGCTCGCGCGCCGTCACTCCTGGTGCCCTTTCAGCGATAGCCGCAATCCCGGCTTGTCCACGGTCAGCGCGGCCGCCGCCGGCCGCCGCCCGAGCTCGCGCAGCAGCCGCAGCACCGGCTGCGCCGCCGGGTTGTAGTGCGTGACCGCGGGCCCGGCGGCGAGCATCCCGTCCACCTCGCCCCCCGGCATCCCGAACCGCAGCAGCAGCTCCTCATCGGGCACCCGCTCCCCGAACCGGTGCCGGAGCTCGGAAACCGAAAGCGGCGGCGGTTCGACGGCCAGCTCGCGGGCCCGCGGCCGGGCCAGGATCCGGTCAAGCACCGACGGCTCCACCGGCATCGTCGGCTTGCCGAAGCTGCCGAGCACGTACCTGATCACCTGGTCGGGCACCTGGTCGTAACGCGCGCCGCCGCCGAGGACGTTCGCGAGGGCCTGCCCGATCACCATCTGCGGGAACGGGGTGACCATGATCGGGTAGCCGAGCTCGGCCCGCACGACGGTGATTTCCGCCATGACCTCGCCGAACCGGTGTTCCATGCCGAGCTCGGCGAGCTGGCGCCGCAGCGTCGTCATCACCCCGCCCGCAACCTGATGGGTCATGAACGCCGCGTCGAACTCGCGCGGCTTCCCGGCCGGCAGCCCCTCGGCAAGCGCGAGGGCGTCGAAGTACCGGGCGACGGCGGCGAGCAGCCGGTCGTCGACGTCGACGGCGTGGCCGCTGGCGCGCAGGTTGGCGGTGAGCCGTTCCGCGTCGGGCAGCGAGGTGCCGTTGCCGAGCGCCCCGCAGCCGACCTGCAGCGCAGCCACCCCGAGCCCGGCGGCGGCCAGGCAGGTCAGCGGCGACAGCCCGAGCGAGGCGTGCGCGTGCAGCTCCAGCGGCTTGCCGCCGAGCCGCCCGAGCACGGCGGGGATCAGCGCCCGCGCCCGCTCGGGCGTGAGGATACCCGCGGGATCCTTGATGTACGCGCGGTCGATGTTCGCGCAGGCCGCGACCTGCGCCGCGATGCCCGCGTAGAACGCGTCGTCGTGCGCGGCGGAGACCGTGTACGTGAGCGCGGCGATGACCTCTTTCCCGCCGGCCGACTTGATGATCCCCGCCGTCTCGCGCACCGCGTCCATGTCGTGCGTCGGGTCGAGCACCACGAACCGGTCCATGCCCGCGTTGACCAGGCACCGGTACACCAGTCCCATCACCTCGGGATGGGCCTTCTCCCAGGAGATGAACCTGAAGCCGGTGCCGATGAACTGCAGCAGCGTGTCCGGCATCGCCGCCCGTGTCAGCCGCAGCAGGTGCCACGGGTTCTCCCGGTGAGTGCGCACCGACACGCCCATCGCCGTGCTTGAGGAGTAGTCGAGCGCCCGGAACCCCACCCGGTTCATCACCGGCGCGATCTGCGCGATGTGCGCGGTGCGCAGCCCGGTCGCCCCCCACAGCGACTGGTTGCCGTCCCGCAAGGACACATCGACAAGCTGCAGGTCAGCCATGGGTACCGCCCCCATTGTCCCGAACGGGCGGTGGCGCCTGCCCGCGCCAGGCCCGCTGCAGGTAGCCGGTGCCGACGCCGCCGCGGGCGAACTCCCCGTCGGCGAGCAGCGCCTGGTGCATGCGCAGGTTCGTGGCGACCCCGCCGATGTCGCAGCGGTCCAGCGCGCCGCGCAGCCTGGCGAGCGCCGCCGCGCGGTCCGCGCCGTGCGCGATCACCTTGGCGAGCAGCGAGTCGTAGTCCGGCGGGACCGCCGAACCCGGCTGGACGTGCGTGTCCACCCGGACGCCTGCCGGGAACACCGCCGCGGTGACCGTGCCCGGGCTGGGGGCGAAGCCGTTGAACGGGTCCTCGGCGTTGATCCGGCACTCGATCGCGTGCCCGGTGAACGTCACGTCGTCCTGACCCAGCCGCAGCGGCCGGCCTTCCGCGATCGAGATCTGCCCGGCGACCAGGTCCAGGCCGGTGACCGCCTCCGTCACCGGGTGCTCGACCTGGATGCGGGCGTTGACCTCGAGAAAGTAGAACGCCCCCGCTTCGGCGTCGACGAGGAACTCGACCGTGCCCGCGCCCCGGTAGCGCAGCCGCTCGCCGAGCGCCACCGCGGCCTGGCGGATCGCCTCCCGCAGCCCGCCGGGCAGCAGCGGCGCCGGCGCCTCCTCGATCAGCTTCTGGTAGCGCCGCTGCACCGAGCAGTCCCTGTCGCCGAGGTGGATCACCCGTTCGCCGTCGCCGAGAAGCTGCACCTCGACGTGGCGGCCCGGGCAGACGTACCGCTCCAGGTACACCCGCGGGTCGCCGAACGCCGCCGCCGCCTCCGCGCTGGCCACCGCCACCGCGTCCGCGAGACCGGCCGGGTCGCGGACCACCCGCAGCCCCCGCCCGCCGCCGCCGCCGGCGGCCTTGACCAGCACAGGGAAC
>DAHVAN010000368.1 GCA_027314595.1 Actinomycetota bacterium | reverse complement strand
AGGGCTCCGGCGGCGCGGAGGGCGTCGACGTGTTCGGCAGCGCGGAGCGGCGCGGTGCCGCCGCGGACGAGCAGGCCTGCCTCGATGTTCTTGCCGACGCCGGATTGGGTGAGGTTGGCGCTTGTGACGAACAGGACGCGCCGGTCGGCGACCGCGAGCTTGGCGTGCATCTTGGCGCCGGGTTCGGTGCGCTTGGCCGAAGGCCAGTGCCACAGGTCGAGGCCGTCGATGCCGGTGAACGCCTGGTAGGGCTCGTCTCCGGCGAGCGCGCTGCCCGCGCCCTGGAGGGTCTCGACGACGACGCTCACGCGGACGCCGCGGCTCACCGCCGTTTGCAGGGCTACGGTCAGCGGCTGGTATTGCCTGGCCGAGTAGGTCATCAGCAGCAGTTCGCGGCGGGCCTCCCGGATGACGTCGGCCAGGACGGCGGCGGTGGCACGGACTGGGACGTGATGTGATCCGGGTCCGCTCCATACGGTCTCGACGGACACCTCGGCGGCGCGCTGTGCGTATCCGGCGGCCAGCCCGGTCAGGTATGCCAGGCCGGCGGAGCGGTCGACGCCGGCGAGCGCGTCGAGCAAGGGTGCCGCGTACGGCGCGGCCCGCAGGATCGCCTCCCGGGGCCTGGTCTCCATCGCGTACCCGGCCACGGCTCGCAGCGCGGCCGGGCCGCGGGTGCGCAGCAGGTCGGCACCTGCCTTTTCCAGTGCGTCCCAGGTCATGGGATGAGCGCGGGGAACGTGGGATCGACCGGGATGATGAACCGGCGGTCGAGGAAGCGGTTGCCCCGCTCGCAGGTGGTCTCGGAGACGAACAGGCAGGCGTGGCAGGCCGCGCCGTGCAGGAAGTCGGCGGGGAAGCTCGGCAGCCGCTCCGCGCACAGCGGGTCGGAGGAACAGCGCAGCGCGTCGCGCCGCGCGCGGTCCATGATCCTGGTCAGCGGCTCGGGCTCGGCCAGCGACACCAGGCCGCCGAGGGTGCCTTCGGCGTCCGGGACGGCGGTGTAGATGAGGATGCCGGCGCGGTCGGGCGCGGAGTAGATCCGCTCGGACAGGCTCGCCGAACTGTAGCCGCATTCCAGCGCGATCGTCCTGATCAGCAGGTGGCTCAGGGTGTGCAGCGCGATGTACCGGGCGCCCGGCCAGCCGTACATGGCGTCGAAGTCGGCGTTGATGCGCTCGGAGTACCTGTTGGTGCGGAAGCGCGCGAACGCGTCCCTGTGCTCGCTGACCACCTCCGAGTCCGCTACCTGGGCCTCCCACGCGGCAAGCGCGGAGTCGCCGACGCGCAGGAAGATGCCTTCGCCGCGGACCTCGCTGGCGGGCACCCAGGCTGGCTTGTCCCGGGCTAGCGGGGCGCGCTTGACCAGGTCCGGGTCCTGCGGGTCGGGGGCGTCCAGCCGGGTGAACCCGGTCAGCGCCCGGACTTCGCGGAGCCGTTCGGCCTGCACCACATCGGACACGAACCCGGCCAGCGGTCCCGGCACCCCGGCCCGGCGGAGCGCGAAGTCGTCGGTCGGTTCCGGCGGCGGGGTGGCGGTGAAGATGTCCCACTCGGGCGTCAGCAGGTCGGGGTACTCCTTCTGCTGGTCGCCGCCCCCGGCCTCGGCTACCTTGGCATGCTGCTCGATGGCGTCGAAGACGTCGTCCTTGCCCCACTTGTGCAGGACCTGGAACTGGGGCAGCGCCCAGAAGGCGTTGAGGATCTGGCGGCTGGTCACGTTCTGCAGTTGCTCCCACAACTGCGCCACCTTGGCCTGCAGCTCGCTCGCCCCGGTGGGCGGGACGGCGAGCGTGGACAGGGTCTGCGCGAACCAGGTGTTCGACGCCCCGACCACGATCGCGATCGGCTTGCGGTCGCATTTCTCGAAGGTCGCCAGGTGCGGGTGGCGGCCGCGGCACATCGGCAGCGATTCCTCGCCCCGGCGGCCCATGGCCTGGCTGATGTTCCGCTTGGCCGGGCACCTGGTGCACCGGATCACGACGTTGGCGCCCCGGTTGCCGCCGTAGTCGTCCATCAGCAGCGCCGGGTGGCTGGCCTCGGGGCAGGCCCCGCCCCGGTGCACGAACTCGCGGTACGGAAAGTCGTCCAGGTGCCCGTTGACGCAGGCCAGCACGAACCGCGCCGCGACCGCGAGCGGCTGCCTCTTGCGCCGCGGGCAGTCCTGGTGGAAGAACTTGGCCTCCTCCGGCCGCCTGGGCTTGTCGTTCACGAACCCCCACGTGGACGAGGAATCCAGCGGCGCCAGCCGGTTGCACGCGGTGCACCGCAGCCACTGCGGGAACGGCATGACGGGCACCCCTATCCGGGACGCCTGCCCGGTGAAGTCGTCCGGGGTTTCCGCCAGCCACGGCGGCGGCCGCAGCTGCCTGACCGGGGCGGCAAGCAGCTTGCCGACGGCGGCCAGCAGCCTGGGCTCGGTCAGCGGCTCCCAGTCCGGCACGGTGTCGTAGCGCCAGTCGTCAAGGCCGCGGACCAGCACCGGGAAGTTCGGCAGGTCGATGAGCGCGCCCACTCCCCCGGTGAACATCAGGTGGCTCGGCCGTACCGTGCCGACCTTGCGCCGGTGCTGCGCCTCAGCCATCACTGGTCTCCCAGCTCGTCGGCGTCGGGCAGTTCCTCTTCGTCCTGACCGGCCTCGGCCGGCGCGGCGAACGACCACGCGGGCTGGCCGAGCAGCGGGTCGAACAGCCCCTTGCCCGGGACCAGCAGGTTGACTTCGTTCTCGGTCTCCCGCATCGACATCGGCACCGTGAGCGCGGTCCAGGCGCCGCCGCCCGCCTCGGCCAGCAGCCCGTTGAGCGGCTCCTTCCCGCCGCGCTTGCGGTAGCCCAGCCTGGTCGACCCGGTCTTGGAGTCCGTCCACCGGTCACGCAGCGCACCGATCCGTTCGGACAGATATTCTGCGCCCCGGTGATCGGAGGCGCGCTCGGCCCGGGACATCAGCCTGGCCGTGACCTGCTCTACTATCTCGCCGTCCAGGTCGACGTCCTGGGCGTCGGCGTCCCGCGAGTACGGTTCGGTCGCGTTGCGGACGGCGGCCACGAAGGTCGCCGCGGTGCCGCGGTCGAGCGCGCGCCGCGTGTAGGGGGTCACCGACAGCGCCTCGACCTGGCGGTAGTAGGTGGCGTGGTAGTGCCCGAAGTCCTCGTAGTGCGCCAGGTCGCGGGGCCGGGACCAGTTGTAGATGGTCACCACCAGGCCGGGCTTGCCGGCGGATCTGCCGACGCGGGAGGAGGCCTGGATGTACTCGGCGGTGTTCTTGGGCTGGCCGGTCACCACCATCAGGCCGAAGCGGGACACGTCCACGCCGACCTGGAGCATGCTCGTGGCCAGCACGACGTCCACCGGGAGGCCGCCGGACTCGCCCCGGGAGGTCAGCTCCTCGATCTCGAGCATGCCGGTGCCGGAACCTATGCGGTCGGACATGCCGCGGACCTTGCCGTGCCGGCGGACCCGGGTGGTCACGTCGTCGTCGAGGTAGCGGCGCATGCCGGCCAGCTCGCGGGTGGCGTTGAAGTAGCCGACCACGGTCATGTACGGGTCGGCGGGGTTGCCGTAGGTGTCGAAGAGCGTCTGCCCGGCGATGAGCAGGATCTCGGCGAGCCGTATCTCCGCCGACTTCAGGCGCACGCCGTGCGCGCAGATGCCCAGGTACCGACGGCCGGGGGTTTCCCTGGTTACCGGCACCTGCCGGGAGAAGAACATGTCCTCCACATCGAGCACCGGCGGCGGGAACACCGCGAGGTCCCGTCCGAACAGGCCCCGTGCCTGCTCGCGGGCCCGCTTGGTCGTCGCGGTGGATGCGACGATCTTCGGCCCGGTGCGGGTGCCGTCGTAAGGCCAGCCGCACAGTTCGTCCACGGCGGCCTCGAACAGGCCGACGGTGGTGCCGAGCGCACGGCGTGCGCCTGAAGTCGGAGCGCCCCGGAGATCAGGTGCAGCTCGTCCTGGATGATCAGGTCCGGCGGGCGCAGCCGGGTGACGGGCTGGCTGGTAACGGCGGGCAGGCCGGTCTTCGTCGCATTGTGCCGCTGCCCGCAGCCGGTGCGATCGTCCATGTCCCGGTGCCGGTACCCGTGCCTGGGGCATCTCTGGCTGACACGGCCGAACAGCATCCCGGCATAGCCATGCCAGGGAAGCTGCGCGAGCTTGTCCACGGTCGCGATCACCATGCTGGGCAGCAGCCGGTAGATCTCCTCATCCACCGTGAGGATCGGCAGGCCCTCGCCCGGTGAGTCCATCTCGGAGAACGGGCACCGGTCGGGCCCTTCGCCGGACGGGCAGTACAGCAGGATGCGCCGCCGGTCATCGTCGGGCCGCAGGTCGCGGTGGGCCTGCAGCTTGGTCCCGCACCACGGGCAGGCGAGCGTCTGCAGCACGCCGGTGCGCTTTGAGCGCGGTGAGTCGCGGACCTCGGTGATCTCGTCCGCCGCCCTGTCGTACCAGTTCGGCGAGACCAGGCCGCCCACCCACATCCCGATCCGGAACGGCTCGTCCCCCCAGGTCTTCGTGTCCTGGCGGCGGAGCACCTCGGCGGCGCATATCAGCGCGGCCGCGCGCTGGAACTGCTGAGCGGTGAGCAGCCGCAGGGTGTAGCGCATGAGCACGGCGACGCCGCCGTCACCGCTGCGCGCGTCGGCGCCGGTGTTCAGCGTTCCCTGCAGCCGCCGGATCGCGAACGTGCACGCGGCAAGACCCAGGTAGGCCTCGGTCTTGCCGCCGCCGGTCGGGAAGAACAGCAAGTCCACCTGGTCACGGTCCTCGTGCCCTGGGTCGGTGAGCGCGGGAAGGTTGAGCAGCATGAACGCGAGCTGGAACGGGCGCCAGGAGGCGACCTGTTTTCCTTCTGCCTCGACCTCGGCCTTGGCCTGCGCGTAGCTGGTATCGCTCGCCGCCTCGCGCAGCGCCGCGATCGTCGTGTGCTGGCGCTGCAGCAGCATCGCCCGGTTCGCGAACCGGAACGCAGCCAGGGCCTCGGCATGGCGGTGCGCGGCCGGGTTCGAGACCAGCTCGATGCCCGCCCGGATCCGCCGCGCGCACCGGGCCGCGGTGAAGATCGCGGCCTCGGCGGTCGCCCTGAGCGCGTCCGGCAGGGCAGGCACCTTCGCGGCCTGCTCCCCGAGCCAAGCCGTGTAGCCGTCCGCGAGCGGGGTGAGCATCGTGGCGAGCCCGGTCACCGGGGCGTCCGCCAGGGCTTCCATGGACAGTTCAAGGCCCTCGAGCAGAGTCCCCTCACCGGCCGGCGGCCCGATCGTGGCGGGCACCTCGAAGCTGGGCAGCCAGGTGGTCTCCAGCCGGTACGCGCACCGCTCACCAGCGCGGAACTGCGCGCGGGTGGCAACGTTGCGGCCCGTGGCGTGCTGCAACTGGTTCCGGTACAGCAACCGCAGATGGCGTTCCTCGGCGTCGTCGTACGGGGTGGCGGCCCGGTCGTCCAGCGGGTCGTCGATCGGGCAGAACACCGCCCGATCCGTCTGCACCGCGGCGGTGACCACCAGCTTCGGCTGGAACAGCCACGCGGTGTCGGTATTGGCCGCCGGTTCCTGCTGCGCGTTCACCAGGCCGATCTCGACGACGCGCCTACCGTCGCCTCCCGGGCGGACCTCCACCGACAGGTACACCTCCGGCCCGGTCAGCGGGTACCTCGTGGAGCGGTCCTCGTTGAGCCGGACGTGTATCTCCCGCCTGACCGGCTCCCGGCTCCACTGCCGGCGCGGGTTGCCCGCGTCGTCCAGGACCTCGGACTTGGCGTACCGGCCCCAGGTCACGGTGACGGTAAGGATGTCCACGCCGGGCACGACCACGCAGGACAGCCCCATCGACGATGCCCACATGCGGCCCGCGTTCTGCATCGTAAGCAGGTCGGGCAACTCCGGATCGGCGCCGTCCCCGCCGGTCACCACGTCAGC
>DAHVAN010000365.1 GCA_027314595.1 Actinomycetota bacterium | reverse complement strand
AGCCGGTGCACCCACTCCAGGCCGGATCGCTGCATCCAGAGCGGAGCACGCGGCACTGCGCCGGCCGCGAATGGGATAGCGGCGCCGCAGCCGACGAACCACGCGGCCGGCAGCGCGGACGTGAGTGTGGCGATGAGCCGTTCCTGCTTCGGGAAACCAAGTCCGACGTAAACGATATTGGGCGCGGCGTCGAAGACGCGCGCGCGGACCGCATCGATCTCGTCGACGGACTTGTCGAAACCGACCGCGGGCGAGTCAGTCCCGGCGACCTTGAGCCCCCGGTACCGGCTGGACAGGTTCACCGCGGCGGCCTCCGGCACGCCGGGAGCGCCGCCGAGGAAGTAGACCGAAAGACCTGTGGCCGCCGCCGCCTCAGTCAGCGAGAAGATGAGCGAAGATCCGGTCACCCGCTCAGGAAATGGTGTAGCCTGCACTTTCGCCGCCCACAGCAGCGGCATACCGTCCGGCACTACCAGTGACGCGTTTTCGATCAAGGAGAGAACTGCGGGATCACGGCGAACTTGGCGGCAGATATCGATGTTGGGTGTTGCGATGCTGCCGCCCCTGCCAGCCCGGCACTCGCTGATGACGTGCTGAACAACCTCGCGCTCTGTAAGCAGGTCGAATCGGATGCCGCCCAGGATCTCGGTTCCAGATGCCTTCCGCCGGGCAGGCAACGCGGATCGTCCGGTGAAGCCCATGAATTCTCCCCCCGCGGAGCCGACTGCTTCTATACGAAGACTTCCGGATATATGACGGCTGGCCGTGGCTTCGGGATTACCTTCTAGTCGCGCGGGATTCTGAGAATTCACCCCGAAGGAGCGGGCCGGAGTCCAAAACGGCCCTGACCTGGGGTTTCGCGTCCGCTGCGCCGTTCGCAGGGCATGGCCGCCTCCCGTAAGCCCTGGTCCGAAGCCCCGCTGGGATATGGGCGGCAGCGCTCGTCCATGAGCGATGCCTGCCAGTGCCCCAGCCCAGGGGGGAATTGGCCGGTACCAGGCCACCAGGTATCGGCGCGCCCGCTATCTGCGCCGGACAGGGCTCCGTTAGGCTCCATGTCGGAACCTAACGACATGTCAACACGCAAGGAGCCCCGACGGTGGCATCGATTGAAGCGGTCCACGCTAGGCAGATCCTCGACTCGCGAGGGAACCCGACTCTCGAGGTGGAGGTCGTTCTCGACGACGGTTCCGCCGGCCGGGCTGGCGTGCCGAGCGGCGCGTCCACCGGGGCGTTCGAGGCTGTCGAGTCGCGGGACGGTGGCGCGGAGTACGGAGGCAAGGCCGTCACCCGTGCCGTGGACGGGGTCGTCGACGAGATCCTGCCCGAGTTGCTGGGCCATGAGGCCGAGGATCAGCGGCTGGTGGACCAGGCGCTGATCGACCTGGACCGCACGCCGGGCAAGTCGCGGCTCGGCGCGAACGCCATCGTCGGCGTGTCCATGGCGGTGGCACGGGCCGCGGCCGAGTCCGCGGGCCTGGAGCTCTTCCGCTATCTGGGCGGGCCGAACGCGCACGTGCTGCCCGTGCCGATGATGAACATCCTGAACGGCGGGGCGCACGCCGACTCCAACGTCGACATCCAGGAGTTCATGATCGCGCCGATCGGGGCGCCGACGTTCGCCGAGGCGCTTCGCTGGGGCGCCGAGACCTACCACGCGCTCAAGTCGGTGCTGAAGCAGCACGGGCTGTCCACGGGCGTCGGCGACGAGGGCGGCTTCGCACCGAACCTGGAGCACAACCGGGCCGCGCTTGACCTGATCATCGAGGCGATCGGCAAGGCCGGGTTCACCCCGGGCCGCGACATCGCGCTCGCCGTGGACGCGGCGGCGACCGAGTTCTACGGCGATGGCGGCTACGTCTTCGAGGGGAAATCACAGGCCTCCGAGGAGATGACCGCCATCTACCGGGACTGGCTGGACGGCTACCCGCTGGTGTCCATCGAGGATCCGCTCGCCGAGGAGGACTGGGCGGGATGGCAGGCGTTCACCGCGGCCACCGGTGACCGGGTCCAGGTGGTTGGCGATGACATCTTCGTCACCAACCCGGAGCGGATCCGCCGCGGCATCGCGGAGAAGTCCGCCAACGCCCTGCTGGTCAAGGTGAACCAGATCGGGACCGTGACCGAGACCCTGGACGCGGTCTCGCTCGCGCACCGCGCGGGCTTCAGCTGCATGATCAGCCACCGATCCGGGGAGACCGACGACACGTTCATCGCGGACCTCGTGGTGGCGACCAACGCCGGGCAGATCAAGACCGGGGCTCCGGCTCGCGGGGAGCGGGTCGCCAAGTACAACCAGCTGCTGCGCATCGAAGAGCACCTCGGCGACGCCGCGAGCTACGCCGGCGCGTCCGCGTTCTGGAGGTTCGGCACCGCCTGATGGTCGCACCACAGCAGCCCGCGGCCTCGAATCTGCCGCCAGCCTCGCCCGCTCAGTCCGCCGCGATGGCGGCGGCCGCGCGGTCTACCAGGCTGACCGGTCGGGCGGCGCTGCTGGCCGTGGTGATCTGCGCGATCGCGCTGAGCCTGGCCTACCCGGTCCGCGAGTACATCGCGCAGCGCCAGCAGATCGATCAGTTGCTCGCGCAGCAGCAATCGATGTCCGCGCAGGTCAAGGCCCTCCAGGAGCAGAGCGCGAAGCTGAACCAGACCTGGTACATCGAACAGCAGGCCCGCCAGCAGCTGCACATGTGCTTCCCCGGCGAGCAGTGCTATGAGGTGATCCCCGGACGGTCCGCGCCCGCCCCGGCGGTCCGGAAGGCCGCGCCGGCCGTTCCCTGGTATGCCAGGCTGTGGCAGTCGTTGCGGCACGCGGGCACCGAGCCAAGCCGGTGATCACGGAGTCGGACGCCCGGAGCGTGGCCGCGCAGCTGGGCCGTGTGCCCCGCGGACTGCGGGCGGTCGCGCACCGCTGCCCGTGCGGGCTCCCCGACGTGGTGGAGACGGCGCCCAGGCTGCCGGACGGCAGTCCGTTCCCCACGTTGTACTACCTCACCTGTCCACGCGCCGCCGCGGCGCTGAGCGGCCTGGAGGCGGCCGGCATGATGCGGGCGATGACCGCGCGGCTCGCGGCCGACGGCGCGCTGCGAGCGGCTCACGAGCGGGCGCACCGCGGCTACGTCGCCAGGCGGGACGCGGCCGCCGCCGACGCGGGCGTCGAACCGCTGCCGCCGGGGACGCAGAGCGCCGGGGGTATGCCGGACCGGGTCAAGTGCCTGCACGCGCTCGCCGCGCACGAGCTCGCGGTCCCCGGCGCTAACATGCTCGGGCGCGAGGCGCTGGAGGCGGCCGGACAGTGGTGGTCCCGCGGTCCGTGCGTGGCCGAACGGAAGGCGCCGAGGACGCACGAGGAGAAGGCGTGACCGTGCGGGTGGCCGCGATCGACTGCGGGACGAACTCGATCCGGCTGCTGGTCGCGGACGTGGACGCCGAGCGGGCGGTGCTGACCGATGTCGCACGCGAGATGAGGATCGTCCGGCTGGGCGAGGGCGTGGACCGGACGGGCCGGCTGTCCGGCGCCGCGCTGGACCGCACGATCGCCGCGCTGCGCGAGTACGCGGACCTCATCGGTCGTCTGTCATCGGCCGCGGTGCGGATGGTGGCGACGAGTGCCACCAGGGACGCCGAGAACACCCAGGAGTTCATGGACCGGGTCAAGGACGTGCTTGGCGTCGCTCCCGAGGTCATAACGGGCGACGAGGAGGCCGCGTTGTCGTTCAGCGGGGCGACCCGCGAGCTGGCCGGTACCGGGCTCGCCCGGGTCGGCGGCTGTCCGCCGCCGTACCTGGTGACCGATATCGGTGGCGGTTCCACCGAATTCGTCCTGGGCGGCCCGGGGGGAGTCAGCGGGACCCGTTCGGTAGATATCGGATGCGTCCGCATGACCGAGCGGCACCCGCACACCGACCCTGCGACGGCGGCGGAGGTGGCGGCCGCGACCGCGGACATCGACGGCGCGCTCGCGGTTGCCGCCGCGAGCGTGCCGGTGCGCCAGGCCCGCACGCTGGTCGGCCTGGCCGGGTCGGTCACCACGGTAGCGGCGATCGCGCTCGGCCTGGAACGCTACGACAGCGCGCGCATCCACCACAGCCGTATACCCGCCGCGCAGGTACACGAGGTTACCTGCGGGCTCCTCGGCCAGACCCGGGCGCAACGGGCAGCCATCGGTGCCATGCACCCGGGCAGGGTCGACGACATCGGCGCCGGCGCCCTGGTGCTCGACCGGATCATCGCCCGGTTCGGGTTCACCGGAGTCCTTGTCAGCGAGCACGACATCCTCGACGGCATCGCATGGTCGCTGGTCCGGTAGCGCCGGGCAGCGGCTGGCCGGGTGATCCGGCTGACGCCCGGACCCCGGTCGCTCAGTCCGCGGCCGACGTCCGCGAGCTTGCCTCGACAACGGATTCACTCGCCGAACTCACCGCACGGCAGTCGGTCTGCCGGGCGTGCCCCCGGCTGGTCGCATGGCGGGAGGAGGTCGCGAGCGTCCGGCGCAGGTCGTTCATGAACGAGCAGTACTGGGGGCGTCCCATCCCCGGCTGGGGGGAGGCGGCTCCGTCGATCCTGATCGCCGGTCTTGCGCCCGCCGCGCACGGCGGGAACAGGACAGGGCGGATCTTCACCGGCGACCGCAGCGGTGACTTTCTCTTCGCGTCCTTGCACCGGTGCGGACTGGCCAGCCAGCCGACCAGCGAGTCCGCCGCGGACGGCCAGGCCCTGATCGGCGCGCGCATGGTCGCGGCGGTGCGCTGCGCGCCTCCGGACAATAAGCCCATGCCAGCCGAGCGCGACAGTTGCGCGCCCTGGCTCACCGCGGAATTGCGCCTAGTCGCCCCGGGCCTGCGGGTGATCGTCTGCCTCGGCGCGTTCGCCTGGCAGGCGCTGTGGCGCCCGCTGGCGGGCGCGGGATATGAAACGCCGCGGCCGCGCCCGGCGTTCGGTCATGGCGCGGAGGCCGAGTTGCGCGCCGCTGGCCGCGCAAGCTTGCTGCTTATCGGCTGCTACCACCCGAGCCAGCAGAACACGTTTACCGGCCGGGTCACCGGCGACATGCTCGATACCGTTTTCGCGCGCGCTCGCGCACGTGCATCGGAACAATCACCGGCCTGAGTGGCCCGTTGATTACTTTCAGCGTATCCAGGCTCCGGTTTGGTCACGCTCCGCAGCAATTTGGAATATACGGCTAATGCTGAAATCGTGTGCATCTTTGTAACTCCCGATTAAATTCGTTACTCGTCCAGTTAGATAACGAAGACCGGGTTATTATTAGGGCGCCCCCGTAGCCCAAGGGCAGAGGCCGGCCCCCTAAAAGGGTCCGCAGTGTCGGTTCGAACCCGACCGGGGGCACTCTTTAACCAGCGCCTTTAGAAAAGTGCAAGTGCATTCGCAACAGAAGGAAGAAATTGCATATGCACTCGCAAAAGAGAAGAAAACGTGGCAATTCAGCGCCGATCGGACAGCGGGCGTTGCGTGCCGCGGACGTTCCAGGCGTGCAAGGGATCGCAACCGCGGAAGCGCCACACATCTGTTCGTAACGACCTTGCTCAGGTGGCCTGGTGCGAGGCCCGGGCGTCGTTACCGACGGACTGCCAGGCGAGGCGCGACGGCGTGATGGCGCGCGCTCGCGGCGGGGATGAGGCGGGGGGCAGCGGGGCTACGGGGGTTACGCGCCGGAGAGCCGCAGGCGGCGCTGGATCTCGTACTCGTGCACGATGGCGGCGGCGTAGCGGTCGCAGATTCCGTGTTCGTCGGCGAGCCAGTTGGCGCGCTCTTCACGGCGCAGGAAGGCAGGCCCTGATTCCAGGTGCCTGAACCACTCGGCGAGTTCGCGACCGGTTTGGAAGGGGATGCGTGCGATGAGGCTCTTATGCATGTCGGGCGTGTGCGTCAGGGCCATTGGCACCTCCAGGGGAAGCCGCTTTCTGTTGAGACTGCCTCACCGGAGGGCTGCTGGCAAGACCCATTCCGCAACCTTCCCGTAATGTCCCGTTTGATCCCGGTGAGTACGCGAGGGACGTGGCTCGAGTACTGCGAGTACTGCGTCAGCTGAGCCGTTCGAAGATCATGGCCATGCCCTGGCCGCCGCCGACGCACATGGTCTCAAGACCCGTGGTCTTGTCGTGGAACTGCAGGCTGTTCAGCAGCGTCGTGGTGATCCGCGCCCCGGTCATGCCGAAGGGATGCCCGACGGCGATCGCTCCGCCGTTCACGTTCAGCCTGGCCAGGTCGATGTCCAGGTCCCGGTACGAGGGGATCACCTGCGCCGCGAACGCCTCGTTCATCTCCACGAGGTCGATGTCGGAGATCGCCATCCCGGCCCGCCGCAGCGCCTGCCTGCTCGCTTCCACCGGACCGAGGCCCATAATCTCCGCAGACAGCGCGCTGAGCCCGGTCGAGACGATCCGGGCGAGCGGCGTTATCCCGAGCGACGCGGCCTTGACGTCGCTCATCACGATGACAGCCGCCGCGCCGTCGTTCAGCGGGCAGCAGTTGCCCGCGGTCACCGTGCCATGCTCACGAAAGGCCGGCCTGAGCGCCGCCACCTTCTCCAGCGTCGTGCCGGGGCGCGGCCCGTCGTCGGCCGGCACGATGTCGCCGGAGGGCAGCGTCACCGGGGTGATGTCGCGCTGCCAGAACCCGTTCGCGAGGGCCTTCTCCGCCAGGTTCTGCGACCGGACCCCGAACTCGTCCTGTTCCTGCCGCGTGATGCCGCGCAGCGCCGCCAGGTTCTCCGCGGTCTGGCCCATCGCGATATAGATGTCGGGCAGGGAGCCGTCCTCGCGGGGGTCATGCCAGGCCGGCTTCCCGGCCGCGGCGGTGTGCTGCGTGCGCTCGGCGGCGTCGGCGAACAGCGGGTTCCTCGTGTCCGGCAAGGTGTCGCTGTTTCCCTTCACCGAACGGGACACGCACTCCACCCCGGCGGAGATGAACACGTCCCCCTCCCCGGCCTTGATGGCGTGGTATGCCATCCGGGTAGTCTGCAGCGACGACGAGCAGTAGCGGTTGACCGTGGTACCAGGGAGGTTGTCGTGGCCGAGGAGCACCGCCACCACGCGGGCCATCTTGAATCCCTGCTCGCCGCCGGGCAGCCCGCAGCCCAGGATGAGGTCGTCGATGTCCCCCGGGTCCAGTTGCGGCACCTTCGCGAGCGCCGCCCGCACCATCTGCACGGTCAGGTCGTCAGGGCGGATGTCGATGAGCGACCCCTTGAACGCCCTTCCGATCGGCGAACGGGCGGTTGCGACGATTACTGCCTCCGGCATGACTGGCCTCCTCGCGGACCCGGGAAAAGCGTGTCACGAACACGTTAACAGCACGGGTAGCGGCTACTGTCGGGCACAGGGGAGGAGCCATGCAGGTGTACGACTCGCTGACCGAGGTGATGGGGGGCACGCCGCTCATCAGGCTGCACGCCGTGACCCGTGGCATCGCGCGGACGGGTAACGTGCTCGCCAAGGTGGAGTACCTCAACCCGGGCGGATCGGTCAAGGACAGGATCGCGCTGCGGATGATCGAGACCGCCGAGCGTGCGGGCAAGCTCAGGAAGGGCGGCACGATCATCGAGCCGACCTCGGGCAATACCGGGGTGGGCCTGGCGATCGTCGCGCAGGCCCGCGGCTACAGGTGTGTCTTCGTGTGCCCGGACAAGGTGGCGCAGGACAAGATCAGCGTGCTGCGCGCCTACGGCGCCGAGGTAGTGGTCTGCCCGGGCGCCGTCGCGCCCGGGCACCCGGACTCGTACTACAGCGTCGCGCGCCGCCTCGCCCGGACGACCGAGGGCGGCTGGCAGCCTGACCAGTACGCCAACCCGGACAACCCGGCCGCGCACTACCACTGGACCGGCCCGGAGATCTGGCGGCAGACCGAGGGCCGGGTGACCCACTTCGTGGCGGGCATCGGCACCGGCGGCACGATCTCGGGCACCGGGCGGTACCTCAAGGAGGTCTCGGGTAACAAGGTGAAGATCATCGGCGCCGATCCCGAGGGCTCGGTCTACTCCGGCGGCGGCGGCCGTCCCTACCTCGTGGAAGGCGTGGGCGAGGACATCTGGCCGGTCACCTTCGACCGCGAGATCACCGACGAGGTGATCGCGGTGAGCGACGCCGACTCGTTCACCATGACGCGGCGACTGGCCCGCGAGGAGGCGCTGCTCGTCGGCGGGTCCTCCGGCCTGGCGGTGGTGGCGGCGCTCAGGGTCGCCGCGCAAGCGGACCAGGACGACGTGATCGTCGTCCTGCTGCCGGACGGCGGGCGCGGCTACCTGTCGAAGATATTCAACGACGAGTGGATGGCGGACTACGGCTTCCTGCGCGCGCAGACCGCGGAACCCACCGTCGGCGACCTGCTCGCGGCCAGGGAAAGGGACGGGACGCGCGTCATGCCCGCGCTCGTCCATGTGCACCCCGACGAGACCGTCGCGCAGGCGATCGCGCTGCTGCGCGAGTACGACGTATCGCAGCTTCCCGTGGTCAGGACCGAACCTCCGCTGATGGCCGCGGAGGTGGCGGGCTCGGTCGCCGAACGCGACCTGCTGCACGCGCTAGTGGCGGGCAGGGCGCAGCCGGACGACCCGATCGAGAAGCACATGGCGCCGCCGCTGCCGCTGATCGGGCAGGGCGAGCCGGTCAGCCAGGCGGCCGCGACCCTGGAAAAGGCGGACGCCGCCCTCGTGCACATCGACGGCAAGCCCGCGGCCGTGCTCACCCGACAGGATCTTCTCTCCTTCTACGCGGAGTCGCCACGATGAACTTCGAGACGCTGGCCATCCATGCCGGCCAGGAACCGGATCCGGTGACCGGCGCGGTCGTCCCCCCGATCTACCAGACGTCGACCTACAAGCAGGACGGGGTGGGCGGGACCCGCGGCGGCTACGAGTACTCGCGGACGCGGAACCCGACCAGAACGGCGCTCGAGGACTGCCTCGCCGCCCTCGAGAACGGCAGCCGGGCGTTCGCGTTCGCGTCGGGGATGGCCGCCGAGGACTGCCTGCTGCGGACCCTGTGCCAGCCGGGCGATCACGTGCTCATCCCCGCGGACGCCTACGGCGGGACCTACCGGCTGTTCGCGCGCGTGCTCACCCGCTGGGGGATCACCTGCGACGCCGTGCCGCAGACCGACATCGAGGCGGTCCGCGCGGCCCTGCGCGGCCGCCAGACGCGGCTCGTCTGGGCCGAGACGCCCACCAACCCGCTGCTGTCGATCGTGGACCTGCGCGCGCTCGCCGGGGAGGCGCACGAGGCCGGCGCGCTGCTCGTCACCGACAACACGTTCGCCTCCCCGTACCTGCAGCGCCCGCTTGACCTTGGCGCGGACGCCGTGGTGCACTCGACCACCAAGTACCTCGGCGGCCACTCCGACGTGGTGGGCGGCGCGGTGATACTGCGCGACGCCACGCATGCCGGCGACCTCGCCTTCACCCAGAACGCCACGGGCGCCGTGGCCGGCCCGTTCGACTCCTGGCTGACCCTGCGCGGGCTCAAGACGCTGGCGGTGCGGATGGACCGGCACTGCGCCAACGCGGCACGCATCGCGGAAATGCTCGCGGCGCACCCCGCCGTGCGCGAGGTCTGCTACCCGGGGCTGCCGGGGCACCCTGGCCACAAGCTGGCGGCGGCGCAGATGCGCGGCTTCGGCGGCATGGTGTCGTTCCGGCTCGCGGCGGGCGCCGGGAAGGCCGTCGACGTCTGCGGCCGCACCAGGCTTTTCACGCTCGGGGAGTCGCTCGGCGGGGTGGAGTCGCTGATCGAGCACCCGGCGCGGATGACCCACGCGTCCGCCGCGGGGTCGCCGCTGGAGGTGCCCGCGGACCTTGTCCGGCTGTCGGTCGGCATCGAGGACGCCGATGACCTGCTCGAGGACCTGCGGCAGGCGCTGGCCTAGGACGTGGCGCCCCACACCATGAGGACGAGGATCGCCAGCCAGATGAGCGCGACGACGCCGGACATCGATGCGATCCGCCCGCGCTCGACCGCCGCGATCTTCGGCTCGGACCTGGCGTCGGCGGCGCGGGGCTGGCCGCCGCCCGCCGCCTCGCCGTCCGTTCCCGTCTCCATCGGGTCTTCAGAACGGACCGTGGCGTCTGCCTGGGATTGCGCCGCTGCCAGCGCGGTCATGGCCTTGCGCTGGTCGCGCATGATGAGGACGAGCAGGACCGCGGCCACGACGTACAGCGTTATCGACGCGGACAGCCACGGCTTGCTGAAGTCCTTGAGCAGCTGGGCGGCGATCAGGCCGAAGATCAGCACGAGCACGGAGGCGACCGCGTAGATCTCCGTGGCCCGGCACAGATAGCGAAGCACCACGATGTCGCGCCTGCGGATGTACCGCGGCGTGGCCATGATCGCCGCGGTGCCGGGGCCGATCGCGAAGACTGCCGCCGCGATATGCACCCACAAGACGGCGCGGTCGGAAAAGGACATGCACTGATCCTAAAGCGCGGAGCCGTAACCCGTGTTCTCTTCCCGGGCTACGGCTCCGCGATTCAATCAACCAGCGCGGCCTGCCTAGTGGGCCGCCGGCTCCTTCGTGGCGGAGCCGGCCGGGGTGATGGCCTTGCCCTTGTACTTGAGGGCGAACCATGCGGCGACCGCGAAGACCACGCCGACAATGAAGCAGCCCGCGACGCGCAGCGGGTGGTGCCCGGTCGAGGGTACCGTCTTGCCGTGCACCACGGCCGTGGCGTGCCCGATGAACCCGGGGAGGGACCCCGCGGGCACGGCCAGGTAGACGATGCCTCCCACGATGAAGATGATCGCGATGACAGCCAGGACCACCGCGGATATCGTCCGGCCCTTAGAGCTGCCCGATCCAGTCGAGGGACTCACTTGTCCTCCTCTTTCTTAGCTCGCGTTGCCGCTGTGAGGCGGCGCAGCGCTTTGTGATGCTGTGAGGGAATCTGTAGCGGCAAATCTACCGCTGACTTCTGGCACCGCGTGTCCGAAGGAAGTCGTTTACGACATATTCGCCAAGATGTTCCGGGGCAGCTCGGAGCACGCGGCCGCCGTTCCGCCTCGCAACATTGTCCACGAAAGCGCTGAGACGGTCGTCATCGGCCAGCATGAAGATGTTGAGTGCGGCATGTCGCCTGGTCATCTTGTCCACTTCGGCGAGCGTCAGCTCGATCGTCTCCGGTGACGGCGGCCAGTCGAACCAGGGCCTGCCGTCGCGCTGCAGGTGCGCGGTTGGCTCACCGTCGGTGACGATCAGTACCACCGGCTCATGCTCGGGGTGCCGGTCCAGGTGCCGGCCAGCCAGCATGAGCGCGTGGTGCAGGTTGGTGCCCTGCACCATGTCCCACCCTAGTCCAGCGAGCTCGGTCTCGCGCAACTCTCTCGCGTAGTTGGAGAACCCGACCACCTGGATGGCATCCTGCGGGTATTTGCTGCGCAGCAGCGCGTGCAGCGCCAGCGCGGTCTGCTTCGCCGCCGCCCAGGTGCCGCGCAGCGCCATTGAGTAGGACAGGTCGACGAGCAGGCACACCGCTGCCGCGCTGCGCCGTTCGGTCTCGGCGACCACGAAGTCCCTGGCGGAGAGCTTCACATGCGGTCCGGTGCCGTGCTGGCCATCGGGCCCGTGCGGGGACCGCCCCCCCAGGCCAGCACCGCGCAGCAGCGCGGTGCGGACCGTGCCGGGAACGTCGATCGGCTGTTCGTCGCCGAACTCCCACTCCCGGGTCACGCCGGTCATGTCGCCTGCCTGCCCCGCGTCGTGCCGGTCGTGGTCTCCGGAGCGCCGGCCGTTCTCCAGCCCCGCGAAGACCCGCCGCAGCGCGGTGTCGCCGAGCCGCCGCACCGCCTTGGGCGTCAGTTCCAGGTTTCCGCCGTTGTTGGTCAGGTAGCCCTGCCGCTCAAGCTCGCGCTCGATCCGCCGCAGCGCCTCGAGGTCATCGACCGCCTGCCTGCCGAACGCGCGCCGTACCGCCTCCTCGTCGACGTCGTCGAGGCTGGCGCCCGCGTAATCCTGGGCGAGCGCGTTCTCCAGATCAGCGAGATCGGCCAGGTCGGCGACCGCGCTCGTGGCGTCGCCGAGCCCGAGCGGCGTCTGGCCGGACATCCGCACGCCAGGCTGCGGCCAGCCGAGCTCGGGCCGGCGCGTACGCAGCGCGTCCGCCAGCGCCGCCATCTCGGCGGCGAGCCCGGCGTCTTCAAGCGCCTGGGCCATCAGGCCGGCGAGTTCTTCGCGCTGCTCGTCCGACAGCGACGCGAGCAGCCGCTCCGCGGCCATCATCCGGCGGACGAGGGAATCGACGAGCTCCTCGAGGTTGCCGGGATTGTCGGGAAACATGTCGCCGAACTCGGCCATGAACCGCTCGAAGTCCTGCTGGGTGTGCTCGCCGCGGCCGTCCGCGTCCAGCATCGCACGCAGGCCGGCCAGCATGTCCTTGACCCGCTGCATGGCCGCGGGATCGGGGTCGGTCAGCGCGTCCTTCATGCCGCGGAACTGGCTGTCGAGGACCTCGCGGCGGAGCAGGTCGCGCAGCCGCTCGAACGTCTCGCGGGCGGCGGGCGACCGCCAGTCGTAGTCCGCGAGCTGGCGGATGGCCTGCGCGGTGTCGGACGGCAGCGAATCCAGGTCGGTTTCGCGCAGGCGCGCCTCGTCGCCCGGGTCGGGGAAGAGCTCGGCGCGCTCCTGGCCGATCGCGGTGTCGAGCAGCGCGCGCGCCTGCTCAAGCATGCCGCTCAGGCGCCCGCGGCCGCGCAGCTCGCGGGACCGCTCCCGGACCCGCCGCAGCAGGTCGTCAAGGCCCCTGCGGCCCTGCCAGCCGCGCCGCAGCAGTTCGCGCAGCGCCTCCCCCGGCGTGCCGCCGCCGAGGATGGCCTCGCCCATGTCGTCGAGGGCGCCGCGAACGTCGTACGGCTCGGCGAGCGGGTCAGGCCCGCCGTCGTACTCCCCGTACCGGTAGTCAGACATCAGCCGTACTCCTGACAGTCGCCACTCCCCGTTCTGGATGAATCCTTAAGTCCTGTACACGGACGTTCCGTCGCTGGTGTCCTTGGACAGGCGGCGCATCAGGTACAGGCCCTCGAGCGCGAACTCGATGGCCGCCGCCGCCTCGCCGAAGGACTCCCGGCCCTCCATGCCCAGCCGCGCCATGACTTTGGCGAGCCCGGGGACCTCGCCGGTCCGGCGCAGCAGTTCGGTCGCGGGGACAAGCTCGCCCGACTCGATCGTGCCGCCTTCGGTGAACTTCGCGAGCAGCCCCGACAGGTCGGCGCCCCCGAGCCGGGCGCGGAACGTGTCCGCGATCGCGCGGCGCAGCAGGTGGCTGAGGATCTCCTCCTCGCGGCCCTCCTCGCTCACCTCGAACTCGACCTTGCCGCGCAGCACGGCGACGATCGCCGGCAGGTCGCAGACCCGGGCGACGGGAGGCTCGTCGTGCGCCTCGGCGACGAGCGCGGACCTGCGCACCGCGGCGGCCGCCGCGCTCTCCGCGGCCGCGATCGCGAACCGCGCCGAGACGCCGGAGCGCGCGTCGGCCGCGGGGGACTCCCTGACCAGGCGGGTGAACCGCGCGATGACCTCGACGAGGTGCTCGGGAAGCTCGGCCCCGGGGTCCGTGCCGCCCCACGCCACCTCCGCTTCCTGCCCGACGAGAGCGAGCTCGTCCTCGAGCGATAGCGGGTAGTGGGTGCGCACCTCCGCGCCGAACCGGTCCTTCAGCGGCGTGATGATCCGGCCCCTGTTCGTGTAGTCCTCAGGGTTCGCGCTGGCCACGAGCACGATGTCGAGCGGCAGCCGCAGCGAGTAACCGCGCACGCCGATGTCGCGCTCCTCGAGCACGTTGAGCAGCGCGACCTGGATGCGCTCGGCCAGGTCGGGCAGTTCGTTCAGGCAGAAGATGCCGCGGTTGGTGCGCGGCACGAGGCCGAAGTGAATCGTCTCCGGGTCGCCGAGCGTCCTGCCTTCGGCCACCTTGACGGGGTCGATGTCGCCGATCAGGTCGCCGACGCTCGTGTCGGGCGTCGCGAGCTTCTCGCCGTAGCGGTCGCTCGCGTGCCGCCAGGTGACCGGTAGGTCGTCGCCGAATTTGGCGGCGAGCCGCTGGCAGCGGGTGCACACCGGGGCATACGGGTGGTCGTTGATCTCGCATCCGGCGATCGCTGGCGACCATTCGTCGAGCAGCCCTGCCATCGTCCGGACCAGCCGGGTCTTCCCCTGGCCGCGCTCGCCGAGCAGGATGAGGTCGTGTCCCGCCACGAGCGCGCGCTCCACGTGCGGCAGGACGGTCTGGCCGAACCCGACGATGCCGGGAAACCGGTCCTGTCCGGCTCGCATCCTGGCGAGCAGGTTCTCTCTGATTTCCTGCTTGACGCTGCGGTAGGCGTGACCGCTGGCACGCAGTTCACCGAGCGTGGCCGCCGCGGGTACCCTGTTGCGCCGAGCGCTCGCGCTCGGCTGCTGGCTGTTTCGCTGCACGGGTCCGACACTATGTCGGCTACCCGCGTTTTCGCATCTTCCCCAGGTCAGCGGCGTGCGGCCGTGCACTAGGGTCTATCCGTGACAACTGTCCCCTCGCTGGTGCAGTCCGACGACGTGGTCGCGGCCCGCGAACTGCTGCGCGACGTCATCTCGCCGACCCCGCTGCAGTGCTCCCGTGTGCTGTCCGAGCTGACCGGCGGTCCGGTCTACCTGAAGTGCGAAAACCTGCAGCGCACCGGCTCGTTCAAGGTGCGCGGCGGTTACGTCAGGATCGCGCGGCTGACCGGCGAGGAGCGGTCCCGCGGCGTGGTGGCGGCGAGCGCGGGCAACCACGCGCAGGGCGTGGCGTTCGCGGCGGGCCTGCTCGGAACGAACGCCACGGTCGTGATGCCCGAGCGCGCGCCGCTGCCGAAAGTGGAGGCCACCCGCGGCTACGGCGCGGAGGTGATCCTGCACGGCTCCTGCATCGAGGACGCCGTCGAGGAGGCGCTGCGCTACGCGGCGCGGACCGGCAGCGTGTTCATCCACCCGTTCGACCACGTGGACGTCGTCGCGGGACAGGGCACGCTCGGCTTGGAGATCATCGAGCAGTGCCCGCAGGTCGCGACGATCGTGGTGCCGGTCGGCGGCGGCGGGCTCGCGGCGGGGATCGCGGTGGCGGCCAAGAGCCTCGATCCGCAGGTGAAGATCGTCGGCGTGCAGGCCGAGGCGGTGGCGCCCTATCCGGCGTCGATCTCGTCGGGACATCCGGTGACAGTGCGCGCGCTGCCCACGATGGCGGACGGGATAGCGGTGAGCAGGCCTGGCGACATCGCATTCGGCATCCTGGCCGCGCATGCCGCCCGTTTCGTCACCGTGTCAGAGACGGCGCTGTCCCGCGGGCTGCTGCTGTGCCTCGAGCGTGCCAAGCAGGTGGTCGAGCCGGCCGGGGCGGCGGCGGTCGCCGCCCTTCTCGCGCACCCGGGCGAGTTCGAGCCGCCGGTCGTCGCGGTGCTGTCCGGTGGCAACATCGACCCGCTGCTGCTTTCCAAGCTGCTCCGGCACGGCCTTTCCGCCGCCGGGCGCTTCCTGAGCCTGCGCTGCCGCCTCCCCGACCACCCCGGCTCCCTCGCGGCACTGCTCGGCGACATCGCCGAGCTTGGCGCCAACGTCCTGGAGGTCAGCCACGAACGGCTGGCTCCGAGCCTGCGGGTGGACGAGGTGGAGGTGACGTTGCACATCGAGACCCGCGGCCCCGGGCACTGCGAGGACGTCAAGGCCAAGCTCCGCGCCGCCGGCTACACCCTGGCGTTCAGCTAGCCGCCGCGTCCCGGGGTCAGCAGGCCGGCCGTGACGCAAGAGCCTGCCGTGACGCAGATAGCCTGCCGTGGCGCAAGGCCAGCCGTGACCAGATAGCCTGCCACCGCCGCCTCACGTGCCCGCCGCCCACCGCCGGTTCCGGCGGCCGCGGCTAGCGGCCCGCGGCAACCAGCCCGCGGCAACCAGCCCGCGGCCCGCGGCAACCAGCCGCGGGTCCGCCATCCGGCGCCCAGCGGCCGGGAAACCCGGACATTCCGGGCAGGAGTCAGTTCCGCGGCGGGCGCACAAGAGTTATGTGTGTAGTTTGACCCCCTGCACGGGGTCAAACTACACACAAAGATTCGAGCCGGGCGACGCACGGCAGGATGACGGCTTTCTGGCGCACTGGCGGCGGGGAATCAGGGCTGAGCGCTGATGTCCGCCGTGAGGTCGTCGGCCAGTTCCAGGACGATCTTGCGGAGTTCCTCGCGGTCGGGCAGTCGCGGCGTGCCCGGGGCCGCGCAGGATGCCCCCGCCTCCGCCTCCGCCTCCGCCGCCCCGGCCCGGGCCGCTCTCGCCGCCGCTACCGTCCCGGCCTGACCGGGTGCATCGGGGTCGAGCGTTTCCTGCATGAAGAACATGCACGCCGCGCTCGCGGCGAATATGGCCGCGGCCGCGCGGATCCGCGAGCGCGGCGGGGCGTCAGGCCCGGTGATGACCTCGACCAGGGCGTTCAGCCTGGGCCGGAACTGTTCGAAGCGGTGCTTGCCGCCCTCCGGGCTGCGCAGCGACGCCTGGTTCCGCTCCAGGAAGAGGAAGACCTCGCTGCCGTCGAGCAGGATCGCGATGTAGCGCTCCAGGATCTCGTGCCCGGTGCGCGCGGTGGGCGACTGGTCCCGGCCCCAGGCGATGAGCGCGTCCAGGCGGCAGAAGTAGTCCTCGGTGAAGCTGTGGACGATGTCTTCCTTGGACTTGAAGTGGTAATAGAGCGCGGCCTTGGTCACCCCGAGACGCGCGGCGATCTCCCGCAACGACGTGCGCTCGTAACCCTGCTCCGCGAACAGTTCGAGTGCGACCTGCTGGATTCGCGCGCGCGTGTCGCCGCGCCGGCCCCCGTGCGCGGGCTGGTCGTGCGCGGGCTGGTCGTGCGCGGGCCCGGCGGGCCCGAAGCCGTACCGTGGGGCGGCCGCG
>DAHVAN010000362.1 GCA_027314595.1 Actinomycetota bacterium | reverse complement strand
CAGGAAGCGCTGACTGAGCAGGCGCAGCACCGGTCCGCGTCGATCCCGGACCTCATCGTCGCGGCCACCGCGCGGGCCCAGGGCCTGGAGATCCTGCACTACGACCGCGATTTCGATACCATCGCGCGTTACACCGAGCAGTCGGTCCGCTGGATAGTGCCTCCAGGCACGGTGTTACCCCACCTGACGTGCGCTCGCCCTACTGGGCAACGATGACTTGGAGCGTCTCAACTCCGTAACGGGGTTGCCGGCACCGCTGCGCATCCTGTGCCATCTGACCAGCGGAAACCGGCAACCGTGCCGCCTGGCGGCCCCTGGGCTGACAGCAACGTCGTTCCGTTCTTGCCGTCGGCAGGGAACCTGCCACATCGAGCGCTGCCGGGGTGCCGTCACGCAGCCGGGCACGGTCACCGGCTGGGGCCGGTCGCGGTCTGAACTCGCGTCGCGCGAGTGCGGGTCGGCCTCGCCGATTTCGTCCAGTCGGCGCTATGGCGTCTCTAGCTAGAGCGTCTCCGTGTCGGTACTAGCCGAGGTGCGGCTCACGTAGCGTAGTTCCTGGGTTTGCACGGAACTGCGGGCGCATCAGTGCCTCCGTGCCCGCCCCGGTCCGTGTTCAGGGGCCGTCGGCCCGGTCGTCATGCTGCGGCTCCTTGCTCGGCCAGCGCCGCCTGGGCGTCAGCCCTGCGGTGGGGCCTCGGCGGCGAGCATGTCGGCAACGGGCGCGAAGTTCACGTCGCCGTAGCCTCGCACCTTGTCGGGGAACTGCTGGTATGCGCCGGTTATTGGAGGATCGCCTGGGCCTGAACATTCCGTGTGGAGCGTTCAGGGTAAGCAGTTCGACCCGGGCGCCGGGTACGGCTTGGTAGGCGGAAGCCAGCGAGGAGCGCCACCGCTGGTCGTCAGTGCCGAAGATCACCAGCAGCGGGATGCCCAGCGGGGTCAGCCGGTCGGGGAGACTCCGCTGCCCGAGGTAGGTCAGGGGCCCGCGCATCGCTCCCACGAAGTCCTGGTGTGTCATCTCCAGCGCGTGCTCGACGAAGGCAGCGGGGAAGTCCACGGGGCGGGTGAAGCCGGTGCGCACGGCCTTGCGGACAGAGGCCTCGGTACGCAGGCGCCACAGCAGTCGCCCCGGGAACTGGGTCAGGACCAGCCGGAAGAGCGGCCGTTCCGGGATCTTGGCCTCCAGGCTGGGGCCGAAGTCGATGAGCGCCAGGCCCGCCACCGCGCCCGGCCGCTGCTCGGCCAGGGCCGTGGCCACCGTGCATCCCGAGGAGTGGCCGACCACGGTTGCCTGGCTTACGCCGAGGCTGTCCAGCACGGCGCCGATCCGGCGGGCCTGAGCGCGGATGTCGTACCGCTCGGCGGGGTTGGCCGGGCTCCCGCCGCCAAACAGGTCGACGCGGATGACGCGGTGCGCGCCCGCCAGCTGCGGGATGAACGGGTCCCAGCAGGCCAGCGGGGCCGCGGCATTCTGGATCAGCAGCAGGGCGGGCGCGCCCGGCTTGCCGTTCTCCGCGACGTGCATGTCACCATCGTCAAGCCGCACGAACCGGCCCCTGGCATCCGGACCCCCGGGCCTGTGTTCCGCCATCGCGCTGTCCCCTGTCATCCTGCAGAGTGTGGAACCATAGAGGAGGTTACCACTAAACGCTGGTAACCTCTATTTGTTGGTAACCTCCGTCATGTGGGAGGGGCCTGTGCCTGGCGGAAGCGGGACGCGGCGCTGGTGGGTGCTTGGCGCGGTCAGCCTGAGCGTCCTGGCGGGGACCGTGGACGCCACGGTGCTGTCGGTCGCCCTGCCGACCCTGGCCGGGGCGCTGCACGCCACGGAGTCTGACCTGGAGTGGTTCTCCTCCGGCTACCTGATGCTGGTCGCCGCCGGCGTTCTCCCGGCTGGGCTGATCGGCGACAGGTTCGGCCGTAAGAAGTTGCTGGTCGGTTGCCTGGCGGTGTTCGGTGCGGGCTCCGTGCTGTGCGCCGAGGCAACCTCGCCGGGCGTGTTCCTCATCGCCCGGCTGCTCATGGGCCTGGCCTCGTCGGGGGTCACGGTCATGGCCATGTCCGCGCTCACGGTCTTGTTCAGCGAGGCGGACCGGCCCAAGGCAGTCGGGATTTACGAGGCCGTCAACTTCCTCGGCCTGCCCGCCGGCCCGCTGCTGGGCGGCTGGATGCTGTCGCGGCTGTGGTGGGGGTGGGTGTTCCTGCTCAACGTGCCCGTCGTCGCCGTCGGCCTGATCGCGGCCCTCGCCCTGATCCCGGAATCGCGCGCCGCGCAACGGCCCGGGCTGGACCCGGTCGGCACCGCTGCCTCGACAGCCGGGCTGGCTGCCCTGATCTACGGGCTGGTCCAGGCGGGCCAGGACGGCTGGGGCGATCCCGCCGCCCTGGCGCTGATGGCCGCCGGCGTTGCCGCCCTTGCCGGGTTCGCGGTGTGGGAACGCCGACTCGGACAGCGGGGCGGCAAGCCGCTGATCGACCCGGCGCTGTTCCGCTCCGCGTCCTTCACCTGGGGAGTCGTCCTGGGCGGGATAGCCGGGCTCGCCATGATCGGCGTGCTGTTCGCCATGCCGCAGTACTCCCAGGCCGTCCAGGGGGCCAGCGCCTTTGGTGCCGGGATCCGGCTGCTTCCGCTGATCGGCGGGCTCATCGCCGGCGCCCTACCCGCCAGCGCGCTCGCCAGGGCAGCCGGAGCCAGGCTCACGGTTACGGCGGGGTTCACCCTCCTCGCCGCCGGCGCCCTGGCCGGAACGACCACGGGAACGTCCGCGAGCACCGGGTTCGTCGCGATCTGGATGGCCATGCTCGGCGCGGGCACTGGCCTCACGCTCACCGCCGCGACAACCGCCGCGCTGTCCCGGCTGCCTGCGGAGCGAAGCGGCACCGGTTCCGCGGTGGTCCAGGCGTTCCAGCACACGGCCGGCCCCGTCGGCACGGCCATCATCGGCAGCATCCTGGCCACCCGCTACCAGGCCCGCCTCGACCTGAGCGGGATCCCGGCCGCCGCGTCCGCCGCGGCCCGGCAGAGCGTCTATGGCGGCATGGCCGCCGCCGGCCGGCTCGGCTCGGACGCGCTCGCCCGCTCGGTCCGCGCCGCCTTCGCCGCCGGCCTGGACGCCGCGCTCCTTGCCTCCGCCGGGATCGCCTTCGCCGGCGTGCTCCTGACCCTGGCATTCTTGCCCCGGAGGACCACAGTGACCGACTCAGCCACCAGCCCGGCCAGGCCAGGCCTGCGGGAACGCAAGAAGGCCCGGACCCGTGCCACGATCCAGGCATGCGCCCTGCGCCTGTTCCGCGAGCACGGCTATGACGCCACCACCATCGAGCAGATCATCGACGCCGCCGACGTCTCCGAGACCACCTTCTTCCGCTACTTCCCCACCAAGGAAGACGTGGTACTCGCCGACGACTACGATCCCCGGCTCATCGAGGCGTTCCACGCGCAGCCGCCCCAGCTGGCCCCCGTCCCTGCCCTGCGCGCCGCGTTCGCCGCGGCCTTCGCCGGCATGACCGCCCAGCAGCGCGCCGAGCAGAAAGAACGGATCACGCTCACCTTCACCGTCCCCAGGCTGCGCGCCGCCATGCTCGACCAGGTCTCCCAGGCCGTGCAGCTCCTCACCCGCGCCATGGCCGAGCGCGCCGGGCGACGCCCCGACGACCTCGCCGTCCGTGCCGTCGCCGGCGCCATCGTCGGTGCCGCCATCGCGGTCTCCGCCGCCATCACCGACGACGCCGACGCCGACATCCCCGCCCTCATCGACCAGGCCATCGCACACCTCGAACCAGGCCTCACCCTGTAACGCAGCCTGCCCGCCCGCCCGGCCGGACCCGGTACTGAACCGCCGAGGCCATCCAGCTGCAGCCCGGAACCGGCGTGCCCGGCGGCCTGCCGCGCCGACCGCCCTCCACACCCAGCAACCGTGCCACGGCGGCAATGACCGTCACAATTCCGTAACGGGGTTGCCGACGCCGTTACGCATCGTGTGCCGCCTGACCAGCGGAGACCCGGCGACCGTGTCGTCAGTGGAGAGTCTGGTCACGTCAGGTACTGACCGGGTGTCATCACGCAGCACCAGGAAGGCCATGGGGGTCTTGGTCCGGCGGCGGGGCAGCCCGCATCAGTGCAGGGCGTCGCGAAGCGCTCGCATCCAGTGCCGGGTTCAGGCGTCCCGACGGGATCGTCTTCCGGCGCGTGGAGGAACCGTGCGGGAAGCGAAAGACCAGGCCACTGCGGCGGACACTGTCGGCTGAGTACTGCTCGCTGGCCCCGGGGGCCAGGCTGGCCGGGCACGCCCTGGCTGAGCCCGGCGAACAGGGCCCAGGGCGCGGTGGCCAGGCGCTGCGCCTGCCGGGGTGAGCGCGTCGCCGTCATCGATACCACGCGGCTGGTTACCGGTGTCTGCTGCTGCGTGGCCACCGTCTGGGGCGGTCATGGTGTCGAGGGTGGCGCAGGTGGACTCTGCCGATATTGGTGGTCAGGTCGAGCCGGACTAGCGGTAGCCCGGGTACCGGCGGCTCCAGCCGTGAGTCGACTCCGCCCCGGTGGCGGATCACCTGGATGTCAACGCCCTGCGGCACGATGATCGTGATGCTGCCCCAGCCGGTGTAAACATGCAGGTCGATAACGTGATCGTCGAACTCGGCCTGGGTGAGGTCCAGGCTGATGCTGCCCAGGTCCGCGCTGATATGCGTCTCCCGGGCGAGCTGCCACCTGCCCGCCAGTCGCAGCCGTCCCATGCCGGAGTGGATCTCCAGCGGTCCGGCCAGCTGCCGCTCCTGGCTGGTCAGCGCAACAGGCGCCGGCAACGACCGGACCACCCCCGCCAGCTCGATCTCGGATCTGGCCGCCAGCAGCTGCGCGACACTGGCATCCAGCCGGTCCGTGTCGATCGCGCCGGCAGCGTAGAGTTCCTTCGCGAACTCGGTGGCCCGCTGCCGGTCGTCCTCACGCATGGACCGGGGTTCCTTCTGGTCCATGCGGCTGGGCGAGCCCGTCGCCCCGGCGGGCATGAGCGCGGAAGCCCTCGTTGCTGACGATTGCCCGCAGGGCGGCGACGTGCCCGTCATATGCCGCCCGCCCGGCCACGCTCAGGGACAGGCTGGTCCGCACCCGCGATCCGCAGGCGGACTTGTGCACGTCGACGTAGCCGGCCTCGTGCAGGACCCGTACGTGCTTAGACAGGACCGAGTCGGCTACTCCCAGGCTCTCCCGCACCGTGGCGAAGTCAGCAGAGCTGACGGCGGAGAGGATCGCGCAGATCTGGAGCCGGTTCGGCGCGTGCACGATCTCATCGAAACGGGCGGCGGCACTCACGGGGCCGCCTGCAGGCGCGCCCGGAGCAGCCGGTCCGTCCACCGTCCGAACACGATGGTGGAGGCCGCGGCGAGCACGCCCGCGGCCAGGAACGCGCCGTGCATTCCGCGGACGAGGCCGAGCCAGCAGGCGGCCGCGCCCAGCCCGTACAGGGTCAGGACATGGGCGGTGAAGACCGCTCGCGAGCAGGGGGCGAAGTACTTCATGCTAAGGCCGACGCGGCGCTGGTTCCACCAGCTCAGCGCGCAGCAGCCGACCGTGTAGGCGGCCACCGACCAGCCGAACAGCGCCCAGTTGCGGACCTCTCCCCCGGCGAGCAAGGCGCCGGCGAGCAGTCCGAACGCGGGATGGTACCAGGCTGGCGCGATTACCCGGTCAGCCAGCCAGGAGCGGCTGCCGTCGATGGCTGACAGGGAGTCAGCGGCATCGGCGGGTCCCGTCGCCGCGCCTGCGCGGCCGGGGTCTGCTTGACTTTCCATGACGGAAAGCCTAGCCTTCACTTTCCACCATGGCAAGTCATGCCGGGCGGCCCGTAGTCGGCCGGGCGCGGCCCTGAGCATTGAGCGGCCGACTTCCCTGTGTCATGCCCGTATCTGGCGCCAGCGGTTGGGCCGCGCACCAGCGGCAGCCAATGACGGCAGGTCCTGTGCGCAGGAACGCCAGGCAGCCTCGGGAAAGTGGCGCACCGCAGCGCTGGCCAGGGCCAGTATCCCGCCGGTCAGGCAACCGCACCCGAGCAATGAACGTTACGACCCGGTAACTGGTCGCTACGGGCTGGATGACCGCTTCGCCGGCCCGGATGTATCTGGACATAGAGGAGAATGTATGTGGCCACCGAAGAGATGCGCTTCCTTCACGGCTTCACTGAGGGCCGCATGGAGGGCTTCATCGCAGGCCGCATGGAGGGCTACGCTCAGGTGCTCGTGCACGTGCTGACCGTCAGGTTCGGCTCGCTTCCTGAGGGCGTGTCCGATCTGGTGTACGACACGGCGCGCCGGGTTGACGCCGACCGTCTCAAGACCTGGATGGCCCGTACCGTGACCGCCAAAGCGCTGGACCAGGTCTTCGACTTACTACCGCCTGCGTGCCCCGAGGCCAGGTTGAGGCACGCGAGTCGCCGTTGTGGTTTCGGGGAGGTCTTCGCGTGAGTGGTGAGCGGACGCCGGGTGGTCCCCGGCCGGGTGAGCCTGCCGTGTTGCGCTTCCGGGCGGGTGCCGCGGGCCTTTCCGGCGTGGCCGCGACGGCGGGCGCGGGCGCTGCCGGATGTCGGTGGCTGTCTGCACGGTGCGGTCATGGCGGATCAGCCTGGCCCCGGTGAGGGCCCGCCGTCCCCGGACCGGAAGGCGCCGGGCGGCCAGCCCGCGCCCACACCGCACGACGCGGTGTTCAAGCGGGTCTTCGGCGTGCCGGCCAACGCGGCGTCCCAGTTGCGCGCGGTGCTGCCGCCGGACCTGGCCGGGCGACTGGACCTGGGCCGGCTAGCCCCGGCGCCGGGCAGCTTCGTCGATGGATCACTGCGGTGGCGGCACTCGGACCTGCTGTTCACCGCGCCACTGGACGGCCGGGACGCGTTCGTCTACATCCTGGTCGAGCACCAAAGCAGCGACGACCCGCTCATGGCCTACCGCATGCTGCGGTACGTGACCCGGATCTGGGACCAGTACGAGCGCGAGCACCCCAAGGCCCGGCGGCTGCCGGCGGTGATCCCGTTGGTGGTGCACCACGGCAGGCGCCAGTGGGCCGGCCCGTTGCAGCTGCTGGACGTGATCGACCTGGGCCCCACGGCGAAGGAGGCGGCGCAACCGTACCTGCCCCGGTTCGAGTTCCTGCTTGATGACCTGTCCGGCGTCGATGACCAGCAACTGCAGGACAGGCACCTGACCCCGTCGGCGGAGATCACCTTGGTGCTGCTCAGGGACGCCTCTGGCAATCCTGAGATCGTCGCCAGGCTGCGACCGCGGTCCGGGAAGCTGCGCGCAGTGTTGGACCAGCCCAGCGGCGTAGAGGCGTTCATCGCGATCCTGACCTATATTGAGATTGTGAGCGATGCTCCGGTCGGAGACCTGCGCGACCTGGCTGCCTCGCTCGGCCCGGACGCGGAGGAGACGTACGTGACCACCGCAGAGATGCTCCGCGCCGAAGGGCGCGTCGAAGGCAAGGCCCTCGGCAAGGCCGAGGACATCCTCGTGGTCTTCGAGCAGCGCGGCATCGACGTCGACGAGAGGTCGCGTGGGCTGATTGAGTCGTGCACGGACCTGGGCACCCTGAACGGCTGGTTCCGCCGCGCGTTCAAGGTCGGCAAGGCCAGCGACCTCTTCGAGGAGTAGCGCCGGACGGCCAGGTCAAGGCCTCGACGGCCCGCGCTCTGCCCGCCAGGGCGCCGCACCAGGCCTGCGGCTGGCCACAGGCATGCCACCCGCCCGGGGTTCTCGCCCGGGCTGCCCCGCACAAAGGGGTCGCTTCCCGGCATGAAATGAATGTCTCAATCCCGTTACGGGCTTTCCCGCACCGTTGCGCGACCGTTGATCATCGATGAGGTGCAGCGGGGCGGCGACGACCTGATCCGCGCCATCAAGATCATCGTGGACCGCTCGCAGGACCGTGGCCAGTTCATCTTGTCCGGCTCGGCGCGATTCCTCACCGTTCCGACGCTGTCGGAGTCGCTCGCGGGACGGGCCGGTTTCCTGGACTTGTGGCCGCTCAGCCTGAGCGAGCGCACCGCAGGACCTGCCGACTTCACGGACCGGCTCTTCAGCGAGCCGTCCAGTCTCCTGGCCACTCGTCAGTCTCCATGGACGCGAGACGCCTATCTGGACCTGATCACCGAAGGCGGCTACCCGCAGGTCTTGACGATCGGTGTCCCGGCCGTGCGGCGGTCCTGGTACGAGGGCTACTTGAGCACGGTCATCGTCAGGGACATCGGCGATTTCGCGTCCTTGCGCGACGCCGAGGTTATCCCCAAGGTCCTGAGCCTTGTCGCGGCGCGGGCCGGCAGCCCGATGGTGCACGCCGATGTCGCCCGCGACCTCGCGGTCAGGCCAGATACGGTCCGCAACTACTTGGCCTACCTGGACATCGTGTTCCTGACGGCAACCGTTCCCGCGTGGTCAGGCAATCTGACATCGAAGATCACTAAGACGCCCAAGGTGTTCGTCACCGACTCCGGGCTCGCCGCGAACCTGCTCAGGGTTACCGCCGATACCCTGCGTTCGCCCGGACATCCCGCCCTGGGCGACCTGGTGGAGACCTTTGTGCTGTCGGAGCTCATGAAACTCCAGACTGCCAGCGATTCTGGTTTCGCCGTTTATCACCTGCGTGACCGGGAGGGTGCTGAGGTGGACTTCTTGCTCGAAGGCCCCGACGGCAAGCTCGCGGGGGTAGAAGTAAAGGCATCAGCCTCACCCACGGCCAGTGACGCCAGGCACCTGCGCTGGCTCAAGGGCAAACTGGGCGATCGGATGACCGCGGGAGTTGTCTTGCACCTTGGCAGCGCCGCCGGATCGTTCGGCGACAACATCTACGCCCTGCCCGTCTCAGCACTCTGGGAGCACCGCTCCTTGCCACGGAGCTGAGGCGAAGAGCTGGATCGCGGCGGAGATCATGCCGCAAATCACCTGAGGGGGACAAGGTGCACGGTACCGGGCCAGATACTGGCGGACGAGCGGTCAGCCTGGCCGACCGGTGTGGTCGCATCCGAAAATGAAAGCCGCAATTCAGTAGCGGTTGCCGGTGCCGTGCGTATCCCACGCTGCCTTACCAGCGGGAGCGGCAAACGTGCCGCCCGGCAGCCGTGAGTCGACAGCAACGCCGTCCTGTCCTTGCCATCGGCTGGAGTGGGTGTGCTGGCACGCCCGGCGTAGCCGCGCACGGACCTACGGTGAATGATGTCCTCCGCCTCGGCGTCGTCAGCGACCGAGACCGCGAAGCCTACGTCCTGCGTGAACCGGGGGCCGCTCGCGTGGCGACCGCAAGGCCGCCGATGATTGCCCGTTTCCCATCCGCGCGGCGATCCCTGGAGAACGGGATCCCATCAGGTACCCGTGCGCCAGGTGGAACGGCCATCGTCGGGCTGGAGCACCGAGCAGACGGCGGGAGCGCGTAGCCCACGCGCACGGGAACGGCACGGGCAGTGTAGCGCGGCACCCTGGCACGGGCTCAACACGGGTGTTCAGGTCTCAGATAGCAGATTTTCTGACGTAGTAACCGGCGTCGGCGAGCCAGGCCCGCGCCCGCCCGTACTGACGCTCAGCGGAGAACGCGTACCACCGCTCGAGTTCCCCGGGCCGCCGCGCCAGGACATCCTTGAACCGGCGGAACGCCCCTCGTCCGGTGATGGCGATGGCAAGCCGGTCGGCCTGGCCCGGATCGGGCACAGTCCCGGTGAACCGCTCCATATCCCGGTACCCGTCCCTGGAACCCTCGCAGTGCACCCACAGCCACTTGCCCGGGTCCTCCAGCTCGTCCTCTTCCTCCTCGCTCAGCGCGCCTTGGCATTCGAGGGCGGCATCCGGCCAGACCTGCCCCGTCGCCAGCTCGATCCGCCCCCCGCCTTGTAGCGGGTCGCCTTCGAGGACGCCGGCCAGCTCATCAAGGCTCACCGCAAGCGGCCTAAGGTCGGGAATGACACCTGTTGCGAGCAATGCGCCGAGCTGGTCCGCTAGGACATCGTCGCCTTCCCAAGCCCGCTCCCTGAGCTGAGCGGGCCGATCAGGCCACTCGCTGCCTCTGTCGCATTATCCGCATGCTGCTCCAGCGCGAGCAGCACCAAGTCGCCGAAGACCTGCAGTCCATTCTCCGGCACGGCGGGACCGGTGACTTCCGCGACGACCGTCTCGCCCCCATCGCGAAATGTCAGCCGTAGCGTTACCTTGTGCTCGCTCGTCGGCATAGCCCTTAAGCATGCCAGCAACCGCGGCGCTCTTTGGGCTCAACCCGTCAACGTTGACCTGGCAGTCCAGCCGGTCAGGGATATCCAGGAAGTCGGCCGCGGGCGCCTAGAACAGGCAGCAGGCCATGCCTGGCGGTTTCCTGGGAGCGTCGCACCGCGACATTGGACTAGGTCAATCTCCTGCCGATCCAGCGACCGTACCCTAGCGGTAGCGAGTGTCTCAATTCCGTAACGAGGTTCCCCGCACCGTTGCCCATCTTATGCCTTCTGACCAGCGGAAACCGATAGCGTGCCGCCCGGCAGCCCCTGAGCTGCCGCGCCCATCCGCGCCTGTCCGAGCGCGTCGCCGCGCAACCTAAGACCCGCAGCCCACTGCTCCTGACAGGTCCGGGGAATCACCGCACCGGCAGATGTAGCGTTGAAGCCCTCATAAGTCGAGTTATGATAGGTCGAGTTATGAGAGCTTTGGATGACGGGTTCCCGGACAAGCCCGGCGACATGTTCGATCGTGACGTCGAGTGGATGGAGCTTGCCGCGTTCGCGTGCGACCAGCGGCCAGGTGCGACCCTCGGGGTCGTCTCCGGGCGGCGTCGTCAGGGGAAGACCTTCTTGCTGCGCGCGCTGTGCGAGGCGACCGGGGGTTTCTACTTTGCCGCCGACGAGGCGACGGACGGCGAGTCTCTCCAGCAGATCGGTGCCGCGCTCGGGGCATATCTCAAGGTGCCGTCGGCGCTGCGCTTCGACAACTGGCACGAGGTCTTCGACGCGCTGCTGGCGATCGGCACAGATCGTCCGGTCACCGTGGTGATCGACGAGTTTCCCTATCTGGCCCGGGCGAACCCGGGGCTGCCGTCTACCTTGCAGAATGCGATCGCGCCGCGCCGGGCCGAGCGCGAGGGCAGCCGCAGCCGTCTGCTCCTCTGCGGGTCGGCCATGACCTTCATGGGGACGCTCCTCGCCGGGAACGCGCCGCTGCGCGGACGCGCCGGGCTTGAACTCGTCGTCCCGACGCTCGATTACCAGCTAGCCGCGCGGTTCTGGAATGTCACGGACCCGGTGCTGGCCGTCAAGGTCCATGCCGTCGTCGGCGGCACGCCCGCGTACCGGCGTGAATTCGCCCGGGACGACACGCCCGCCGACGCCGGCGACTTCGACGGCTGGATCCAGCGGACCGTCCTCAACCCGGCGAGCCCGCTGTTCCGCGAGGCTCGTTACCTCCTGGCCGCCGAGTCTGAACTGCACGACCTCGGCCTTTACCACTCGGTCCTCGCCGCCATCGCGGCCGGGAACACGACCAGGGGCGCCATCGGCACCTACACCGGCCGGAAATCGGGCGACCTGGCCCACCCGCTCAACGTGCTCATGGACTGCGGTCTCGTCCACCGGCGGCCTGACGCGTTCCGTGACAACCAGTCGAACTACGAGGTCGCCGAGCCCCTCATCACCTTCTACCACGCGGTGATGCGGCCGATCTGGTCCGATCTAGCGCATACCAGGACCTCCGCGCGCCTGTGGGCACGGAGCGAACCCCGGTTCACCGCCAACGTGCTCGGACCGCACTTCGAGCAGCTATGCCGGCACTGGACCAGGTACTTCGCTCCCGAGGACACCGTCGGCGGCTTCCCGGCGCGCGTCGAGTCCGGCACGGTGAACGACCCGGGCAACAAGAAGACCTGCCAGGTCGATGTCGCCGTCTTCGGGACCGGCACCGATGACCGGGAGGCGCTCCTGGCCATCGGCGAGGTGAAGTGGCACGAGACGATGGGCATGGGGCACCTGGAACGCCTGCGCCACATTCGCGGGCTGCTGACCGCGCAGGGGCGCCGGGGTGCGGCAGCGGCCCGGCTGCTGTGCTTCAGCGGCGCCGGGTTCAGCCCCGAGCTCACCGACGAGGCCGCCCGCTCAAACGACATACGGCTGCTCACTCCGGCGGACCTCTACACCGGCATCCTGTTACCGGCAAGGTCAATCTCCTGCCGATCCAGCGGCCGCGCCCCGCTGGCAATGAGCGTCTCAATTCCGTTACCGGGTTGTCGGTACAGGTGCGCATCATATGTCTCCTGACCAGCGGAAATCGGCAGTCGTCCGGTAGGCCTTTGCTAGCTGACACCAGGCGCAGGCTCGCTGCCGTCGGCAGCGTGGGCGGCGGCAGTCACGAGATCATCAGTAAGGTGCGGTCATGGGCACACCTGAGGGGTTCCGGTTCTCTACCAACATCTTCGGAATCACGTCGCGGGCCGACTTCGTCGCCTACAGCCGGAGGGTCGAGGAACTCGGGTACGACACGCTGTTCGCCGCTGATCACGTGGGGAGCTACGCGCCGTTCCCTATGATCGTGGCCGCCGCGCAGGCCACCAGCCGGCTTAGGCTCGGGACGCTGGTGCTCAACGTGCCATTCTGGAACCCGGCGCTGCTCGCGCGGGAGATCGCGACTGCCGACGTGCTCACAGACGGGCGGCTTGAGGTCGGCCTCGGGTCCGGGCACATGAAGTGGGAGTTCGACGCGGCCGACATTCCCTGGGAGGGATTCGCCGCCCGCACCGAGCGACTTCAGCGGGCCGTCGAGGAGATCGGGCGGATCTTCGCTGCGGGCGGGTACGAGCAGCGCCGCGCGACCGAGGAGCACTTCGGCACCAGGCCGCTGGTCCCCGTGCAGAAGGCAGGGTTCGGCGGCTACGGCCCGCCGCTCATCGTTGCGGGCACCGGCGAGCGCGTGCTGCGGGTCGCCGCGCGGCACGCCAGCATCATCGGGATCGCCGGGGCCAAGCAGGCGCGGGGCAAGCCGCCGGGCACGCTCCGGCTGTGCTCGGCGCGGGAGGCCGACGAGGCGGTCAGGTTCGCCCGCGCGCAGGCCGGCGGCCGAGCTGCTGACGTCGAGTGGAACGTCCTAGTCCAGCTCGTCAAGGTGACCGGCGACCGCCGGGCGGTCGCGGAGGAACTGGCGAGGGACCCGGACGAGGGCTTGTCGGTGGAAGAAATCCTGCAGACGCCGTTCCTGCTATTCGGGACGGTGGACGAGATGGCCGCCCAGATCGCGGCCAACCGGGAACGCTACGGCTTCACTTATTACAGCGTGCACGCGCCGTTCGCCGAGGAATTCGCTCCCGTCATCGAGCGGCTCCGCATGCCCTAGAGGTTCATCACCAGGCTCAGCATGTGCTCGCGATGGTGGGCGCAGGCCTGCCGGCCCAGTGAGCTGGCGCTGCGCTCGTGCGGGCTGCGGCGGGGATTGGCTACCGCTCGCCGGCGGACAAGTCGTGCGCTAGAATTCTGTACATGACGACTGTTCCTGTTGCCGAGGCCCGGCAGAACTTCTCGGCGCTCGTCGATGAGGCTGTCACTACCCACCAGCGGGTCTTGGTGACCCGCAACGGAGTGCCGGTGGTCTGGATGATCTCCGACGAGGACTTCGAGTCGATCATGGAGACGCTTGACGTGCTCGCCGACGCGGCCGCGATGCAGGACGTCGCGCAGTCGAAGGCGGACTCCGCGGCGGGCCGCTATGTCACGGCCGCCGAGATGGAGAAGATCATGGCCGCCCGGGCGCAGGGGGTCGATATCGGCGACGACGCGGACGTGGTAGCCGACATGCACGCCCGCGGACTGCCGGACCCCGTCTGCATGGCGACACTGGACGCCCTCATCACGGCACGCGGGAAGCGGGCGCGGTGAGCTACGTGGTCGTGCTGCGCCCGGCGGCAGTGCGGGCGCTGCAGCGGATGCCCGAGAAGATCTCGGCCGCGTGCTGGGAGTTCATCCACGGCCCGCTGGCGGAGAACCCGCACCGCGTCGGCAAGCCGCTCCTTGAGCCGCTCGCGCCGCAGTACTCGGCGCGCAGGGGCGAATACAGGGTGCTGTACCTGATCGAGGACGAGCAGGTCACGATCATCATCACCTCCGTCACGCACCGCGCCGACGCTTACCGCACGCGATGAAAGCCGCAATTCCGTAACGGGGTTATCGACGCCGTTGCGCATCCTGTGCCGCTTGACCAGCGGAAACCAGCAACCGTGCCGCCCGGGAACCTGTGACCGCCGGCTACAGGACCAGTTGGATCTTCAGGCCTTGCTCGCCGTCGCGACCGAGGCTGACCTGGAGGACGCCCGGAAGGGGTCACCCTCATCGTCGAACGGGGGTTCCACCGCGGCCGGGCGCTTGAGGCTAACTTTGACGCTCTCGTGCGCGAAGGCAGGTAGCGGGCTGCGAGGCCCTCGCGACACGATCCGCGGCCGGCTAACCGGCTAACTGCGCGGTTCGTCAGGCGAAGTGCGCAGCGCGGACTCGGTAAGCAGTCGCCGGGATTCCTCGCCGTCGCCTTCCGGCTAGCGCGCCGAGTAGTCCCCCGCCCTGCGCATGAGCCACCCCTGGACCATGGCGATCAGGCTCAAGTGCCGTGCCTGTCCGCGTAGCGACGCGATGCCGCCGCCAGCATCGGCTGTCAGCGCGCTGACCGGTGCGTAAGATCTCGTGCATGCCCAGGTATCCGGATATCGAGCCCTATGAGACCGGCCTGCTGGATACCGGCGACGGGAACCTCGTTTACTGGGAGAGCAGCGGTAACCCCGAGGGCGTGCCGGCATTGATCGTGCACGGCGGGCCGGGGTCGGGATGCACGACGGGAAACCGCAGGTCGTTCGATCCGGAACGGTTCCGGATCATCCTCTTCGACCAGCGCAACTGCGGCCGCAGCCGCCCGCACGCAAGCGACCCGGCGGCCGACATGAGCCTGAACACGACAGGGCACCTGCTCAGTGATATGGAGCGGCTGCGCGAGCATCTCGGCGTGCACAAGTGGCTGCTGCGCGGCGGGTCGTGGGGGGTGACGCTCTCGCTGGCGTACGCGGAGCGGTACCCGGAACGGGTCAGCGGGATGCTCATGACCAGCGTGACGTCGACCAGGCGGGTGGAGATCGACTGGCTCTACCGTGGCGTCGGCCGGTTCTTTCCCGAGGCGTGGGCCCGGTTCCGTGGCTTCCCCGCCCTGGCCGGCACGTACCGCCTGCCGACTGACAGCGCACCGCCGGTCGAGGGTCTGCTCGCGGCCTACTCCCAGATGATGGAGGACCCCGATATCGAGGTCCGCTCGCGGGCTGCGGCCGAGTGGGTGGCCTGGGAAGACGCGGTTATCTCACAGGAGGTCAACGGGAGCCCTGGCGCCTACAGCGACCGGGTGGACGACGCGAGGCTGGCGTTCGTGCGCATCTGCTCGCATTACTTCTCCCGCGGGGCGTTCCTCGAAGACGGCGTGCTGATCCGCGAGGCCGCGATGCTGGAAAGCAATGATCCTGCTTGTCGGCTGAGGACCCGCTGACCTCCAGGCTACGGGCTGCCGAGCAGGGACCCTAGGCGGATCCGAGCGGCGCGGGCACCACCAGTAGTAGACGGCCCGGTGTTTGAAGACGTATCGTGACACCCTGGGGCCCGCCACCCTGCGGCTACTTGGCAGGAGAACGATAATGCTGACCGGTGTCGCGATCATCGCCCGCGGGCCGAATCATGATTTCTCCGGTGCTGGCGTGTTCGTGATCGTCGTCATTGTGCTGATCGCGCTCATATTCATACGTATGTACGGCAGGAGAAACCGGTAATCAGCCGGAATGCACGCTGGCCGTCCATCACGTTGTTCGGCTTGTTCGTGCGCGTCAGGGCCGGTGCAGCCAGCGCAGCATGTCTGGCTGGGCCAGTTCCGCCGCCCGGGCGTAATAGTGAGCAAGCTCGTCCTCGGTCAGCAGCTCGCGACCCGCGCCGGAGGTGCCGCGGCGGAAGAAGGCCGGCGCGCTCTTCAGTATCTGGCCAGGGCCGGTGATCCTCTCGGCTCCCGCGCGCATGCTGGCGAAGGTGGCCGCCTCGACCAGAGCGGGCCAGGCTGACTCGGTAACCGCGATGTTCAGGCGGTCTGCGAGCTGGCGCATCTGGCCGTCGAGGTCGGCGGACAGTTCGGCGTAGTGCATGAGCACGATGTTCGGCGCGCGGCGCCGCTCCCACGCATCCGAATAGTGCCAGAGCACTCCGCGCATCGAGTCCATCTGCTCGTGGGCGCTGGCCTCGTTGCCGATCCAGCCCAGCAGCCACTCCCGGGCCGGCTTGCGCGGACCGCGGGGCTCGGCCGGCGTCGGCTGCCCGGTGACTTCTCCGGTCAGCTGCCGCTGCCGGGCTCGGTTGATGTTCTGGCCTTGGTAATAGAGGGAGACCGCCGTGTCGAGCGGATGCCGGCCCACGACGATGTAGGTGGCGCGCGGGTCGACGGGGATCCCGTCCAGCGGCGTGTGCGTCTTGATGAACCGGCGGTGCCGCTGGGACTCCAGACGGGCGAAGATCTCCTCCTTCGGGTGGGTCAGCCTGTCCAGCCACGGGGAGTACCAGCCGAGAGGCTCCTCGAGCTGGGGCGTCTGGAAGATCAGCAGCGCGCAGATCATCTGCACCCAGGTGGTGCCGGCCTTGGACCGCGTGCTGATCACGATGTCGCCGTCGCGGAACTCAAAGCCTGCCCACCGGCCACTGTCCTCGTCCGGCGATGTGTACCTGGCCATCGTTCACTGACCCTATCCGCTCCTTGGCGCTGGCCGGCGGCCGGCAGTCAGGCGGGCGGTGCGGGGGAGCCACGGATCCGTTCGGGGGAATTGATTTGATTGCCAGCACGTTGGGGGCTCCGGGGAAAGATCAGGGTAACCTCGTGCGGGCGTCGCGCTGAGTAAGGAGAACTGCCGCCGTGTCGGTGACGGACATTGAAGGACGACTCGCGTCGGACGCTGGCGTCCGCGCGGAGGCGGCACGCCGCAGGACCTTCGCGGTGATCAGTCATCCGGACGCGGGCAAGTCCACGCTGACCGAGGCGCTTGCGCTGCACGCCTCCGCCATCAACCAGGCCGGCGCGGTGCACGGCAAGGCGGGGCGGCGCGGTGTCACCTCCGACTGGATGGCGATGGAACGCGACCGCGGCATCTCGATCACGTCGGCGGCGCTGCGGTTCGAGTACGACGGCGCGGTGCTGAACCTCCTCGACACGCCGGGACACGCGGACTTCTCCGAGGACACCTACCGGGTGCTCGAGGCCGTGGACTGCGCGATCATGCTGCTCGACTCGGCCAAGGGCCTCGAGCCGCAGACGCTCAAGCTGTTCGACGTCTGCCGGTCGCGGCACGTGCCCGTCGTGACCTTCGTGAACAAGTGGGACCGGCCGGGGCGTGAGCCGCTCGAGCTGCTTGACGAGATCGAGCAGCGGATCGGGCTGCGCCCGACGCCGGTGAACTGGCCGGTCGGGGTGGCGGGTGACTTCCGCGGGCTGATCGAACGGGCCAGCGGGGAGTACACCGCCTACACCAGGATGCCCGGCGGCGCCGAACGGGCGCTCGAGCACTGCTTCTCCGCGGCGGACGCGCTGGACCGCGAGGGTGAGGCGTACTCGGTGGCGGCCGACGAACTGGCGCTGCTCGACGAGATCGGCGCCACGGTGGACATGCCGTCGTTCCTGGCTGGCGAGTCCTCACCGGTGCTGTTCGGGGCGGCGCTGCCGAACTTCGGCGTGCGCAGGCTGCTCGACGCCATGCGGTCGCTGGCCCCCGAGCCGGCGCCGCGGCTGTCCGTGGACAAGGTGGCGCGTCCGGTCGACGCGCCGTTCTCCGGGCTGGTGTTCAAGGTGCAGGCCAACATGGACCCGGCGCACAGGGACCGGGTGGCGTTCGTCCGGGTGTGTTCGGGGCGGTTCGAGCGCGGCATGGTGCTCACCCACGCCGCCACCGGCCGGCCGTTCGCGACGAAATACGCGCAGGCGATGTTCGGCCAGGACCGGGAGACCGTGGACGTCGCCTTCCCCGGTGACGTGATCGGCCTGGTCAACGCCACCGCGCTGCGGCCGGGCGACACGCTGTTCGCCGACGTGCCTGTGGCCTTCCCGCCGATCCCGTCGTTCGCGCCCGAGCACTTCGCCGTGGTGCGGTGCAAGGACGCGGGCAAGTTCAAGCAGTTCCGCCGCGGCATCGACCAGCTGGACACCGAGGGCGTCGTGCAGGTGCTGTCTTCTGAGCTGCGCGGGGACCAGGCGCCGGTGCTCGCCGCCGTCGGGCCGCTGCAGTTCGACGTGGTGCTGCACCGGCTCGAGCACGAGTTCGGCGCCCGTTCCGAGCTTGACCGTCTCGACTACTCCCTGGCGCGGCTCACCGATGCCGGCGGCGCGGCCGCGCTGGCGGGCCTGCGCGGCGCGGAGGTGCTGACAAGGAGGCTTGACGGAGCGCTGCTCGCGCTGTTCGCCGACAAGTGGCGGCTGAACGCCATCACGCGCGACAACCCCTCCGTACGCCTGGACCCGCTGCTCGCCGACGCCGAATAACGCCTGCCGGCGCCGGGCGACTGGCGCCGGGTGACTGGCGCCGGGCCGCTCCGGCCGGCGTCAGGCTACCGCATCCGGGCGAAGTCGATCTGGTCGAAGTCCCCCACGCCATTGGTGATCCCGCCGCCGCCGGACCACTGCCACATCAGCGCGTACTTGCTCGCCGAGGTCTGCCCGCCGAAGAACTGGGCGCAGCCGGCCCCGCCGCGCAGGCACCACCCGACAGGGGCGTTGGACAGGCGCGAGGTCTCGGGCCAGTAGGTCCACTCGTAGGTGTTGGGAATCAGGGACGCCGTGCCGGTCCCGAAGATCGTCGTCCAGACCTGTGCCGACGAGTACACGCCGACGTGGTACCTGGAGTGCCCGGTGATGTAGGCGGCGAAGGCGTTGAACTCGGCCCGGTCGACGCTCGCCGGGGTGTGGGCGTGGCCGGCCCGGACGACCCCGCTGCACGGCGAGGTGTAGGCCGCGTTCCACCCGTTGTCAGGCGCGGGCGCGATCTGCGGCATCTCGATGTCGGCCCACACCACGGGGTAGGTGACATGCAGCTTCTGGATGGCCGCCAGCGCCCATGCGGCCTGCTGCGCGCCCCATCTGGCGGCCTCGGCAGCGGTCCCGTTCCAGTGCGGGTCGACGCCTGGGCCGCCCATGTACCAGTACACCCCGGTGCCGATACCGATGCGGTACTTGGTGTAGTTGAGGTTGGCCTGAGCGCTGTTGGCCGCCGAGAACGCGAGGAAGCTGCCGGTCCGGCACCCCTGGGTGCGTGCCCAGTTCCCTGCCATGCCGATGTAACCGCCGTAGCCGCCGCCGATGACGGGCTCGTGGTAAGGCGCACTGCCGGTAACCGTCACCGGCCAGCTGTCCGTACCGTAGTAGAAGCCCACCGGGCTGTCGCCCGCGCTCGCCGTGCCCGCCGCGAGCGGGATCATCAGCGCGGCGGCGGTCGCCGTCCCCATGAGCAGGCTCAGCGCCCTCAGTCCCTTACGCATGTTCCCTCCCCTGGGCCTGCGCACAGTGTGCCATCTCACGAGACGTTCCGGTGGAGGAGATGGTTGGGAAGAACCGGCCCGCATGTCCTGATTTTCTCGCCCCGAAGGTCACATCCGGCCCCCGTGGCCCCGTCAGCCCCCAGTCCAGCCCCGGCGGTCCCTGGCGGCTCACCATCCTGCCGCCGAGATGGCCGCGTTCCGCACGATGTGGTAGTCCGTGAGAGCGCCGGTGCCCCCGGTGTACGCCAGCAGGACCGAGGGCGGCAGCGACACCGCGTACTGCAGCACCTGCTGGCCGTCGAAGTACACGAGCAGCACGCCGTTTTGCACAGTCACAGACACGTCGTGCGTGCCACTGCGCAACTGGCCGATCTCCATCGCGTACTGCCGGTAGGTGAGCGTCCCGTTCGCGCCCGTCACGATGGCGGCGAAGCTGGTCAACGGGTTCTTGTGCGTCTCGAACGTGGCGAAAGTGAGCGCCACCCCTGACAGCCCGGTGAACCCGAGCCCAGCGCCGTTGGCGCCGAGCGACGTCGCGCTCGCCGGGGGGCTCAGCAGCGCGAACGTCAGGCCGTCGGCGCCCGTGCCGCCGCCGAGCTCGATGTTGAACCGCGCGTGCAGGCCGTTGCTCTCGACCGGCCGCGGGTACACCACGGATCCGGCCTGGTAGGTGACCGGCTGGGTGAGAACGGCGGCTGAGCCTGCCATCCGCGCCGATCCGTTGTAGGACCACCCGCCGCCGGGCGGCGGCGCGGCCACCGCACCCGAATACAGCGTCACTCCGTAGACCGCGTGGATGTCGTACTCCACCCCGGTGCCGGCGGTGAACGCCGGGAGCACCCCGGCAGGCAGCTTGACGGCCGCGGCCAGGTACTGCTTCCCGTCCACCCACACGGAGATCCTGCCGCCGGAGGCCAGCACGCCGACGGTGACCGGCCGCGCCCGCAGGTTCGGCACCTTCGTCGAGGTGGCCGCGAACACGAGGTGGCCGTGGGCGGTGCCGGTGGCGATGCCCACGAAGTTGCCCGAAGGATCCCCGGCGTCCTTGTGCGTGCCGAGCACCACCGCGACGCCGGACAGGCCGCCGAACCCGAACATCCCGCCGTCGCCGCCAGCCGAGTAGACGGACGAGGAAGCCGGGTTCAGCAGCGCGAACGTCATTCCGTCCGCGCCGTTGCCGCCGGACAGCCGTGCCGTGAAGCGCGCGTTGAGCCCGTTGCTCGCCATCGGCTGGTAGTAGACGGCGGAGCCTGCCTGGTCCTTCCTGGCCGGGGTGAGCTGCAGGGTCGTGCCGCTCATCTGGGCGCTGCCGTTGAACGTCCAGCCGCCGCCAGGGGACGGCACAGCGACGCCCGACGCCGGCGCCGTGCCGTTGCCCCAGGCCAGGATCGTCAGCGTCTTCGCGGGACTCCGGCCGTCACGGTAGGTGATCTGGTACTTCCCGGTCACCATGCCCAGGCTCTGCGGAGCGTACGTGACAGGCAGCTGGATGCCGACTCCTGGGGTGAGGGTCAGTCCGGCGGTGACTGGCGCGGGAGTGCCGAACGGCACGGCCGGCGCGGTGAACCGGGTGATCGTGACCGGAAGGTTACCGGTGTTATCGATCGTCACGTTCCGTGATGCGAACTGCCCGAGAGGCACCCGCCCGAAGCTGACCGTCGCGGGCGCGGTGAGCACGCCCCGGCCGGCCACGCTCCTGGCGGTCAGCGTCAGCTTCGCGCTGGTGCCAGGGCCGGTGCCGGTGACCGTTATCGTGCCGGTGCTGGTCCTTGCCACCGTAGGCCTGAAGGTCACGGTGACGGTCACCGACCCGCCCGGCGGTATCGAGGTGTTCCTGGCGATGCCGGTTATGCCGAACGGGGCCGTGGCGCCTGTCACGGCGCTCACTTTCTCCGTGCTGGTGCCGCCGTTGATGATGTCGGTAGGCAGTGGCCTGCTCGAGCCCACCGGCACCGTCCCGAACGGCAGTGCGGTCTGCGAGGCGTACAGGCCGGCCCGGGTGCCGTCGCCGTTGAGCGGGAAGGAGACCGTGGGGAAGTTCGGGGTCTTGGTCGCCACCACCAGCGAGGCGGTGAAGCCGCCAGGACTGCCGGGCCTGAACGTCACGGGGACGCTCAGCGTCTGCCCGGCGCCAAGGGTAACGGGCAGGGTGACGGGCTTTCCCGACTGAGCCGGAGTTCCCGCCGCGAACGGGACGTCGATGCTCGTGGACGCGATGCTGACCTTGGTGATGGTGACCGTGGCGGCCGTGGCGGGCACGGTGACGTTGACCGTCGCGGTCTTCGCCGTGCCGAGCGGGTCCTGGCCGAAGGCGGTGGTGGGCGCTTGGACCGGCGCGGTGCTCGGGCTGCCGAAGCCGAGCACTGTCCCGTCCCTGGTGCCGACGTAGACGCGGCCGTTGTCGGTGGCCGGGACGGTGAACTTGGCGGCGGTACCGATCGGCGCCGACCAGATTTCCTTGAGCTGGCCGCCCTGCGGCATGGCGTCGTACGCCTCGAGGATGCCACCCTTGCCTGGCCCGCTGGTCCCGTGCTCGTTGGGCGAGTAGACCTCCCACACGACGGCGGAAGACGGGTCGGTTCCGTTGGAGGTGACAACCGGCGAACCCGAGGTGTAGCCGAAGGTTACGGTGCTGTTGCCGACGTCTGTCAGCGTCGGCGCCGACGGGCTTGAGCCGTTGAACTGCAGGGCGCGCATGCTGTCGTACGAGCCGACGTAGTAGACGAAGTCGTCGCCGCCGGCCCCGGCGAACGCGGCCGGCCGCCCCCATTCCCCGCCGTAGGGGCCGCTCATGCTCACCGGGTTGTCGGTGCCGCCGGGGCCGGTCTCCCGCCCGCCGAGCGAGTTCGCGTTCAGCATGAACACCCGGCCGTCCTTGCCGGCGGCGAGCAGCAGGTCCGGGTACGTGCTGGTGCCGAAGGGCAGCCCGACCACTCCGCCCGAGCCGTAGTCCTGGTCGTTGACGTCAAGCGTGGGTGCGTTGGCAGGGCTGAAGAAGTCCTGGGCCGAGAGCGTGCCGCTGGGTCCCACGCCGAGCCGCACCACGGAGTCGCCGAGTTCGGGGGGCGGCGACGTGCCCGGCCCGGCGGCGGGGGAGACCCCGTTGCCTGAGACAAGGAAGATCCGGCCCGGGCCGTCGGACATCAGGCCGCTGCCGCCCATCCAGATGCCGGCCTGCTCGTCGGTCAGTCCCGCCTGGTCGGTCCACATGGTCAGCGCCTTCGTGGTCGTGTTCACCCCGACCACGTAGCCGACGTAGGGCGAGTAGTCGCAGTACGAGCCGAATCCCATGTAGATCGAGCCGCCGAGCAGCAGCAGGCTCGTCCGCTGCCGTTCGGTGAGCGAGTTGAAGGGGCGGCCCGGGTCGTTCACCGGCGCGCCCTTGATCGGGACCCGCCAGTCGACGGCGCCTGTCTGCTCGTTGATCGCGAACAGGTAGACGTCCGGCTGGTACTGGGTCGGCCCCTCGTTGACGACCGCGGTCAGGTACAGGACTCCGGTGGAGGGGTCGTAGACCGGCGTGCTCGTGGCGCCGATGTCCGGGGTCAGGTCGGCGCAGTGGTTCACGCTCGCCGGCCAGGACGGGCCGAGGTACCGCGACCATTTGACCGCGCCCGTGTAGCCGTCCAGGCTGTAGACCCAGTTGTTTTCCGTGGCGACGATCACCCTGCTTGTCTGGGTGCTCGTGTCGTCCACCACGAGCGGCTGCGCGTAGACCTGGCCGTTCACCTGGGTGTCGAAGAGTTGTCCGAAGCTGCCGCCAGAGACGATCGCCGGGCTCAGGCCCGGCTCGTTGGGGTCCCACCCGTTTCGCAGGAGGTTCTGCGAGGCGGTGGTCTCGTCCATGGGGCTGACCCGGCCGGCGGCGCTCGGGTGCGCGCCGGCGCGCGCCGGAACCGGCGATGCCAGCTGGACCGTGGCGAGCGTCCCGGCCAGCGCGATGACCGCCGCGCAAAGATAGGCTCTGACCCTCATGCGGGCTCTCCGATCGTGGGAGGCGTGCGGCGACGGCCGGGACGCGTATGATCGCCCGGCGGCAAGTTCCAATGAGCCCGCTTAGGGTTTCATATAAAGTTCTGAGCGACTGCATAGATTGGGATGTTGATCGATAACGGTCACAAAGCCATGATTATGTGCCGGGCGTTACGGGCGTAGCGGCGGCTACACCTGCTCTTCGGGGAATTCCAGCTCGCTGATGGCCTGGCCGTAGGCCAGAGCGGTGAGCTTCGCGATGTTCCCGTGCGCGCCGAGCGGTGCGGCGCACTCTGCCCCGGCCGCGATCGCGTCAAGGTCGCTCTTGCTGGCCTCCGGGCCGATGAAGCACGGGGCGACGGCGAGGCGGCTCACGCCCATCTCCTTCAGGCGCATCGCGCCTTCCTGCAGGGACGGCGCGCTGTCCATGGACGCGGGGATGACAGGCAGCGCGAGCCTGGCCGCGAGCAGCACCGAGGTCACGTTGGCCGCCGCGGCGGCGTCCGGGCCGCCCACGGTCGCGACGAGTATGCCGTCCGCGGCGGTGACGATGCTGAACAGCCGCACCCGGTCCGCGCGCGCCAGGCCCGCCTCCGCGAGCCGGATATGCAGCGCTTCGGCGATGAGCGCGTTGGAGTTGACGAAGCCGCTGACGACGGCGTTCACCTCGCTGGCGGCGATCGCCTCGCGCAGCCTGCGGGTCAGCGGCGGGTTGGGCGTGGCGATCAGCGGCACGACCACGGCGCACGGGCTGCCGGCCGGGCGCTGTGCGGCGGCGTCCGCGAGCACGGCACGGATGTCAGACGGGTCGCCGGGCCCTCCGCCGTCGATGCGCGCGGCCCGCACGTCGACCGCCGGGTTGTCGATGCGCAGCACCGTGGCGAGCTCGCCGGCGGGCCCCGAGGCAAGATCCGTATCGGCGCCGGGAACGGCGAGCACGAGCGCGGGCGCGCTTTGCGGAAGGCTCGCGGGAACGGGGCGGCGGTGCCGGCCGCCCGCCCCG
>DAHVAN010000357.1 GCA_027314595.1 Actinomycetota bacterium | reverse complement strand
GGCGGCCGCGGCGGCCGCGGGCGGCGGACCGGACCGCGGGCGGGCAGGTGCCAGGCGGCCGGCCCGGCAAGACCCGGGCGGGAAGCCGGGCGACAGCCTCCCGGGCAGCCGCGATGTTTCACGTTGTCAGCCGGCGGCGGGGTTTCGCCGTGTGCCGTGCGGTCAGCGCGTGGCGCGCGCAGCGTGGCGGGCGGCGCGTGGCGGGCGGCGCGTGACCGGCCGATGGCGTGATCCGGGCGCGGCGCATGACGGGCAGTGCCGGCGCGGCGGCCCTGCGCTGAAAGCGGCGGGTCCCCTCAGGTGCTAGCGGCACGGGACTTCGCGCCGCGCAGGCGCCGGACAGATGTCCGGCGTTGCGGCTGCCAGGAAAGCCCGAACGCCAGGCATGTCGAAAAGTCTTCGTCTTATGCGGCTATCTGGTCACGGCTGGCTCCTGCGCCACGACCAGGGCCGCTGACCGCGGGACCGGGTCCTCGGCTCTGCCCCTCGATCGATGGCAACTGGTAGGACTACACCGTGCACCTCCACACCGGTGTACTCCTGACCCAATGTCGCGGTGATCTCGGCGATAACCTGGGCGAGTGCAGGTTCTTACTGCTCCTCGTGCGGCAGCCGCTACAGGACTGGCCTGGCGCCGATCAGGTTGAGCGCGTGCGCGGCGAGCCGGCAGCCGCCGCCGAGGGCCTCGGCCGGCGGTTTCTTGTCCAGCCACGCCGGAAGGAATCCGGCGATGAACGCGTCGCCCGCGCCCGTTCCGTCGATCACGCGCTCGACCGGGGGAGCGGGCACCCGCACCGGGGGGCGGCCGTTGGCGTAGAACAGCGCCCCGTCCGCGCCGAGCTTGATCACGAACTGCGGGTACCAGGCGGTGAGCACCCGGGCGGCCTGCTCGGGGTCGTCCCGCCCCGTCAGCACCTTGGCCTGCGTGGTGTTGACGAACAGCAGCACCGCGTTGCTGGACAGTTCGAGGAACGGCTCGGCGCCCGTCCGCTCGAGCGGCGCCGCCGAGGCGCCGTCCACCGACGCCGACATCCCCGCGCGCCGCGCGAAGTCGAGCGCCGCGAGCGCCGCGGCGCGCGACCCGTCGGCGAGCAGCGTGTACCCGGAGACATGCAGGTGCGCGCCGGGCACGAACAGGTCGTGCGGCAGGTCGTCGGGGGACAGCGCGGCGTTCGCGCCCGGGTCGGACAGCATCGTCCGCTCGCCCTTGTGCGTCACCATGACGACACACGTCCCGGTTGGCCGCTCCGGGTCCATCACGAGCCTGGCGTCAACGCCGTAGCCCATCAGTTCCATGTCGCGGTTCCGGCCGGCGATGTCGGCGCCACGCCGTCCGACGAATGCCACGTCAGCGCCGTCCGCCGCCAGCCACGCGGCGACGTTCGCGCCGGATCCGCCTCCGTGCATGGTCACCGTCGCCGGGGTGTCGCTGCCGCGCGCGCGCGGCAGCGACGCGTGGGCCACGGTATCCGTCATCAAATCGCCAATGACAACGATGCGGGCCATAGTGGTCATCACCTCATCATCTGGGCAATCAGGAGGTGAGCCGCCGGCACCCCGGCGCCGGCAAACCGGGCGGCGGACAAATAACCTGATCGGGCACTCTACGGTATCCGCATCCGCCCCCTGCTGGCCACTCCGCTTCCCGCTCTCGTCTCGCGGGCTGGGTCAGCCGAGGAACGACAGGCGCACGCTGCGGTCCGGATTGTCCACGTTCAGGTCGATCAGCGCGACGGACTGCCAGGTCCCGAGCGCGAGCCTGCCGCCGAGCACCGGGATCGTGGCGTACGGCGCCACGAACGCCGGCAGCACGTGCGACCTCCCGTGACCGGGCGACCCGTGCGCGTGCCGCCAGCGGCCGTCGGCCGGCAGCAGGTCCGCGAGCGTCGCGAGCAAATCATCGTCGCTGCCCGAGCCAAGCTCGATCAGCGCCACGCCGGCCGTGGCGTGCGGCACGAACACATGCAGCAGCCCGTCCCCGCCGCCCGAAGCCGACATGGCGAACCGCGCGCACTCGCCTGTGATGTCCCGCACCGTCTCGCGCCCGCCGGTGCGCACCTGGATGATCTCGGTCTCCATGGTTCAGCGATGATAGGCCGTGCCGCGGGCGGCCGCACTGGTGCCCTACCATCCGTTACATTGCCTATGCCCTGCGACATGAGGAGTGGCCGTGACAGAGGCACCTGGCGCGACGGGCGCCCGCCTGCGGCTGGCGCGGCAGGCGCGCGGGTTCTCACAGCAGCAGCTGGCTGGCATGGCGGACGTCAGCAGGCAGGCGGTGTCGGCCGTCGAATCCGGGCATTCGGACCCGTCGCTGCGGGTCGCGCTGGCCTTGGCGCAGGCTCTCGGGATGACCGTGGAGGAGCTGTTCGGTCCCGGTGACCCCGCGCGTCCGGTTCCGGCGGTCCCGGTCGCGCCGCTGGCCGGCGGTCAGGAGCGGGTGGTCCTCGCCCCGGTCGGCGACCAGTTCGTGGCACTCCCGCTGCGCAGGGACACCGCCGCGGGCATGGGCTTCATCCCGGCAGGCGGACAGGCCGTCCAGTCAGGCATCGCCGGCGCCGGAGCGGAGGTGGTCGCCGTCCGGCCGATCGGGCCGCCGCGGCCGACGCTCGTCGTCGCCGGGTGCGACCCGGCGCTCCCGCTGCTTGGCACGCCGCTCAGCCTGCTCGATCCGCCGGTCGCCTTCGCCTGGTGGCCCTGCGGCAGCGAGGAGGCGCTGCGGCTGGCGGCCGCGGGCCTGGTGCACGCCGCGGGGGTGCACCTGCGCGACGGGCGCGGCGGGTACAACACCGCCGCCGCGAGGCGGCTGCCTGGCGGCGCCGAAGTCGTCGGGTTCACCGCCTGGCGGGAAGGCCTGGTGATACGGCCGGAGCTGGCCGGCGCGGTAACCGGCCTGGACGCGATAGCCAGCCGGAAGCTGCGCCTGGTCAACCGCGAGCCCGGCGCGGAGGCGCGGCGGGTCCTCGATCGCGAGCGCACGCGCCTGCGCCTCGACCCGGCCGAGCTCCCCGGATACGACACCCGCGCCGCCGGTCACCTGCAGGTCGCGTCGGCGGTCACCGCGGGCCTCGCCGACGCGGGCGTGGCGAGCGAGCCCGCCGCGCGCGCGTACGGGCTCGGCTTCGTGCCGCTCGCGGCCGAGCGGTTCGACCTGGTCCTGCCCGGCAAGCACCTTGGCTCACGGGAGGTGCTCGGACTCCTGCGGGTGCTCACTTCTCCCTGGCTGCTCGCCCAGCTTGCCAGTCTCCCCGGCTACGACCCCGCGGGCTGCGGCGACCCAGTCGGCTGACGGTCCCCCGCCAGCGCCCGGATCTCGCAGGTAAGGGGCTGCCCGGTGAGGTGCTCGCCGTCGTTGCCGGCGCCTCCCATCCGGTTGTCGTCCGGGTCAGAGATGAAGAAAGTCCTGCCCGCCGCCCCCGGAGCCGACGGTCCACGGCAGAAATCGAGCGGCGCGAGAGCATGCGGTTCTGCGAGTATTTCTGGGTGACTGAGGAATCCCGGAACCCTTTCCCCGCAGACTGGACTGCGGCGTCGCCGAGGGCAGGGCAGGTATCGGTCGTCACGGGCGGCTCGGCGGGCCTCGGGCTCGCGATAGCCGGCGCCCTCGCGCGAGCCGGGTCGGCAGTGGTGCTCGCTAGCCGTTCGGCGGAGCGCTGCGAGCAGGCAGCCGGGCGCCTGACGGCCCAGGCCGGCCGGCCCGCGCTGGGCCACGCGTGCGATGTCACCGACGAGGACGCCGTCGCCGGCCTGGTAGACCGCGTGCTGTCCGCGTATGGCCGGCTGGACGTGCTGGTGACCAGCGCAGGGGTGCAGGCACGGGGGACCATCGACGAGCTGCCCGCCGCCAGACTGCGCGCATGCCTGGAGGTCAACGTGGTGGGAACCTGGCTCGCCTGCCGCGCCGCCGTCAGGCCGATGCGCGACGCCGGGTACGGCCGTATCCTCACCCTCGCCAGCGCACTCGGGCTCGTCGGCGGTGCGGGCCGCACCGGGTACGCGGCCAGCAAGGGCGCCGTCGTCCAGCTCACCCGCAGCCTCGCCGTCGAGCTCGCCGGAACCGGCATCACCGTGAACGCGCTCGCGCCCGGGCCGTTCCGCACGCCGCTCAACGACGGAATCGACGACGACCCGCACGTCCGGCGCTTCCTCGACGCCGAGGTCCCGATCCGCCGCTGGGCCGCGCCCGAAGAACTCACCGGAGCCGCACTGCTGCTCACCGACCCTCAATCCGCCTACATCACCGGCACCGTCCTCCCCGTCGACGGCGGCTGGACGAGCCACTGACCGGCACAAGGCAACCGCCGCCAGCCCGAAGCCAGGTCCGGTTGCGGTGATGGCTTCTGGGTAGGCCGCAGCCTGGAACAGTGCCTGCGCGCTTGATTTGGTCCGGGTACGTCCAGCGGTACCGTGCGAGGTAGGGAAGTATCCGCCGGCTTGATCCCGGGCCTGGCGGGCACCGTGTCCGCGGCATCACCGCGCTGGCTGCGCCTGGTCCGCGCCGGCGACGTCATTACCGGCTACGACTCCGCCGCACTGGACCAAGATCGCCGCCGTCACCCCGACCGGGCTGGCAGTCATGTCCCCTGGGCCAGAGGAGGGACAGCGTCGCCGGGAAAGGGACATCAGAATCTGGAACGCTAAATTTGGCAACAGTTCCGCGGCGGGTGCTGACAGGCAGTCACGGAAGGCCGCATCAGCAATTATGTGCGGGTTACCGCCTGGCAGTCGGTCCACCGCGGGGTGGCCATCGAATAGGGGTCGACGGGCCTCCCGCTCGGCCGGACGGTCTGCGCGGCGCTATTGGGGTAGTCCGGGTGGACGTAGCCGTCGTGCACGTCGCACCTGCCGCCGGCCTCGGCGACGCTGAAGAGCACCCAGGGCTCGAACGGCGTGCTCGCCTGCGCCCAGTCCCCGAACTCCACCGGGCCGTGCACCTGGCCGACGATCCGCATCCAGTCGGCGGGCGTGCCCGGCGGTTCGACCGGGTAGACGAACCGGTAGTTGACGTCGACGTCGAGCACCGCGCGGCCGTGATCAGTCCCGGGGTGCGCGCTCATGACGCCGTACACCTTGATCACGGGCCCGACGAGCAGCGCCGTGTGCGGCGCGAACGAGACGACCCAGCCGCGGGTGCTCAGCGAGCCGCCGTGGCTGTCCAGGCCGATCTTGTCGAGGTCGGCGACGAACTGCGTCCGCTGCTGCCTGCTGAGCAGGTCAGCGAACGCCGCGGGCGCTCCGCCGAGCAGTGTCCGCCTGTCCAGGAACGCGGCGATGAGCAGCTTCTTCGTCGTCTGGTACGCGGCCGCCACCCGCGCCGCGGTGAAGCCGCCCACCGGCGCGGCGGGCGGCGGCACGATCCCGGCCGCGTCGTCGGCCCAGTCCTGCGCCGGGGTGCCGGCGAACGGGTCCGTGGGCGGCCCGCTGAGCACGACCGCCGACGGTGCGGCGGACCGCGGAGCGGTGGCCGAAGGGCCGGCCGAGGGCACGGCGCCGTTGCGCACCGTCAGCGTGTCGTTCGTCCCGCCGGCGGTCGAATGGTCGAAGCGCAGCCAGGTGAGCCCGACGACCACGGCGAGGCATGCCACGAGCACCGTCACCGCGCGCAGCCGGCCGTGCCCGCCCGCGCGGCCGCTCCCGCCGCCTGGCTGGCCCTCCCGCCTGGCGGCCCTCCCGGCGGCCCGCTTGGCTTCGGCGGCGCTGCGGGCCGCCTGCTTGCGCGCCTGCCTGGCCCGCTTCGCGCCGGCCTTCGCCCGTTCGGCGGCCGAAAGTTCCCGGAACCGGGGCTCGTCCGCCAACCCCTCGGTCAGCGCCCGCAGTTGCCGATCGAACTCGTCCTCCGGGTCCGGTCTGGGTCCGAATGTCCCGTCAGCCATGCCCCAGAATGTAGAGCAATCCGGCTGCTCAGGCACGGCGGTAACGAAACTATTCCCGCGAGTAATCGCGCTGCCCGCGCACTCCGGGCCGTACGACCTGATCGTCCCGTACTTCATCTTCGGCACGACGTGGTCGTCCACCACGTCAGCCTGATGGCCGTGCAGGCCGAAGCTGTCGGCGCGCTGCTGCCCGCCCGGCCGGAACAGGCGGCACGGTCCGCGGACCTGATCGCGGCCACGGCCCGCCAGGCCATGGCCGAGTTGCGCCGGCTGCTCGGCGTGCTGCGCGCTCCGCCCGATGGGGATCCGCCCGATTCTCCCGAACGACCGGGGCTTGCTCCCTCAGCCTCGCTGTCTCGCATCGAGGAGGTGCTCGCTTAGGTGCGCGGGGCCGGGGCGGCCGTCTCGCTGGCGGTTTCCGGCGTGCCGGCCGAACTGGTTCCGCCTCGGCCCCGGGTTCGGCCTGGCCGCCGCGATCCGCGTGGCGACCGCCGGCGACGCGCTGCTCGCGCCGTCGGTGATCCGCCGCCTGATCGAGGCGTTCGCGCCATAATCCCCGGCCAGCCCGGCTGACCGGCACCGGCTTCCTGCCCTCGATGCTGATCACTCGCCTATGTCGCCTATCATTTATAGCGACAATACATGGCCGGGGACGGAATTATCCCGGCTCATCTGGCATTGTGAAGGAAAATGACCAGTCCAGCCACGAGGCGCTTTCCGGTAACGGTCTCGCGCCTGCCCGTTACGCGCTGCCAGATATGCCAGCGCACACTCGCCCACCGCCCCGGCGAGGCTAGCACCGTGCTCACCGAGCACTATCGCCGGATGCACCCGGAAGCGCTCGGCGCCGTTCCCGAATCCGGGAACTGACCGCCGGGAACTGACCGGCCGGGCCAAGCCCGGCGGCCGGCGCCGCGCACCCGCGGTGCCGGCCGGCCAGCGACGGTAAATCTCGCGGCCTGTGCCGCGACTGCGGGATCAGTGCCCGTATACCGGGATGAGCAGTCCGCGCGCGAGCGTGTGGAAACGCAGGTTGAACCCGGCGACGGCGGGCGTGACGTCCGAGTCGATGCCCAGCTTGTCCACGTCGAGCGCGTGCACCGCGAACACGTAGCGGTGCGGCGGGTCGCCCGCGGGCGGCGCGGCGCCGCCGAAGTCCTTGGTTCCGTAGTCGTTGCGCACATGGAAAGCGCCCGCGGGCAGCCCGCCCGAAGCGTCGCCCGCCCCCGCCCGCAGTGACGTGACCGACACCGGGATGTCGATCACAAGCCAGTGCCAGAACCCGGACCCGGTCGGCGCGTCCGGGTCGTAGCAGGTCACAGCGAAGCTCTTGGCCTGCTCGGGGAACCCGGACCAGGACAGCTGCGGCGAGATGTTCTCGCCGCTCATTCCGAAGCCGTTGTACACCTGCCTGTCGCCCATCCGCTCGCCGTCGCGGACGTCCTCGCTGGTCACGGCGAAGGACGGAACGGGCGGCAGGAAGTCGTACGGAAGCGGTGCGCGGTCTGCCATTGACTACCTCCTTGTGTCGCGTCCAACGCTATCGGTGCGGTTCACCCCATGCGACCAAGGCGCCCTTGTTCGCCGGCGCCGGCCGGCCTGCCGCGGCACGGCCGGGCAATTGCCGCCGGTTAACCCCTCTGCCGCGTGCGAACCGCTTGACCCGCTTTACCCTGGTTGCCGGGTATCGCGAAGAATGCGGCAGGTGATGAGACGCAAGCGCAGGACGGTTCGCGGATCCCCGGCCTTGATGCGGCGCGGGGTGCTCGCCGTCGTATTGCTCGCCGTGGCGTTCTTCCCGGTGCCGGGGGCGGCTTCCGGGCAGCCGGCGCCGGCCTGCCGCGGCTGCCGGACGCCGCCGGCGAACGCGCAGCGCTGGGTCAGCCGCCTGTCAGGGCAGTGGGCGGTCGGCGCCGGCGCGACCGGCACCGTGCCGGCGTCCGGACAGGCCTACGTGGCGGTCGGCGGCGGCGTCGCCGCGGTCGGCGCCGGGCTGACGGTGACCGGTTACGGGCTGACCGATGGCTATCCGCTGTGGCAGGTGACGCTGCCCGGGGCGCCCGGTGCCGCGATCATGTCGGTGCGCGCGTGGCCCGGCGTGGTCACGGCCGGCGTCGCCGGCCCGTCCGGCCGGACGCGCACCGAGGAAGTGATCAACAGCCTGACCGGACTGGTGATCCGGCGGTATCCGGCCGCGGTGTTCGGCGGGGCGGTCGACGCGTCCGTGGCGACCTCGATCATCATCGGACCCAAGGCCGTGATCAGCTACGACAACGCCGACGGGAAGGTTCTCTGGCGCCGCGAGATAGGCGCAGGCCAGGCGTGGCGCACCGACGGCAGCACCCTTTACGTCGCCGAATCCGCCGGGGGCTACCTGGGGTCGGCGCCGGTCACGGGGCTGCGGGTGATCAATCTCGATACCGGCACCGAACGGATCCTTGGCTCCCCTCCCGGCAACCCCTTCTCTGGCACGATGTCGGTCGTGGCGGACGGCGTCGTGCTGTTCACGACGGCGACCGGGGTCACCGCCTACAGCGGCTCCACGGGCCTGGCCCTGTGGTCCATGCCGGGCGTGGTGCCGGAAGGCGCCGACCCGGTGGCGCACCTGGTATACCTCACGTCCGCGAGCGGCGCCCTCGTCGGCGCCGATCCGCTGACCGGGGCGGTGCGGGCCTGGGTCCCCGGCTCCACCGCGGCCGGTTCGGCCGGCATGTACGTGGTGCGCCAGGGGGTGGCGCTCGGCCTCGACAGCGGGCAGGGCGGCGAGGCATGGGGCTACGACCTGGCCGCGGGCCGTGTCACGTGGACCGCGCCAGGGCTGCCGTGGCCGCACTACTTCTCCGACATCAGCGGCCTCGGCGGCAGCGCCGCGGTGTCCGCTGACCTGGTGGTCGTCTCGGCGTGCGCGAGCCTCGCGCCGGCGCCAGCGGTTTCCTCATCGCCGGCCGGGCCGGCCTCGGCGTCTGTCACCCCCCCGCCCGCGACCACCTCCCCGCCCGCCACCACCTCCCCGCCCGCGACCACGTCCCCGTCAGCGACCACGTCCCCGTCAGCGACCGTGAGTCCGACGCCGACGCCGACGCCGACCCCGACCCCGACCCCGCTGCGCCTGTGCGCGGCTCCCGAGCTCGTCGCCCTGTACGTCTGACCCGGCGCCGCCGCGCCGCCACGTCCGCCCGCATCCCGCGCGGGCCGCTGAAACCCGGCCGTCCGCGCGGGGATGAACGCCGGGTCAGCGGGTAGTCACAAGGACGATGAGGGAGACTGACAGCGCCTCCGGTTCCGGCCCGCCGCACGTGATCATCGTCGGCGCCGGCTTCGCCGGACTGTCCGCGGCACGCGCGCTCCGCAAGGAGCGTGTCCGGGTCACGATCATCGACAGGAACCTGTACAGCACATTCCAGCCGCTGCTGTACCAGGTCGCGACCGGCGGCCTGAACCCGGGCGACATCGCCTACCCGGTCGGGGGCTTCACCGCCCGCCGCCACACCAGGTACATCCGGGGCGACCTGGCCACGACCGACGCGGCGGCGCGGCGGGTCAAGCTCGCCGACGGGCGCGAGCTCGGCTACGACTACCTGGTCATCGCCTCCGGGGTGTCAGCGGCGTACTTTGGCGTCAAGGGCGCGGCTGAGCACACGTTCGGCCTCTACACCCGCGCCGACGCCATCGTGCTCCGCGACCACATCATGAACGGCTACGAGCAGCTGAGCGCCGGCCCGGACGTGTACAAGGAGTTCGCCATCACCGTGGTGGGCGGCGGCGCCACCGGCGTCGAACTCGCGGGCACGCTTGGCGAACTGCGCAGTGACGTGCTCAGCGCCACGTTCTCCGACGTCGATCCGGCCCGCGTGCAGGTGAGGCTGGTGGAGATGGCGCCCGCGCTGCTGATGCCGTTCAAGCCGAAGCTGCGCGAGTACGCCAGGAAGCAGCTGGTGGCGCGCGGCGTCGACATCCAGCTGAACACGAAGATCCTGCAGGTGCAGCCGGACCGCGTGATACTCGGCGACGGGCGGCAGCTGCGGAGCGACCTGACCATATGGGCCGCCGGCGTGTCAGCGCCCGAGGCGGTGGCGGGCTGGAACCTCCCGCAGGGGGCGGGCGGCCGTGTCGCGGTGGGGCGTGACCTGCGCGTCAAGGGCAGCGACCGGATCTTCGCCGCCGGGGACATCGCGATCGACCCTGACCAGCCGTCGCCGCAGCTCGCCCAGCCCGCGCTGCAAGAGGGCAAGCATGCCGCCGGGCAGATCATCCGGCTGATCCGCGGCGAGGCGACCGAGCCGTTCTCCTACCACGACAAGGGGAACATGGCCACGATCGGCAGGCGGTCCGCCGTGGTGCAGCTGGCCAGCGGCGCGCGCTTCACCGGGACGCTGGCCTGGCTCGGCTGGCTCGGCCTGCACCTGATGTACCTGCTCGGGTACCGGAACCGGATCTCCACGCTGATCAACCTGTCCTGGCGGTACCTGGCCTGGGGACATGGCGGCGGCGTGATCGTCGGCGACGAGCCGCCGGAGCCGCTGCCCGGCCAGGTGACTCAGCAAGCTCTCAGGTCCGTGCAGTAGCCTGCGTGCCCATGAACCTGCCGAATTTCAGGGCGCGGTCCGGCCTTGCCGTCGCGGCCGTCGCGGCCGTCGCCGCCATGCTGGCCGGCTGCGGCTCATCGGGAAACCCTGGCGCGCAGCCGCCGATGGGCGGCGGCGCGGGGCAGGCCAATGCCGCCAACGCCGCGATGGCCAACCCGAACCTCGACCTCGGCACGTCCCTGGACAACCAGGCGGCGCCGGACATCAGCCTGACGAACCAGTTCGGCCAGCACATGTCGCTGAGTCAGTTCCGCGGCCGGGTGGTCATCCTCGCGTTCGCCGACGCCAGGTGCACGACGGTCTGCCCGCTCACCACGCAGAGCATGGTGCTGGCGAAGGAACTGCTCGGCAAGGCGGGAACCAACGTCCAGCTGCTCGGCGTGGACGCCAACCCGGACGCCACCAGCGTCGCCGACGTGCTCTCGTACTCACGCGCGCACGGCATGGTCAACCAGTGGGACTTCCTCACCGGGTCGCTCGCGCGGCTCAGGGCGACCTGGGCCGCGTACCACATCCAGGTCGCGATCCAGGCCGGGCAGATCGACCACACGCCCGCGCTCTACGTGATCAGCCAGCAGGGCAGGCTGCAGAAGGTCTACCTGACCACGATGGCGTACTCGAGCGTCACCCAGTCCGCGCAGGTGCTCGCGCAGGAAGTGGCCGCGCTGCTGCCCGGCCATCCGAAGCTTGCCAGCCAGGAGTCGCTCGGCACGATCCCTGGGCAGACCCCTGCGGACAAGATCTCCCTCCCCGCCGCGACGGCGGCGGGCAAGACGGCCGCCGTGCCCCTCGGGCCGGGCAAGCCGCGCCTGGTCGTGTTCTTCGCCACCTGGCTCACCGAGACCTCTGACCTGAAGGCCGAACTCTCCGGCCTCAACGGCTACGTGACCTACGCGGCCAGCCGCCGCCTGCCCGCGCTCACCGCCGTGGACGAGACCGTGACCGAGCCGTCCGTCCAGGCGGTCCGCGCGTACCTGGCCACGGTGGGCCCGCTGCGCTTCCCTGTCGGCCTTGACGAGACGGGCCGGGTGGCCGACGGTTACGGCGTGCAGGACCAGCCGTGGCTGGTGCTCGTCTCGGCCACGGGGAAGATCCTGTGGCAGCACGACGGCTGGGTGCCGCTGCCGGCGCTGGAGAAGGCGGTCGCCGCGCACGCGTGACTGGTTTGCCTGGCACGCCCCCTACGACGACCCGGACAGCGGCCTGGCGCGGCGGCTCGCCTGGGTGCAGGACCGGATCCGGGTCGCGCTGGACACCGCGCCGCAGGGCACGCTGCGCGCGATCAGAGAACCTGAATCAGAACCAGTTCACCGCCCCCTAGGCGTGCCTGCCCGGCCGCAGGGTCCGGCGGCCCGCGACCGCGTCGGACTGGCGCGCGACGAGGTCAAGCAGGATGCCGGTCGCGTCCAGGTCCCGGGGGACCGGGCCGATGACCCTGGCCGGCATGAACTGCGGCCCGCCGGGCCAGCCGTGCCCGCCGCCCTCGATCCGGTACAGCGTGACAGGCCAGCAGGCGGGCCCCGTCCAGGTCTTGACGATCACCGGTTGCCCGCCAGGGGAGGCCGCCAGCTCCTCGCAGGCCGGGCCCGAATTGATGCCGTTGCCGGCCGCCCACTCGGCCGCCACGGTCTCCGCGCCGGCCATGACGTCCTCGCCCGGCTGCTCCCCGTGCCTGACGGCCCGCCGCCGCAGCCTCATCCCGGACACGCCGCGCCTGGTGAGCCGCCCGCCCGCGTAGGGCACCGCGGGGTCGCCGGTGCCCATCATCATGATCACGTTCGTGCGCAGCAGCGGCTGCGGCGCGAGCCGGCGGCTGTACTCCAGCGCGGTCCCGGCGACCAGGCACAGGCCGGTCACCGGCAGCAAGGCATGCCTGGCGACATGTTCGGCGAACCACGCGCCGTTGGACAGCCCGGCGAGGAAGACCGGCCAGGACCGCGCCGCGCCCTGATCCTCCAGGTGCGCGCTGAGGTCGGCGAGGAAGAGCGCGTCGTCGAGGTCGGGCTCGCCGTCCGGCGCCCTGGCGGGATGCCACAGGCCCTTCCAGCCGTCGGGGAAGACGGTGGTGATCCCGGCGGCCGGCCCGCGGCTCGCCAGGCCGGTGAACCGCGCCATGTGCTGCCCGGTCATGCCCGAGCCGTGCAGCACGATCAGCAGCGGCGCGAGCGCCCGCTGCCTGGCCGGGCGCGGGGCCGCGGCCAGCCAGTAGCCGCGCCGCACCCCCGCGACGTCGATTGAGCCGTGCTCGAGTCCCGAATAGCCGCGTTCCGCCGCACGCCGCTCCTCCATGAGCAAAGCGTAGATTCACCCGTGCTGTTTCAAAGAACTTCGATTATTTATCCCGAACGGTCCCGTTGTGACCCGCCAGCCGCTCCCGTAAGGCGGCTGGCACCGCGAGACCTGGCGGTCAGCGCCGTACCCGGTGCCGGCCGGGCACGGGCTGTCTCAGCGCGCGGCCGGGTTCGCGCCGGCCGGGAAGGCGGCGGCGAGCGCGTCGGCGATCAGCCGTGCCCGCTGCTCGTACCCGTACGAGGTGTAGTGGATGCCGTCGTTGATGAACCAGCTGTTCTGCACGACGGCCGGCCAGTCGTAGATGCGCATGTTCGGGTAGTACCGCGCCTCTTGCCGCAGCGCCTGGTTCCACAGGATCATGTTCTGCTCGGAGTAGGGCCCGCTGGACACCAGCGACTTGACCTCGATCCACAGCACCGGCTGGCTGCCGATCACCGACATCATTTCCTTGATCCGCGCGACGCGGCCGACGTTCGACCCCACGTACACGTCGGCCGTGTCGTTGGTGCCGAGCGCGAGCACCCAGCAGCCGTGGTATCCGCCGGCCACGAGCTGCTTGGCGACCGTGTAGGCGTTCGGGTCGTTGTTGATCGTCTCGACGATCGACGTGCCGCCGTAGATTTCCATGATCGAGTGCCTGACGCCGACGTCCGCGTAGCGCGCCGTGATCCGGTCCGCCGGGTTGGGCAGGTAGTTGGGGGAGATCAGGCCATCCGATGTCGAGTCGCCGAAGTGCGCCACGGAAAGGCACGAGGTCCGCGTCGCGGTCGAGGGCGCGGCCGCGTGATGGCCTGGCCGTCCGGCGCCCGCGCCGTCCTTCGTTTTCCCCGCGTGAGCGGCCGCCCGGCCCGTCGCCGCCGGCCGCCCGGCGCTGGCCCGCGCGCTGGCCGCCGATCTGGCCGTCGCCGCCTGGTTCGCGGCGGGGCTCACGGCGGCGGTGGTACGCGGCGCCGGATGGTCGGTGATCGCCATCACGCTGGCGGTGATGCCGGCCACCGCCAGCGCGCACAGGCCGCCCACGGCCACGGGGGTGATCAGCCCCCGGCCGCGCGGCAGCTTCGGGCGGGCGATGCCGCGGCGCAATCCTCGGCGCACCGGTTCCTCCACGAATTTCCACGACAGGGCGGCTATCACGACGCTGGCCGCGGTCGCCGCCACGGCGCGTGGCCTGCTGAAGCCGCCGGCGACGAGCGCCGGCGCGGTTAGCACTATGAGTGGATAGTGCCACAGGTAGATGCCGTAGGACCGTACTCCGGTCCAGCGCAGCGGCTCCCGGCCGAGAAGCCACCCGAGCCTGCTCCCCGGGGACGCCACGGCGGCCACGACGAGCAACGTGCCCACTGACAGCAGCACCAGGCCGCCGCGGAACATGAACGGCGAGTACTGGTTCGTGCGCCAGATGAGCAGCCCGATCACCGCCAGGCCTGCCACCCCTGAGGCGTCGAGCAGCCAGGTCGCGGCCGCCGGCAGGCGGCGGTTCCGGCGCGAGGGCCACACCATGGCCAGCGCCGCGCCGAGCAGCAGGCCGAACGCGCGGGTGTCGGTGCCCTCGTACACCCGTGTCGGGTCGGTGCCCGGATGGTAGAGCACCGCCATTTCCACGGCCGAGGCCGTGGCGAAGACCAGGGTCACGGCCGCCATCTGGTACCGCGCCCTGCTGCTCAGGCGGCCGCCCCCGGCCCCCTGCGCGTCCCCGCCCGTGCTCCCCGTGCTCCCCGTGCTCCCCGTGCTCCCCGCGCTCCCCGCGCTGCGGCGGCGGCCGCGCCACACCCCGAACAGCAGCACGCCGGCCAGCACGAGCCACGGCCACAGCAGGTAGAACTGCTCCTCCACGGCGAGCGACCACAGGTGGTCGAGCGGGGCAGGCGGGGAGAACTGCGCGTAGTAGGACGCGTGCTGCGCTATGTACCACCAGTTGCTCACGTACAGCCCGGACGCGACGACGTCGCCGCGGAAGCCGGGCAGCTGGGACCGGTCCAGCGTGTTCACCCAGACCGCGACCACGAGCAGCATCACGAAGAGCGCGGGCAGCAGCCGCCTGGCCCGCCGGAGCCAGAAGTCGCCCAGCCGGATCCGCCCCGACTTGTCCCACTGGCCGACCAGGATGTCGGTGATGAGGTAGCCGCTCAGCGTGAAGAACACGCCGACGCCGAGCAGCCCGCCCTGAGCCCACCCGAAATTCAGGTGGTAGGCCACCACCGCGGCTACCGCGATGGCGCGCAGGCCGTCCAGGCCTGGCATGTACTTCTGGTCACTGCGAACAGGCTCGGGCATTCGGTTGCTCCTGCTACAGCCGCCGCGGACGAGCCCCCGCGGCGGATCCCCTGGTTACCTCTCCTGACCGGTTGGCCGCTTCGACGACCGTCCGCTTCAGCCGTCATCAGCGGCAGTGTTCAGCACACTGAGTTCGCGCCACCCGGTCCTCACCCGCGGCAGTCAGCCACTGCCTTTACGACGCCGCGCGCCGGCAACAGGTTGCCGGCGCTGTCGCGGCAGTCCCCCCGTAAGGTCCTGGCGGGCCAGTCGTCCTTCCCCCGTAGCCGACGAGCAGTGTGCTGCGCGAGTTCTCCGGCACGGTCGTGCCGGGAGGATCCGCAGCCCGTCCCGGTACGTATGGTTGCCTCGCCGATCCGGGCAGAAACCTGTCACCGGGCAACCCGCGCCCATTCTCATCTGGCAATGATGGCGCACCAGCCCGGCGTTTTATGCCGTCTCGCCGAGGTTTTGTGAGTTCGCCTGGTACGCGCCACGTCCGCGCCGGACGCGGGGCGTAACGGGCGGATGGGGTGATCCGGGCGCGGGGAATGCGGGCAGTGCCCGGCGTGGCTGCCCTGGGTCAGGGGCGGCGGGGCCCCGGGCAGGCGGTCCTGGCACGGGACTGCGCGCCGGGCAGGCGGCCGGCCGAGTGCCCGGCGCCGCGGCTGACACGGCTCCCGCAGCGCCGTGCACTGCGGGAACCCTCCGCCGTGCGCGGCTGCCTGGTCACGGCTGGCTGCTGCGCCACGGCCGGGACCCCCGCACCGCGGCCGGGACCCCGCACCGCGGCCGGGACCCCGCACCGCGGGACCGGGTGCGCGCCG
>DAHVAN010000352.1 GCA_027314595.1 Actinomycetota bacterium | reverse complement strand
GTTCCGCTGGCGGCTTGGGTGAGGGCGTCGAGCTTGCCGATGCCGTGCTTGGCTGCGGTGGACAGGTAGGAGCGGATGGCGCAGAACGTCTCGGCGCCGGCCATGGACCGCATGCAGCCCGATACCTTGATCCGGAGTTTGCCCATCCTGATCTCGCGCTCAGCCGCGTTGTTGTCGAATGGGACGCGGGGGTCGGTAGTGAACCGCAGGTATTCGTCCTCGCGGGTCAGGAGCCGTTTCGCGAGGGCGTGGTGCTTCCGCGTGAGAGGGCCGGCGCGAGCGGCGGCCTGGTTCTTCCCGATCAGCAGCGCGGAGTGGTAGCGGTGCCGGATCCTCGATAGTCCGGCCTGGTCAACGTGGCTGAGGGTGCCGTCGATCGCCAGGGAGGCGTCCGCCAGGCGCTTCATCTCCCTCAGGGCGTCGCCGGCCTGGGTGGCCCGGCACCACTGGCCGGGCGGGGCGGCGTCGGTGACGGCCTGCAGTTCCCGCAGGGCATGGGCGTTACAGAGAGCATGCGTGAGCTGGGCGTATCCGTCATAGGGGGCCCAGCAGTCGTGCACCGCGATGCCGGCGAAGGCGGGGAGTACCCCGGCTGCGTCCATGCCGGCCCGGCCCCGCCTGGCGTGCACGGTGATCAGCGCGTACTTGCCCGACGACGCTGAATGCACCCAGGCGAGCTTCCCGGCGACCCGGAACCCGGTCTCGTCGAAGTGCGCCACGCCGGCGGCGGCCAGCGCGCCGCGGATCACGTCCAGGCAGCCGGTGACCGCCCCGGCGATCCTGGCGGTCATGCCGCTGATCGCGCCGGGAGAGATGGTGACGCCGAACAGGTCGCTCATCGCCTCGCGGGTGCGGTCGCGGGACAGGAACTGCCCGTGCCACAGGTAGGCGCAGGCCGCGCTGATCCGCGGCCCGTACTGGACCGGCGCGTTCACCCCGGCCGGGATCGTCCCGCTGGTGATCGCGCCGCAGCCGCACCGGCGGCTGATGATCCGGTGCTCGGTGACCAGCGCCCTGATCTGCTCCGGCAGGTCGGTCACCTGCCGCCGCTCAGCCGCGGTCACAGTGGCCCCGAACAGGCCGGCCCCGCACCCGGCGCACCGGCCGGGCTCGTGGGTGACCACCGCATCAGGCCGGTCGGTCATTCCCAGCGTCGCGCCGGGCTGCCCCTTCGGCCGGCCCGGCTTGCGGCCGGACCTGCCCCGCTGCGACCTGGGCGCGGGCTTGGTCAGTCCCTCGGCCGATGGCGGCTGGGAGGAGTTCCGCGGGTTCTGCCGCAGCCGGGCGCGCAGCGCCTCCACCTCGGCCCGCAGCTCCTCCACCTGCGCCTGGAAGGCCTCAATCACGGACCGCAGGACCCCGATCTCTGTGTCCTTGGCCTCAATCACCTCGCGCAGCCGGGCGTTGGCCGCGCGCAGCGCGGCCACCTCATCCGGGGCAGGCGGGACATCGGGCACGAACCATACTCGATCATCGCCGGCGGAACGTAATCAAGACGCCACGCCGGGCCGGCTCACAGTCAGCGGACGGACGCCACAGCGGCAACGCTCCGACGACCTATCCAGTTACCGTCACTGAAAGTCGAGCGAGTCCACCGCACCGCGTATCCGACAAGGAAAAGGGCGATGGACGATATTGCGCGGTACATCGAGCTTCGCTATAATCGGATCCGGCTCCACTCCGCGCTCGGGTACAGGACGCCGCAGGAAGTCCACGACGAGTACCTGAATCGGCAGCTCACAGCGTAAATTCACGTCAAAACAGCTGTCCGGAAAACGCGGGGCCTCCCACAGCTTCCCGTCCCGCCGCCTCGCCTGCCGCCCGGCAGCGGCGACCGCGTCATCGACCGCGTCCCGGGGGAGGGACGAGGCCAGCACCCCCAGGCAGATCTGATCGGTCAGCCGGCCACCGGGAACCACCACGCCATTGTC
>DAHVAN010000348.1 GCA_027314595.1 Actinomycetota bacterium | reverse complement strand
GGCGGCCGGGGCGGCCGGGATCGCCGGGGCGGCGGGCTCGCCCGCTTCCCCCGCGGCCGGGGCGGGGGCCGGAACGCCGCCGCCCGCCGCCTCGTCGGCGCCCGCGATCTCAGCGAGCTTGGCGCCGACAGCGACCGTCTCGTCCTCGTCGACGACGATGCCGCGCAGGACGCCCGAGGCGGGGGAGGGTATCTCGGTGTCCACCTTGTCCGTCGAGACTTCAAGCAGCGGCTCGTCTGCCGTCACGTGCTCGCCTTCCTTTTTCAGCCAGCGCGTGACGGTGCCCTCGGTAACGCTCTCGCCGAGCTGGGGCATTGTTACGGAGACCGACATGTCCGGAATATCTCCTTAAGCGTGGAAGTGCAGGGGTTTGCCGGCGAGGGCCAGGTGTGCCTCGCCTATGATCTCGGACTGGGTGGGGTGCGGGTGGATCAGGGCGGCGACGTCGGCCGGTTCCGCGTCCCAGTTGTAGATGAGCTGGCCCTCGGCGATCAGCTCGCCCACCCGGCTGCCGACGAGGTGGACGCCGAGCACCCGGCCTGGTCCAGCGCCCTGCCCGCCGGGGGCGGCCCCCGCCTCCGCGATCACCTTCGCCTGGCCCTGGGTTTGCAGGATGACGCTCTTGCCGTTGCCGCCGAGCGGGTAGTTCACCTCGGTCACCGCGATGCCGCGCTCGGCGGCCTGCGCCGACGTGATGCCGACCGACGCGACCTCGGGATCGCTGTAGGTGATCCGCGGCACGCCGTCGTAGTCGATCGGCCTGACCTCCAGGCCGCCGAGCCGCTCGGCCACCAGGATTCCCTCGGCGAAGCCGACGTGCGCCAGCTGCGGGGTGGCGATGAGGTCGCCGACGGCGGAGATCGTCGGGACCTTCGTCAGGCACAGCGCATCGACATCCACGAAGCCCCTGGTCAGCGTGACGCCGTTCTCCTCGTAGCCGAGCCCGGCCGAGACCGGCCCGCGGCCGACCGCGACGAGCAGCACCTCGGCCTCGAGCGTCTTGCCGTTGGCCAGTCCGACCGCGACGCCGGCGGAGGTGTACCTGACCGACTCGAACGCGACCCCGAGCTCGGTCCCGATGCCGCGGCGCCGGAACGCCCGCTGCAGGTGCCTGGCGCTCGCCTCGTCCTCGAGCGGCAGCAGCTGCGGCAGCATCTCGACGACGGTCACCTGCGCGCCGAACGACCGCCACACGCTCGCGAACTCGACCCCGATCACGCCGCCGCCGAGGATGATCGCGGAGCCGGGCACCCGGTCGAGCGTCAGCGCCTCGTCCGAGCTGATGATCCGGGCGCCGTCGAGCTCAAGGCCCGGCAGGCTGCGCGGCGCCGAACCGGTCGCGAGCACGATGTGGTCGCCGGTGTAGAGGTCGTCGCCGACCCGCACCGACGTCGGCGACACCAGCCGCCCGTCGCCCGGGATCGTGTCGATCTTCCTGCTGGCGATGGTGGACTGCAGGCCCTTCCACAGCCTGTCGACCACTGACTGCTGGTAGCAGAGCACAGCGGGCATGTCGACGCCGTCGAACGACGTCCTGATGCCGAACTTCGCGCTCTCCCGCGAGGAGTCGGCCACCTCGGCGGCGTGCAGCAGCGCCTTGGTGGGGATGCACCCGCGGTGCAGGCAGGTCCCGCCGACCTTGTCCTTCTCGATCAGGGCCACGCGCTTGCCGAGCTCGGCCGCGCGGAGCGCGCAGGCATACCCGCCGCTGCCGCCGCCGAGCACGACGATGTCGTAATGGCCGCCCTCTGCCACTGTTTCTCCCTTTCCCGCTTACGCTCAGTGTCTCATCATGTCACCCGGCGGCTTTCACGCGCCGGCGAGTCGTCCGGCCGCCGTTTCCGCCGCGATCCGCACCAGCGCCCGCACCGCCGCGCCGGTGCCGCCCTTCGGCGTGTACCCGTAGGCGGCGGACTCGTTGTAGGCCGGCCCGGCGATGTCCAGGTGCGCCCAGGCGACCCCGCCGGGCACGAACTCGCGCAGGAAGATCCCGCCCACGAGCATGCCGCCGTTGCGGTCCCCGGACACGTTGGCCAGGTCGGCGACGGGGGAGTCGAGCCCCTTGCGCAGTTCCTCGGGCAGCGGCATGGCCCACGCGGGCTCCCCGGCCTCCCGCATCACGGCGGCGACCTCGGCGGCCACCGAGTCCGAGCTGCCCATCACGCCGGCGGTGCGGCGGCCGAGCGCGACCGTCGCGGCGCCGGTGAGCGTGGCGATGTCGACCACGAGGCCGGGACCGTCCGCGCCGGTCCTGGCCAGGCCGTCGGCGAGCACCAGGCGGCCCTCGGCGTCGGTGTTCAGCACCTCGACGGTCTTGCCGCCGTAGATGGTGATGATGTCGGAAGGACGCTGCGCCGCGCCGCCAGGCATGTTCTCCGCCAGCGGCATGTAACCGACCACGTTGACCGCGAGCCCGAGTTCGGCGATCGCGACCGTGGCGGCGAGCACGGCTGCCGCGCCGCTCATGTCGCACTTCATGGTCTCCATGGACTTCGACGGCTTGAGCGACAGCCCGCCGGAGTCGAACGTGATGCCCTTGCCGACGAACGCGACGGTCCTGGTCGCGTCCGGGTGGGTGTAGTGCAGCCGCACCAGCCGCGGCGGCCGCGAGGAGCCCTGGCCGACGGCCAGGATGCCCCCGTAGCCGCCCGCCTTCAGCTCGGCCTCGTCGAGCACCTGCACGGTGACGCCCTTCCCGGCCACGGCCCGCTCGGCCTCCGCGGCGAGCACGGCGGGCGGCAGGTCGATGGGCGCGGTGTTGATCAGGTCCCTGGCGAAGTTGACCGCGGCGGCGATCACCCGCCCCCGCTCGACGGCAGCCGCGTTGTCGTCGCTGGTCAGGAGCGTCACCGCCAGGTCGGGCGCGGGGGCCGTCCGGTACCGCCTGAAGCTGTAGCCGCCGAGCAGCGCGCCGACCACGACGGCCTCGGCCTCGGCCGCGGTCCGCGCCGGAAGCGCGAGCGCGATGCTCTTGGATTCGCTCTTGTCCCTGCCGCCCAGCTTGTTCGCGGCCAGGTCGCGCAGCGCCGTCCCGGTGGCCCGGCGCAGCGTCTCCGCGTCGAACGAGCCGTCCTCGGCCGGGGCGCCGAGGCCCACGGCGACGATCACCGACGCGGGCAGCTTGCCGCCGCCGGGAACCTTGATGAGTTCTTCGAGTTCGCCCGTCGCGCCCAGTGCGGTGAGCGCGCCGGCCAGGGTGCCGCCGAGCGCTTCGTCGACCCCGTCCGCGCCGGGTGCGGCGCTGGGGCCTTCTGGGGCCTGGATCACCCCGATGACAAGGACATCGGACTCCGCTATACCGGGTGCCGATTCGCTGGTGGAAAGGGAGACAGTCACCCTGCCGATGTTATTGCACCAGGCTCGGCCGCGAGCCTGCGCCGACCACCGTGGTGACCGGGGCGGGGGCCTGCGCCCCCGAGGCCGCGGCGCCGGCCGGGAACAGATGGCAGCCTTCCGGCTCAAGGCGCATGCCCACCAGGTCCCCGCGGGTGGCGCGATGGCGGGCGAACACGCCGGTCAGCCGTCCGAGGCCGGGCAGGTCGATGGCGTAGTCGTAGCCGCGGCCGCGGAACGCCACGTCGGCGACCCGGCCGGTCAGGTGCGGCGTGCCGTCGGCGGGCGAGGCCAGCCGCACGCCGGTCGGCCGTATCGCCAGCGCCGCCGCCTCACCCGCCCGCAT
>DAHVAN010000002.1 GCA_027314595.1 Actinomycetota bacterium | reverse complement strand
CCGGCCGCATCAGCGGGCCGGCCCGAGCCGGCCGGCCAGCGCCGCGGGCCGGGGCGGCCGGTTACTCGTCCTCCTTGGCCGGCGGGACAGGGCCGACGATCGCGTTGAGGACCTGCGAGTTGGGGACCGACATGATGGAGTCGCCGGTGTCGAGGCGGACGTAGGTGATGCCGATCTCGGTGACGGTCCCGTCGAGCTGGCCGCCGATCGAGCCCGCCCGCAGGCGGACGGCGTCGCCGACGCGGAACGGGCGGGCGAGCAGCAAGACGATGCCCGCGAACACGTTGCTGAGTGCCTGCTGCGCGGCTATCCCGACGAACACGCTGGTCAGCGCTCCGCCAAGGACCAGCTGGCCGACCGGGATGTCGAAGAGCAGCAGGGTGACGACGAAGGTGGTGAACCCGCCGAGCAGCAGCAGCGCGTACCGGACGACCGCCGCGTGCGACGCGCCGGCCCGCGGCTCGAGCACCGAGCGGGCCTTCCCGGACAGCCCGTAAGTGGCGATGCTGCCGAAAACCAGGAAAGCCACGGCCGTCGCCGCGGCGATGATCTGGCTCGCCACGTGGGCGTCGGTGAAGTACTGGGTGAACTCGCGGCGCTTGGCCTCAGAGGTGATGGCGGCCGCGATGGCGAGCGCGAGCGCGATGATGTACTTCCACGGCCTCGTTCTCGCCTTCACTTTCGCGACCTGGGCAGACAGGTCAAGCTGCGGCCCGTCCTGCAGGTGCATGATCCCGGTCCTCCCGTCGCGTCGGGCGTGGTTGCGGCTGACCGCCTAACCGTACCCGGCGCGAGCGGGAGAACCGAGCGGAACTGCGTTGTGCTTCCTGGTTAGGACAGCAGCGGCTTGCCGAGCGGGAGCTTGATCCGGCCGGGGACGCCTTCGGAGACGCCTGCCGCCGAGGTGTACCAGGCGCACAGCGCCGTGAGCACGCCGATGTAGCCGCCGACGTGGATGATCGTCGTGTTCACCGCGAAGTTGCCGACGAACAGGACGATCTCGGTGATCTCGAGGGTCAGGAACACCATGAAGACCGCGGTGTTCACCCCCGTCGACATGATCAGCATGTACGTGTTGAAGATCGCGAACGCGAGCAGAATCCACGCGACGTCGTGATCGGCCGCGTTGGCGCTTGCCGCGTGCGGCGCGACGAACTGCGCCCACAGGAACAGGCCGATCCAGAAACCGCCGTACGTGGAGAACGCGGTCGCTCCGAACACGTTCCCGCTCCTGAACTCCCACATCCCCGCCAGCAGCTGGCACAGGCCGCCGTAGGCGAGCGCGTAGCCGAGCCACGCGCTACCCGTAGCCGCTGTCATCCAGTTGGCGTTGGCGGCTGACAGCAGGAAAGTGGTGAGAGCGAACGCCGCCAGCCCGAGCGGGGCTGGGTTGGCGATACCCGACGCGGGCGCGGCGGGCTGAACGGAGGGCGTAGTAGTACGGTCCTCGCTGACGCTCATATTGCCTCCGAGCTTGACAAGCCCGGCCGGTGGCCTGCTCCCGCCGCCAACGTCCGGGCGCTTTGAAGGTAGTTGCGGAGCAGAAGCGAGCGCATCGCCAGTCTCAGCGGTGCGATGCCGTTTCCGCGCCTATTCTCTGGCTTCCCACCTGGCTCATGGAAACCAGGGTGAAAGTTCCGCTAATAGCGTAACGCTCACGTAACCGGCCCGCGAGACCCAATTCTTCACCTACCATGACGCGTCAGTCATAAGGACGGCACGACCGGGCGGTTCCCGGCGAGGAACGTGCTGAGCCCGGCTCTGGTGGCGAGCACGATGACCCGGTCGCCCGGCGCGAGCAGGTAGCTCCGGTCCGGCGACCAGTCGAACCGCTGGGCGCTCCTGAGCTGCAGCGCGAGGACGCGTGCCTGGGCGCCGCTCTCGAGTTCGGCGACCGCCTGCCCGGCTATCTCCGCCCCGGGCTCGACCCGGACGTCGGCGATCAGCAGCACGTGCCGGCCGATGGCGATCGTGCGCAGCACCTGATGCTCGAGCAGCGCCGCCGCGAACGCCGGCGCCGCGAGGTAGGAGACGCTGCGCGAAACGACGTTGCCGACGCTCTTCTGCACCCGCTGTGCGAGGTCGTCGTCGAACAGGCGCAGCACGATGCGCAGGTCCTCGCGCATCGCCCGCGCCTGCAGGGCGGTTTCGAGGTTCATGATGTCGCTGCTGGTCACCGAGACGAGCGCGATGGCGTTCTCGATGCCGGCGGAGCGCAGCGTCTCCTCCAGGCTCGCCTCGCCGACCACGACAGGCACCCCGAGGCGCCGCGCGAGCGGGATGCCCACCGCGTCGGTGTTACGGTCGACGGCGGCCACGCCGAAGCCGAGGTCGTGCAGTTCGCCGACCACCCGCATGCCCACGTTGCCGAGCCCGACGACGATGACGTGGCCGCCGCGCGGCCGCGGCTCGCCGCGGAACCTGCCCGCAAGCTGCGCGCGGACGATCAGGGCGGTCACGACCGGGATCAGGGCCATGCCGTCGACGGTGAGGATCACCTGCGAGATCTTCTCCGCCCCGCTGCCGGCCTTGTTCGTCAGCGCGGACCCGGTCAGCGACATGAGCCCGAGGTAGATGACGTTGCTGACCGGGTAGCTGGCGGCGAAGAGCAGGGCGAATCCGGCTATCCCCAGCGCCAGCAGGATCCCGAACACCAGGCCGTACTTGTTCCAGGTGAGCCGGTACGCCATCGCGACCGCGGCGCGCACCGGATGCCGCCGCAGGGGATCGCGCGGCGTCCCGTCCGCCACCGCGAGCACCAGCCCGGCCTCCTGCGCGGGCGACTCCGGCGGGAGCAGGCGGGCGACCGCGGCCGGGTCGTCGGGAACGGCGAGGCGGCACACCACGTGCCCGGGATCGGCATCCTCGCGCTTGGCCACGTACAGCGTCCGGGCGGACACCCGGACATGGCTCGGGGCGGGCTGGCCGAGCGCGGCGGCGACGAACGACGGCGAGGCCGTGGCGCTGCTCGACAGCACCGTGCAGTCGGCGAACAGGCCGCGGAAGTGCTCGCCGAGCCGCCGGTTGAAGGCGGCGACCACCAGCCGCAAGCCGGGATTGAGTTCGGCGGCGCGCAGCCCGGCGTGGAAATTGGCGACGTCGTCGGCGCTGACCAGGGCCAGGGCGCGCGCCGACACCACGCCGGCCTCGGCGAAGGTCTCTGTGGTCAGCTTGGCGCGCTCGAGCACCGCTACGCCCGGCAGGACGCTGATGAAGGGGCCCTGGTTCCGCGTCCGGTCCGCCAGCACGACGAGGACTTCCTCGCCGTAGCGCGAGGTGAGCTCGAGTGCGATCCGATACGCGAGCGGGCCGTCCCCGCAGACGATGAAGTGGTTCCCGGTGGGCGGCGTCGCGGGCATGGCCAGATCATAGTGAAATGGGATGGGTAATATTGAGATGCCTGCTCATAGCCGCGAAGGAAGGTCTGCCGATGGTCAGCGACCATATGATCCGCGCGTCAGACCAGGACCGGGATGTCGTCGTGACCGCGCTGCGGGACGCGTACACGGCGGGCAGGCTGACCCTGGAGGAGTTCGACGAGCGGATGACGGACGCCTACGCGAGCAGGACGTGGGGCGAGCTGAGGAAGCTGACGCAAGACCTTCCCGCGCAGCCGGTCCTCGGGTCCGACCTGCCCGGGCGGCCCGGGCACCCGATGCCCGGGCCAGTCCTCCCGGCCCATCCGCCGCGCGGCAACGGGCTCCTCCCGCCGTCCGGCCAGCGCCGCCGCCGCCCCGTGCCGGTCTTCCCGCTGGTGGCGCTGTGGATCGTGCTCGCGCTCGCCACGCAGTCGGCGCACGAGGCCGTCGTGCCCATCCTGGTGCTGGTCGTGGTGCTGGGGTTCGTGTCGCTGGCCCGGCGGCGGTAAGGCCGGCCCGAACCAGCCGACCGGATCAGGAATAGGGGGCTCGCTCTTGTAAAGTCTGAGAGCGATGGCTGTGAACGACCGCGTCGCCGAACCGGTGACCGACCAACCCGATCCCTCGAGCCCGGATGAGCAAGCCGCTGCCCGGCTGCGCCGGCTCGGGTCGCACCGTCCGTTCCTGGCCGTGCTCGCCGCCGCCGCCGCCCTGCGGGTCGTCGTGATGCTCGGCTACCCCTCGGCGATGTTCTTCAACGACTCCTACAACTACATGACGGACGCGGTCACCAGGTCGCCGGACGTGGTCCGCACCGACGGATACCCGCTGTTCCTGTGGTTCCTGCTCCCGTTCCACAGCCTCGCCCTGATCACCGTGCTGCAGGCGCTGATGGGGCTTGCGATGGGCGCGGGCATTTACGCCGTGCTGCGCCGCCGCGGCCTGCCGTGGTGGGGCGCCGCGATCCCCGCCCTCCCCGTCCTGTTCGACGTGTTCGAGCTGCAACTCGAGCACATGATCGCTTCCGACGTGCTGTTCTACGCGCTGATCACCGCGGTGCTCGTGCTGGCGTGCTGGTGGGACAGGCCGCCGCTGGCCGTCGCGGTGATCGTGGGCCTGGCCACCGGCTACGCGACCCTCGTCCGGACGGTCGGGGAGCCGTTGCTGGTCATCGTCGTCGTGGCCATGGTGGCGCGCCGCATGGGCTGGCGCCGGATCGCCGCCACCGCGGTCGCCGGGGTCGCGCCGATCGCCGGGTACATGCTGTGGTTCCACGCCCACACCGGCCAGTACGCGCTCGACGAGTCGACCGGGACGTTCCTGTACAGCCGGGTCAGCAGCTTCGCCGAATGCTCGAAGATGAACCCGCCGGCCGCCCTGCGCGTGCTGTGCGACCCCAGGCCGCCGGCGCAGCGGCCCAACTCCCAGGAGTACCTGTGGTCGAACGACACGCCGCTGGCGGCGCTGACGGGGACCAACAACGCCTACCGGTTCACGCCGCAGATCGAGTCGCTGACCATGCGATTCGCCGAGCGGGCGATCCTGGCCCAGCCGCTCGGCTACTTCCGTGCGGTGGCCGGCGACACGCTGAGCACGTTCGGCTGGACGCGGCAGAACGAGAACAACGCGCTCGGCAACCTGGAGGGCTCCGGCTCCAAGTTCCGCTTCGAGCCCACGGTCACGCCGGTGCCGGGCTGGGTCAGCGGCGACCCGGTGAACGCCCAGGCGGCCAGGGACTACGGCGGCGCCAGCTTCGGCGAGCCGTCGGTGGTGCAGCCCTGGGCCCGGCTCCTGTGGGCCTACCAGAAGGTCGTCTTCCTGCGCGGCCCGTTCCTGCTCCTGCTCGTCCTGGCCGGCGCGGCCGGCGTGGCGCTGGGCATCCGCCGCGGGACCCGGGTGCCTGGCACCGGATGGGGCGGCCTGTCCTTGCTGCCGTGGCTGACAGGCGTCGCGCTGATCGTCCTGCCGCCGATGACCGCGGGCTTCAGCTACCGCTACGTGCTGTCCGCGGTGCCCGCGGTATGCCTGGCCGCGGGACTGGCCTTCGCCGGCCGCGGCAACCTCATAAGCTGGCTCCGCCAGCATGGCCTGATCAGTGACAAGGGAGGCGGCAGCCCTGAGCCCGAATGAACGAGAGCAGCGGATCCTGAGCCGTATCGCCGAGGAACTGCACAAGACCGCTCCGGTACTCGTATCCCTTCTGACCGTGTTCAACCGGCTTGCCTCCGACGAGGACATGCCCAGACGCCGGCCCATGCGGCGGCTGCGCAGGAGGCTGCACCCGAAGGTCCTGACGTGGGGAGCCATCTCCACGTGGGTCTTCATGACGCTCAGCATGATCACGGTTGCCCTGGTGCTGAGCCACAGCTATGCCGCCTAGCTGGCATGCCGCCTGGCTGGCCTTAGTGGGCTCCCGGCGTGCCGATGCCAGGGGGCAGCTTGCTTGCGGCGGCCGCGTCGAGCAGGAACAGCGTGCGCTGCTTGCCGCGGGCGCCCGCCGCGGGGAGCTGGACGGGGCCGGCGTCGGAAAGCGCGAGCGAGACCGCGCCTGCCTTCTCCTCACCCGAAGCCAGGATCCAGACCTCGCGGGCCGCGCGGATGGACGGGAAGGTCAGCGAGATGCGGACCGGGGGCGGCTTGGGTGAGCCGCGCACGGCCACTACCGGCCGGTTGTCGTAGACCGCGGGCATCTCAGGGAAGATCGACGCCACGTGCCCTTCCGGGCCGATGCCGAGCATCAGCACGTCGAACGCCGGCACGGGCCCGTGGTCCTCTGGCCGGGTGGCGGCGGCGAGCTCGCGGGCGTACCGCGCGGCGGCCGCCTCCGGGTTGTCACCGTCCGGGCCGTCCGGGCCGGGCATCGGGTGCACCCGCGCCGGGTCCGTGCTGATCTTGCCGAGCAGGGCCGCGCGCGCCCCGGTCTCGTTCCTGTCCGGATGCCCGGCCGGGGCGAACCGCTCGTCGCCCCACCAGAAGTCCACCTCCCGCCAGTCCACCGCGTCCCTGGCCGGGGCGGCGGCGAGTTCGGCGAGCACGGCGGTGCCGATGCCGCCACCGGTGAGCACGAGGTGCGCGTGCCCGGCGGCGGACACCGCGTCGACGAGCCGGGTGACGAGCCGGGCGGCGGCCGCCCGCGCCAGCAGCGACGCGTCCGGGTGGACGAGGATCTGCGGCGTGCCGCTCACCCGGTCACCGCCGCGCGGCCGGCCTGCTCGCCGAGGTGGCTGAGGGTCTCGGCGTACATCTCGTCGGGATCGAGCCTGCGCAGCTCTTCGGCGAGCAGTTCGGCGGTCTCCCGGCGGTGCAGGGCGACCATCCTGTCCGGCCGCCCCGGCCAGGTCAGGGTGGCGGTGCGGCCGTCGGGCCTGCAGATCGTGATGTCACCGTCGGGGGTGGCGAACGTGACGCCGGTCACGCCAGGGCCGGACGAGACCGCGCGCGCCACCGGGATGGACAGCCGCAGGCCCAGCCAGGAGGCGATCAGGTCAGCAGTCGGATTGTCCTGCTCGGCCTGCACCTCGCCGCTGTCGAGCCTTGGGTGCGGCTGGTCGAGCGTGGCCGCGAGCAGCGACCGCCACGGCGTGGCGCGGGTCCAGCCGAAGTCGGTGTCACCGGGCTTGTAGGCCCTGGCCAGGCTGGCGAGGACCCGCTGCGGCTCACCCGCCGCCGAGTCGGTCACCCGCCGCTGGGCGAGGACGCCGAGCGGGTGCGCCGCAGGAACGGCAGGGGCGCTCTCCGGCCACCATGTGACGACAGGCACATCCGGAACGAGCAGTGGCGCTGCCACGGAGTCAGCGTGCTGTCCGAGCGGGCCGTACATCCGCAGCACGATCGTCTCACCCGGACTGGCTTCGCCTACCCGGATCTCGGCGTCGAGCCGGGAATCTGCCTTGGACTTGCGGGCGATGACGGCGAGGATGCGGCACGGGTGCTCGCGGGCGGCCTGATTGGCGGCGCGGATCGCGTCGTACTGCCCCTCCTCGTCAGCCACGATGATCAGCGTGAGCACCATCCCCACCGTCATGCCGCCGAGCCGTCGCCGCGTCTCGGTCAGCGCGCGATCGATGGCCGCGGTGGTGGTGTCGGTCAGGTCGATAGTCATCGGTCCTCTCCGGTCTGGCTGGCCGCGCCAGTCTGGCTACAGGCGGCGCCAGGCGCGGCCGTCGCGCGCCATCATGGCGTCGGCGGAGGCCGGCCCGGTGGAGCCTGCCGCGTACTGTTCCGGCTTGGTGTTCTCGGCCCAGAACCGCTCGATCGGGTCGAGGATGCGCCAGGAGAGCTCGACTTCCTCCTGGCGGGGGAATAGCGGCGGGTCGCCGATGAGCACGTCGAGGATGAGCCGCTCATAGGCCTCGGGCGAGGACTCGGTGAAGGACTCGCCGTAGGCGAAGTCCATGTTCACGTCGCGTACCTCCATCGCGGACCCTGGCACCTTGGAGCCGAACCGCACCGTGACGCCCTCGTCCGGCTGGACCCGGATGACCATGGCGTTCTTGCCGAGCTCCTTGGTGTCGGTGGCCGCGAACGGCAGGTGCGGCGCGCGCTGGAAGATCAGCGCGATCTCCGTCATCCGGCGCGTCAGCCGCTTGCCGGTGCGCAGGTAGAACGGCACGCCCGCCCACCGCCTGGTGTCCACCGTGAGCCGCACGGCGGCGTAGGTCTCGGTGCGCGAATCCTGCGGGATGCCGTCCTCTTCCAGGTAGCCGGCCACCTGGCGGCCGCCCTGCCAGCCCGCCGCGTACTGGCCGCGCGCGCTGCCGGTGGCGAGGTCGGCGGGCAGCCTGACGGCGGACAGCACCTTCTCCTTCTCCTGCCGCAGCGAGTCCGCGTCGAACGACACAGGCTCCTCCATCGCGGTCAGCGCCATCAGCTGGAGCAGGTGGTTCTGGACGACGTCGCGCGCGGCGCCGATCCCGTCGTAGTAGCCGGCCCGGCCGCCGATGCCGATATCCTCCGACATCGTGATCTGCACGTGGTCCACGTAGCCGCGGTTCCAGATCGGCTCGTACAGGCTGTTGGCGAAGCGCAGCGCCAGGATGTTCTGGACGGTCTCCTTGCCCAGGTAGTGGTCGATGCGGAACACCGAGTGGGCGGGGAACACCGCGTCCACGATGTCGTTCAGTTCCCGCGCGCTTTCCAGGTCGCGGCCGAACGGCTTCTCGATCACGACCCGGCGCCACGAGGTCCGGCCCGTCAGGGCGTCAGCCGGCCCGGGATCGGACAGCCCGGAGCGCCTGAGCTGCTCGACCACGACCGGGAAGAACTTCGGCGGGACGGACAGGTAGAACGCGTAGTTGCCGCCGGTGCCCCGCTCGATGTCGAGCTGGCGGACCGTCTGCGCCAGGCTGTCGAAGGCGTCGTCGTCGCCGAACTCTCCCGACACGAACCGGACGCCCTCGCTGAGCTGGCGCCACACCGTGTCCCTGAACGGGGTGCGCGCGTGCTCCTTGACCGCCTCGTAGGTGACCTGCGCGAAGTCCTCGTCCTCCCAGTCCCGCCGGGCGAAGCCGACGAGGGAGAAGCCGGGCGGCAGCAGCCCCCGGTTGGCCAGGTCGTACAGGGCGGGCATCAGCTTCTTCCTGGCCAGGTCGCCGGTGACGCCGAACATCACTATGACGCACGGCCCGGCTACCCGCGGGATCCGGCGGTCCCTCGGATCCCGCAGCGGGTTGGCGGGCTCGCCTGAGCCGTCCGCGGTCGCGATCACCCCCGGATTCGCCGGCGCCGGGCCCCGGGCGCCGGCGTTCGGCATGGTCATATCGGAACCTCCCGTTCCCGTGATGCCCCTTTACTCCTTCAGGCTGAGCTCGTTCCTGATGGTCTCGATCATCTCGGTCCACGAGACGGCGAACTTCGAGACGCCCTCCTCCTCGAGCACCTTCACCACGTCGTCGTAACCGATCCCGAGCGCCTCCAGGCCGGCGAAGACCTCGCGTGAGGCGTCGTAGCTGCCGCGCACCGTGTCGCCGCGGAGCACGCCGTGCTCGGCGGTCGCGTGCAGGGTCGACTCGGGCATCGTGTTGACAGTGTCCGGGGCGACCAGGTCCACGACGTACATGGTGTCCGGGTAGGCCGGGTCCTTCGTCGACGTGGAGGCCCACAGCGGGCGCTGCGCCCTGGCGCCGTTGGCGGCCAGCGCCTGCCAGCGCGGGGTGGCGAGCTTTTGCTCGTACAGCTCGTAGGCCAGCCGCGCGTTCGCCACCGCGGCCTTGCCGCGCAGCGCGGCCGCCTCGGGCGTGGCGATCTTGTCGAGCCGCTTGTCGACCTCGGTGTCCACCCGGCTGACGAAGAAGGAGGCGACCGAGGCCAACGTGGTGACGTCGTGCCCGTTGGCGGCGGCCTGCTCCAGGCCGGCCATGAACGCGTCGATGACCTCGCCGTACCGGCGCAGCGAGAAGATCAGCGTGACGTTGACGCTGATCCCCTGGGCCAGGGTGGCGGTGATCGCGGGCAGGCCTTCGGCGGTGGCCGGGATCTTGATGAACAGGTTGGGCCGGTCGACGAGCCACCACAGCTGCCTGGCCTCGGCGATGGTCTTGCCGGTGTCGAGCGCCAGCCGCGGGTCGACCTCGATGGACACCCGGCCGTCCACGCCGCCGGAGGAGTCGTAGACCGGGCGGAGCACGTCGCAGGCCCACCGGATGTCGTAGGTGGTGATCATCCGCATCGCCTCCTCGACGCAGACCCCCCGCAGCGCGAGGTCCCTGACCTGGTCGTCGTAGGCGTTGCCCTTGCTGACCGCGTGGGCGAAGATCGTCGGGTTCGACGTGACCCCGCGCACGTGGTAGTCCCTGACCAGTGTTTCCAGGTTGCCGGTCTGCAGCCGGTCGCGGCTGATGTCATCCAGCCAGACCGACACCCCGGCCTGCGTAAGCTCCCTGAGCACGTCGCTCATTGCCGCGTTCCTTTCTGGCGTTGTCCGGCTAGCCGCGGGCACCGGCGCGGGCCGCCGACAGGCTGGTCCTGGCCGCGGCCGCGACCGCCTCCGCCGTGAGGCCGAATTCCCTGTACAGCGTCTTCTCGTCGGCGGACGCGCCGTAGCGGTCGACCCCGACGGACTCGCCCGCGTCCCCGACGATCGCCTTCCACGGCGGCGTGATGCCGGCCTCGACCGACACGCGCGCCCGCATCGCCGCCGGGAGCACCTGCTGTCGGTAGGAGGCGTCCTGCCGCATGAACCATTCCAGGCATGGCAGCGAGACGACCCGCGCAGAAATTCCCTCGCTCGCCAAGATCTCGCGCGCCGCGACGGCGATCTGCACCTCGCTGCCGGTGCCGATCAGGATCACGTCGGTGCCGTCGGCCATCACGTACCCGCCCCGTGCGGCGCCCTCGGCGGAGGCGTACTGCCCGCGGTCGAAGGTCGGCACGTTCTGCCTGCTCAGGCACAGGCCGGCCGGGCGGTCGGTGTGCTGGAGGATGGTCCGCCAGGCGACGGCCGTCTCGTTCGCGTCGGCCGGGCGCACGATGTCCAGGCCCGGGATGTTCCGCAGCGACCACAGGTGCTCGATGGGCTGGTGAGTCGGGCCGTCCTCGCCGAGGCCGATCGAGTCGTGCGTCCACACGTAGATGGCCGGCTGTTCCATCAGCGCGGCCAGCCGGACCGCGGGCCGCATGTAGTCGCTGAACTGCAGGAACGTGCCGCCGTACGGGCGGGTGCCGCCGTGCAGGACGATGCCGTTCAAGATCGCGCCCATGCCGTGCTCGCGGATGCCGAAGTGCATCGTCCGCCCGTACGGATTGCCTGGCCACATCGTGGTCTGGTGATCGGCCGGGATGAACGAGGGCTCGCCCTCCATCGTGGTGTTGTTGGACTCGGCGAGGTCGGCCGAGCCGCCCCACAGTTCGGGAAGCACCGGGGCCAGGGCGGTGAGGATCGTGCCCGAGGCGCGGCGGGTGCCGGTGCCCTTGGGGTCGGCGGGGAAGACGGGCAGCGCCGCCTCCCAGCCGTCGGGGAGCGCCCGCCTGGCGAGCCTGTCGAACAGCGCCTTGCGCTCCGGGTTCGCCCTCGCCCAGGCGCTGAACGTCTCTTCCCACTCGGCGTGCAGCGCCTTGCCGCGCTCGGCGACCTTCCTGGCGTGGTTGACGGCCTCTTCTTCGACCGGGAACTTCACGGCCGGGTCGAAGCGCAGGATCTCCTTGGTGGCGGCCACCTCGGCGTCGCCGAGCGCCGAGCCGTGCGCGGCGCCGGTGTTCTGCTTGTCGGGGGCGGGCCAGCCGATGATCGTGCGAAGCACGATGATGGACGGCGCCCCGGTGTGGTCCCTGGCGTTCTCGCAGGCCTCGTACAGCGCCTGCACGTTCTCGTGGTAGCCGTCCGCCGTCACCCAGTCGACGTGCTGCACGTGCCAGCCGTAGGCGGCGTAGCGCGCGCCGACGTCCTCGGACTTGGCGACGTTCGTGTCGTCCTCGATGGAGATCCTGTTGTCGTCGTAGACCACGATCAGGTTGCCGAGCCGCTGGTGGGCGGCCAGCGAGGACACCTCGTGGGAGATGCCTTCCTCGATGTCGCCGTCGGAGACGAAGCAGTAGATGAAGTGGTCGAACGGGCTGGTGCCCGGCGCGGCGCCAGGGTCGAAGAGGCCGCGCTCGCGGCGCGACGCCATCGCCATGCCGACCGCGTTGCCCAGGCCCTGGCCGAGCGGCCCCGTCGTGGTCTCCACGCCGGGGGTCAGCCCGTGCTCGGGGTGGCCCGGGGTGATGCTGCCCCAGGTGCGAAGAACCTTGATGTCGTCCAGCGTCACCGCGTAGCCCGACAGGTACAGCTGGATGTACAGGGTGAGGCTGGAGTGCCCGCAGGACAGCACGAAGCGGTCCCTGCCCGGCCAGCCGGGGTCGGCGGGGTCGTGCCGCAGCAGCCGCTGGTAGAGCAGGTAGGCGGCGGGCGCCAGGCTCATCGCGGTGCCCGGATGGCCGTTGCCCGCCTGCTGGACCGCGTCCATCGCCAGGACGCGGACCAGGTCGACAGCCCGTTCGTCAGCGGATGACCAGTCAAGGGCGTGGTTACTCACCGTTCGTCACGGATCCCTTCGTGCAATCGCGGATGCGGCAGGCGCAGACCCCATCGCGGCCTAGCCGTCGCTCGTAAGAGACTATCCCCACAGGAGGGGAGGAAACCGCGCGGGGGAGAGCGTTTCCGGAACATCCACCACGCGATAGGTCTAGACCACTATCCGCGCAGTATGCTTCCGCCCATGACGCAGACCCCCCAGGTCTTCGATCCGAGGGCGGTGATCGAGGGCCGCGCGCCCGGCCGGACCAGCGTCGCCTTCATCGCCGGCATCGCGGTCACGGCCGCGTGCGCGATCATCGCGCTCGGCATCGAGACGACGCAGAGCATGGCCGCGGGCGACGGCGTGGTGCCGGCGTTCATCGCGCTTCCGCTGGCGCTGCTGCCGGTGCCGCTGCTCGTCGCGATCGTCCTTTTCATCGACCGGCTCGAGCCGGAGCCGCGCGGCGCCCTCGTCTTCGCGTTCGGCTGGGGAGCCGGGATAGCCTCGCTGCTCGCGCTGGTTATCAACACGGCCGGGCTGGAGTACGTGACGCAGCCCGCGCTCGGCGCGAGCACCGGCGAGTACGTGTCCGCGACGTTCGGGGCGCCGGTCGTCGAGGAGACGCTGAAAGGCCTGGTGCTGATCGGCTTGCTCCGGCGCCGGCGGGCCGAGCTTGACGGCCCGACCGACGGCATCATCTACGCGGCCATGGTCGGCCTGGGCTTCGCGATGATCGAGAACGTCGGCTACTACATCAACGCGCTCATCATCCCCGATCAGGGCGGGATCGCGCTGCTCGGCTACACGTTCGTGCTGCGCGGCGTGGCGTCCCCGCTGCTGCACCCCATCTTCACCTCGATGACCGGGCTCGGCGTGGCCTACGCGGCGTCGCGCCGCCGCGCGGGCTGGGCGGTGCCGGCCGGCCTGCTGGCCGCGATGGTGCTGCACGGCACCTGGAACGGGCTCAGCCTGTACGGCAACACCGGGCTCGTGACGGCGTACGCGATCATGTTCTGCGTGCTGGCCGGGCTCATCGCGGCGCTGGTCCAGGACCGGCGGCGGCTGGTGGGCCTGATCAGGAAGTACCTTCCCGCCTACCGCGCCACCGGGCTCGTCACCTCCGAGGACGTGGCGATGCTCGCGTCGCTGCGCGCGCGGCGGCAGGCGCGGAACTGGGCGCGCGCATCCGGCGGGCTGCCCGCCGCATCGGCCATGGGCGACTTCCAGCTGGCCGCCACCGAGCTCGCCCTGCTGCACGTCAAGGCCGCGCGCGCCGTGCTGTCCCCGGCCGCGTTCCGGCAGCGCCAGCACGACCTGCTCGGGCTCATGTACGTGGCGCGCAAGTCGTTCCTGCGCAGCCACCGGGCCCCTTCCGGCGCGCCGTGGGCGGCCTCAGGCGATTCGGGGCTGGCGCGCCACGCGGCGCACCAGGCGCCGCTCCCTGGCCATCCATCGGTGACGTCGCCGTCGTCATGACAGGCGACCTCTGGCTGCGGGCCGCGCGGCCAGCCGACTACGACCGCATCATCGCCGTGGTCGACGACTGGTGGGGGCGCCCGGTCCGGCACGCGCTGCCGAGGCTGTTCCTGGACCATTTCCACGACACGAGCATCATCGCCGAGCGCTCCGGCGGCGAGCTCGCCGGGTTCCTCGTCGGGTTCTGTTCCCCGGCTCAGCGCGACTGCGCCTATATCCAGTTCGCGGGCGTGGCGCCGGGGGAGCGCCGGAGCGGCCTGGCCAGATCGCTGTACCAGGCGTTCTTCGAGATCGCGGCCAAAGACGGCCGCCACCTCGTCCGCGCGGTCACCGCACCGGCCAACGCCGCGTCGATCGCGTTCCACGCCGCGATGGGATTCGCCGTCACCGGCCCCGTCGACGGCTACGACGGCCCCCGCTGCGCGAAGGTCCTCTTCGAGCGGCGGCTCGACCAGCCTGCCTAGGCCCGGCAGGCTGTCAGGCGCCGCCGGGAATGGGCGGCGCCCACCGGGGCCGCGGTATGAGGCAGAACGGGTGACCTGCCGGGTCCGCGTAGACGTTCTCGCCGTCGAGCTTGCTCGCGCCCAGCGCCAGCACCCGCGGGCCAGCGGCCTCGACGTCCTCGACCATTACGTCGAGGTGAAATTGCTGCGGGACCGCCGGATCGGGCCAGGTAGGCCGCCGGTGTTCAGGGACACGCTGGAATGCCAGGCCAGAGGTGGTATCGCTGGCCGCCACGACTACCCAGTCATCGCCGCGGTATGTCACAGGCAGCCCGAATAGCGCGGAGTAGAACGCCGCCAGGGCATCCGGATCCGGGCAGTCGAGAACCACGTGATGCATCCGCCCGATCATGGTGCCGATCGTGCCAGACCCGCCGGCAAGCGGGCGCCGCGCCCGCCGCTCCGGTCACTTGGTGAATGTGATGTCGGCTATCGTGCCGTTGAAGTAGGTGAGGTATCCGGTGTTGCCGTTTTGCTCGTAGTGGGTTTCGTCGGGCCAGTCGCCGCCGAGGTGTCCGACGCCGACGTAGAAGTAGCTGGCGGTCAGGTCGACGCTGCCGGTGAGGGTCTGGCTGGCGCCGTCGAGGGTGAGGGTCTGGCTGGTGCCGTGCGCGGCGAGGACGGCGTGGTGCCAGAGCCCGTCGTTGACGGGCTTTGCCGAGCAGGTGGCGTCGGCCGGATGCCCCATCCACCATTCGAAGCACAGCTTGCCGTCGGCTCCGGTGTACAGGACGGGGTTGTATCCGCCGCCGACGGTGCTGCCGGGTGCCGACCCGGCGGTGATCGGGCTGTCTTCGCGGGAGACCAGGACCTGGTCGGCGGCGCTGGTCTGGAACCAGATGGACACGGTGGGGGTGCTGTCGCCGCTGGGGATGGGGTCGGTAGCGGGGGCGACGAAAGCGCTGGTGGTGCCGAGGACAGTGTTGAAGCTGTTGTCGCTGGCCCAGCTGTAGCCGGTGCCGTTGATGGGGTCGCGGCTGCCGGTGACGCTGTCGGTGGCGGTTGTGGCGCCGGGGTTGGCGGCGCCGTCGTCGAGGGCCCAGGAGTTGTCCGGGTAGGTCAGAGGTGAGCTGCCCTCGGCGGCGGCGGCGGGCGTGCCTGCGGTGATGCCGGTGATGGCGTAGGAGGTGGCGGTGTCCCCTGTGCTGGTCCAGATCTCCGCGGTGCCTGAGCCGGCGCCGCTGGCGCCGTTGTTGACGTCGGCGGAAGCCAGCTTCGGGGGGCTGGCGGACCAGGCGGCGGGGATACCGGCGACCTTGGCCCAGGTGCCGGGCATGCCGATGAGCTGGGTGGTGGAGCAGGTGCCGCCGGTGCTGTCGCATCCGCTGTTGACCGAGACGTACAGGTTGCCTGACCCGGGGTTGCCGGCCTTGTCGTCGAGGGCGAACAGGATGGTGTTGGCGGGGTCTCCGCTGGGGTGGGCGGTGTCGGGCAGCTGGGCGGTGGCCAGGATGTAGTCCTGCCAGTCGGCGGTGCCGTCCGGTGATTCGAAGGTGGCCGGGTCGGACAGGACCTGGCTGAAGTAGTACAGGCCGGGCTCGTCGGCGGTGAACAGGTCGAGTTCGTAGCCGGCGGCGGCGGAGCCGTAGACGCCGATGAGGTCGCCGGTCCCGGTATCTTGCTGGCTGGCGTTGCCCGCGTACACCAGGTCGGTGGGCACGCTGGCGCAGTTGTCCAGGTTGGTGTCGCATAGCTGCCCGGTGCCTGCTCCGGCGCTGATGACCGGGGGAGTGGTGGCGTACGGGTCGAGCGGGCTGTCGGTGCTGGTCCCGGCGATGATGACGCCGGACCCGGGGACGTGCGCCGAGGCGCCGGGCTGCGTGGGCGGGTAGTAGGCCATCACGTCTTGGAGCTGGTGGCCGGTGAAATCCCCGTGCAGGATCTCGGCGTAGTTCCAGTCGCCTGGCCCGTCGCCGCCGGGGTTGGTGGTGTTGCCCTCGCCGCCGATTTCGATGGGCGGGCCGACCTTGCCGTTGCCCGTCCCCGGCGACAGCCACAGGCTGGCGTCCCCGGGGGCCGAGGTGTCGGTGGTGAGCAGGTCCGGGTAGCTGCCGCCGGAGAAGTACCCGTCGGCGAGCGTGCCGCCGGGCAGGGCAGAGGTGATATCAAGGACCCAGGGCAGGGACGGATTCCCGGTGCCGTTGATGGCTGTGACCGTGAACGCGAACGTTCCCAGGACGGGGACGGTGATCGGGCTGGTCTGGGTCCAGACGCCGCTCGCGTCCGCGCTGACGGTGACCGGTTCGAGGTTGCCGATCTGGTAGGTGTACCTGACCGGGCAGGGGTCGGGTTTGGCTGCGCAGTCCGTGCCGCTTGAGGGGCTGAACTGCAGGCCGTTGAGCTGTCCCCCGAACGTGGCTGTGGCGGTGAGGCCGGTGACGGTGAAACCGGCCGGCGCGGACAGGTCGAGGTAGAAGTAGCACCATCTGGTGGCGGTCTCGCCGAAGCTGTCGGTGGTGGTGGACTCGATGTAGTAGGTGCCTGAGGTGGTGATCGTGCCGCGGCGGATGATGCCCAGCTGCTGGCCGGTGACGCTGGCCCCGGGCCCGTAGCTGCCCAGGTTGTCCGCCAGGGCCCCGGTGGCCTTGTCGTAGACCCTGGTGGCGGTGGTCAGGCCGGTGTCGCCGTCGGTGTCGGAGATGGTGGCGTAGACGGTGATGTCGTCGTTGCCGATGACCGGCTCGCTTCTCTCGCGCTGGCAGGTGCCGCCGGGGCTGGTGGACAGCGCCGGCGCGGAGGGCGGGTAGTGGTAGGTCAGGGATAGCTGGATGTTGCTGCCGGTGTCCTGGAAGTACCGCCATTGCAGCCAGGCGGTGCCGTCGGTGGTGGACTCGTCGGCGGCGCGCAGCCCGAACGTCTGGGTGCTCTGGCCCTTGTCAATCGCGGCGGTGAGCGAGCTGGCGAGGTTGCCGGCCGAGCCGGCGGTGGCGGCGGTGGCGGTGCCGAACGTGACGTCCGGGTAGCTGGAAGGACAGCCGCTCCAGCCGTAGCCGGCGAAGGTTTCCTGCTCCAGGTCGCTGTCCCAGTTGCTGGCGTTGGACCAGTCGGTGCCGCTGCTGATGGCGGGGGTGGTCCACAGCTGCAGCGGCTCGGCGGCGCAGTCGGGTGACTGCCACAGGTCATCAAGGTGTATGTCGGCGGTGTTGACCGTGGTACTGGCGGGCAGCCCGGTGGGCAGCGGGAACCGGAACATGGTGCGGGTGACGCCGATGCCGTTGCAGCCGTACATGGTGTCCGGGTCGCAGTAGCCGGCTTGCAGGTAGGGGGCGCCGGATTCCATCCAGTCGCTGTGATCGCCCGGTATCCCCTCGTCGATCTGGGTCCAGGCGGGGGCTCTGGCGCTGTATTGCCTGCCGTCCCAGGCGGGGTCGACGTAGACGGGGTAGACGAGGCCGGTCCCGGACAGCGATCCGGCGGGGGCGCTGATGGTGACCGCGGCGCCGGAGACCGACTCGGCTGCGGTGAACACGTGCGCGTAGGCGCCAGGCGCGGTGATGCTTGAGGCGGCAGGCAGGCCGGACGGGACTGCCACGGTGACCCCGTTCACCGTGGCGGTCGTCGTGCCGGCGGGCGGGGCGGCGGAGTCCCAGATCCGCGGGGCGGGGGAGGTGAACGCCGGGCCGGCCAGCGGCCCTGTGGCCGCCTGGACGCTGCCGCCGGGGCCGTCGGTGAGGGTCATGCCGGGGGCGGCCGCGTCCATCCGCAGCGCGGCGGCCAGGCCGGGGCCGGCGGCCGCGGCGGCGTCGTGGATGACCAGGACCTCATCGATGCCGCCCTGGGAGGTGGCGGTGACGGCCAGGTCGATGCCGGGTTCCACGTCCGGGTAGGTGGCGGTGGCGCCGGAGATGACGGGGGCGGGCAGCGGGCCGCCGGGCCAGGTCAGGGTCAGGGTGCGGCCGCCGTTGCCCAGCACGGCCAGCGGCCCGGCGCCCCCGGCCGACAGGGACAGCGGGCTGGCGGCGGCCTGCGGGGCGAGCCGCCCGTTAGCGGCCTTGCGCAGGCCGGGGTTGAGCGGCACCCATGCCCCGGCGCGCCAGGCCCGGACCGGCTGCAGCGATTCGGCCCGCTGCAGCTGGCCGTCCGGCAGCGCGGTGGTCTGGCTGGTGGCGGTGGTCAGCGCGGCCGCCACGACCGGCTTTCCTGTAGCGCGGGCCCGCGCCGCCGCCTGCGCCACGGTCAGCG
>DAHVAN010000326.1 GCA_027314595.1 Actinomycetota bacterium | reverse complement strand
GCCGGCCGCCGCGCGGGCACGGCCGCCCGCGAACGCGGGCGGCGCGCGGGCCTGCCGCACCGGACGAACAGGCCACCAGGATCGAAAGGTGCCGCCAAAAGGGGCAAAGCGGACACAGAAATGGTCATTTCATGCGGTAAGTGGACGCCAGGGGCTCGGGCGGATGAGGCGAGGCTCGGCTCCCCGCAGGCGGCGAACGCCCGACAGGGACCGGCCGACCGGCAAGCCGCGCGACTGAGGGGCCGGTGCGGAGGTCGCCTCCTCGGCGAGAGGCGCAACACGGTTCCAGCCGAACGGTATCCCGCGAAGGCGATATTAGGTGCGGCCCGGGGGACCCTAGCCGCACCGGCCACTGAGTCTAACGCCGCCTGTCGTATCCCTGTTCCCGGGAATCCCAGCCATCTTGCGGCGGGCCGTACGACGCGGCGGCGGGGCCGCGCGCGGGCTCGGCCTGGCCGGCCGGCGTGAAGCTCGGCGCCGCCTGGTGGCCCGCCGCCCGCCGCTCGTCCGGGTATCCGGCCGCGGCCGGATATGCGCCGGCGTCGTAGGACTGGCCGGCGTCGTAGGACTGGCCGGCGTATGACGGCCCGGCGCCGCCGTACGGCTGGCTGGAGTAGGACTGGTCCGCGCCGTATGACGGCTGAGCGGCGTAGCCCGCGGGCGCGGGGTCCGCGGCACCAGGGTAGCCGCCCGGTCCGCGGTCGGCGCCGGCCGGCGTGAACGTGGGGGTAAAGGCCGGCTGCGGGGCGGGCGTGTAGGACGAACCGTTCGGGTACCCGCCGTTCAGGCCGACCGGCGCCGGGAGCGTCTGGCCCTGGCCTGCCTGGTCCGCGGCGCCGTAGCCCCGGCTCCCGAAGCGGTCATCGGGAGCGCCGAGCCCCTGGTACACCTGCTCAGCGTGGCCGGGCGCGGCGAACCCCTGGTCGTCGTAGCTGTTCGCGTCGTACCGCTGGCGATCGTATGACGCGTCATAGGGCTGGCTGTCGCCGTAGCCCTGCGTCTGCGGATACGCCTGCTGGGCTTCCCCGTGGTGCTGCTCCTGCGGGTGACGCCCGTCGCCGAACTCGCCGTTGCCTGCCGCGACGTCGTGCTGGCGGGCCCGGTAGTCACTCAGGTACGTGGGCTCGGCGTACCCGTCGCTCGCCGCAACGCCCTCCGCCGGGTAGTCCTGCTGCGCCGGGTACCCCTGCTGCGCCCTGTGGTCCTGCTGGGCTCCGTACTCGTGCTCGCCGCTGTACGTCTGCTGCGCTGCGTACTCTTGCTGCGCTCCGTACCCTTGCTGCGCCGCGTACTCTTGCTGCGCTCCGTACGTCTGCTGCGCCGCGTACTCTTGCTGGGCGCTGGAGACCTGCGTAGTGGCGTACTCCTGCTGCGCCGGGTACTCCTGCTGCGCCGGGTAGTCCGCGGAACCGTAGTCCTGCTGGGCGCCGTAGCCTGCCTCGGCGACGGCCGCGGCGCCGGTGCCGTACCCGGCCTGCGCGCCGTAGTCAGGTCGCGCGCCGTAATCAGGTTGCGCGCCGTAGTCAGGTTGCGCGCCGTACTGCCCCTGCGCGCCGTAGTCCGCCTGCGGGGCGTATCCCGGCTGCGCGCCGTACCCGGGCACCGGGCCGTAGCCGGGCTGGGCGGGGTAGTCCGCGCCGTACCCGGGCTGCGGGGCGTCGCCGATCACCGTGATCGCCCCGGTGTACGGCTCGGCCGACGCCGGGCCGAGCGCCAGGCGCGGCCGCTGGCCCGCGATCGGGGCCAGGCCCGCGCCGCTGCCCGGGGCGCCGGGCATGCCCCGGCGCAGCGACTCCATCAGCCGGGGCAGGTCGTCCATGGGCAGCCGGAATGTCCCTGTGCAGGTACCCCCCTGCCAGATGCTGAACACTGCGATGCCGGTGTCGGCGTACCAGCTAAGACGCATGCTGCGCGAACTGCCGCGTACGTCGAAGAAGACCTCGCCTAGCCGGGGCAGCGGAGCTGCGTCCGACGCTGACATGCTGCCCATGGTGTCCCTAACCTGACCGTTTGTCCAGTTGAACGGAGTATTGCGGGCGGGTCCGCGGCGTGACCTCGTCGCGCCTGTCGGTCATGCCCGCAGCGTGACACAGCGCGCACGGGCCGGTAGCGCGGCGGGTAGCACAGAAAAATTTGCGGCTCGGAGCAAAAAAATATGCCATCTCGCCCTGCGCGGACGGCGGGCGGGATGGCATCATAGTCCGCAGGCTTTGCTGCCCCCGCCTTACGGGGTCCGTATATCAGGGGCAGGCGTCCGGTGCATGTGCCAGCCTGCGACTGCCTGGCAACCAAGCAACGCTCATGATCGTCATACAAGCGTGCCCGTGGGAACACGGGAACAGTATGGCGGCGCGGAGCGTTGCATGACTGAACGGCAGTTACCGTGCAGGACTGGGCCTCGCGCTCACGAAGCCACTAGTAAGAGTAACGCAAGACTAACGCAACTTTCTTTGAGGTGAACCGATCCATGTCTCAGGTGCGCAGGCAGACAGCGATGCTTCCCCGCCCCAACTGGGGGTGGCAGGACGCTGCCGCGTGTCGTGGCGAGGATCTGATGCTCTTCTTCGGCCCCGACGGCGAGCGGCAGCCAGAGCGGGACATCAGGGAGCGCAAGGCCAAGGCGGTCTGCGCGAGCTGCCCTGTTCGGCTTGAGTGCCTCAACTACGCCGTTGCCCGCCCAGAGAAGTACGGCACCTGGGGCGGGCTGAACGAGGACGAGCGCTCCGCGGAGCGCCGTCGCAGGATGCGTCGCGCCAACGCGGCGTAAGGGTCTGCGCTATCGCGGAGCGGCGAGCAGCGTCAGCACGTCGTCGTCGGTCAGCTGGCCGAACTCGGCGTACCACTCTCCCACGCTACGGAACCGGCGGGGTGTGACCAGGGTCACCACCTCGTCGGTTTCTGTATCCAGGGCGCGGGCGGCCTGCGGCGAGGCGACCGGCACCGCCAGCACGGTCCGGGCCGGCGCGCCGGCCCGGACGGCGCGCAGCGCGGCCCGGGCGGTCACGCCGGTGGCCAGCCCGTCGTCGATCACGATCACCAGCCGCCGCGCGAAGTCCGGCGGCGGGCGCCCGCCGCGGTAGACCAGGACACGCCGGGCCAGTTCGGCCCGCTCCCTTTCGACCACGCCGTCCAGGTCGGGCGGGTGCAGCCCGACCCGGGAGAGCATCTCCTCGTCGAAGACGGGCGCGCCGCCCTCCGCGATGGCGCCGAGCCCGAGCTCTGGCTCGTCGGGATGGCCGATCTTCCTGGTCACGAGCACCTCCAGCGGCACCGACAGGCACGCCGCCACTTCGCGCCCGACGGCGACCCCGCCGCGCGGCAGGGCAGTCACCACCGCTCGTTCGGGATAAATGGCCACCGGACCGGAGCACGAGCCTTTCAGCTTCTCGCCCAAGAGCAGCCCGGCGGCGGCGCGGTCCGGGAACTGCGGCGCGCCGGCCGCGCGGTGCTCGCCGAACGCGCTGGCCATCTCGGCTGTGGTATACCCGGCGAGCGCGCACAATAAAGAACGCGCACAATAAAGAACGTGATCTGCGTCCCGTGCCGTGAGCGGCGCCACCAGGACTGCCCGGGGGGCACCTGGTGCGACTGCCAGCACCTGCCGGCGGCCGACGCCGGCCCGGCGGCGGCGGAACCGCCGGTGAGCTGGATCCGCCAGGGCTAGGGGGATATGACTGGACAGGACCGGCGAAAATGTGTGATCCTGGCCAGGTGAGCGTTACGGATCCGATGCTCGTCGTGCGGCGGCACGTCGATTTCCTCCGCGTCCGCAGCGCCATTTGTCGCCCTGCATGCTGATCGCCGCCCTTCGTTAACCTCTCCGTCACGAGCTGGAGCCGCAGAGCTGCCAGCCAGGTGTGAGTTCCGGGCGCGCGCCGCGAGCAGCCGGGCGGCTCTTTTTTTCCTGACCGCACCTGGCGGCCATCGCGGGCGCGGGCCCGCGACAGATTTCCGGGACGAACCTAAGGAAGCCGCCGCATGTCTCTCGTCTCAGCAGGAGCGACCGTCACCCGCCCGCAACGGGCGCGCCAGGCACCGGAACCGCGCCGCAAGCGCGGTGAGGGGCAGTGGGCGCTGGGATACCGCGAGCCGCTGAACGCCAGCGAGGAAAACAAGAAGAACGACGACGGGCTGAACGTCCGCCAGCGGATCATCGACATCTACTCCAAGCACGGTTTCGACTCGATCGACCCGGCTGACCTGCGCGGACGGTTCCGCTGGTTCGGGCTGTACACACAGCGCCGGCCAGGGGTCGACGGCGGCAAGACCGCCGTGCTCGAGCCCGACGAGCTCGACGACCGGTACTTCATGATGCGGGTCCGCGTCGACGGCGGCCAGCTGACCAGCGGCCAGCTCAGGGTCATCGGCGACATCTCCCGCGACTACGCGCGCGGCACCGCCGACATCACCGACCGGCAGAACATCCAGCTGCACTGGATCGAGATCGAGTCCGTCCCCGCGATCTGGGAAGCCCTGGAAGGCGTCGGGCTGGACACCACCGAGGCGTGCGGCGACACCCCGCGCGTCATCCTGGGCTGTCCGCTGGCGGGGATCGACGCCGGCGAGATCATCGACGCGACACCGCAGATCGCCGCGATCGGCGGCCGGTACATCGGCGACTCCGCGTTCTCCAACCTGCCGCGCAAGTTCAAGACCGCGATCAGCGGCTGCTCGGCCCAGTGCACCTTCCACGAGATCAACGACGTCGCGTTCGCCGGCCTCACGCACCCCGCGTCGGGCGAGGCCGGCTACGACCTGTGGGTGGGCGGGGGGCTGTCCACCAACCCGATGATCGGCAAGCGCCTCGGCGCGTTCGTCAGCCCCGGCCAGGTGCCGCAGGTGTGGGCCGGGGTCACGGGGCTGTTCCGCGACTACGGGTACCGGCGGCTGCGGCACCGCGCGCGGATCAAGTTCCTGGTGGCCGACTGGGGCCCCGAGCGGTTCCGCGAGGTGCTCCAGAAGGAGTACCTGGGCTACGCGCTCGCCGACGGGCCCGCGCCGGCCGCGCCCCCCGGCGGGGTCCGCGACCACATAGGCGTGCACCGCCAGCGCGACGGGCTCAGCTACGTCGGGTTCGCGCCGCGCGTCGGCCGGCTGGACGCCGGCGCGCTGCACGCCGTCGCCGCGCTCGCCGACAGGTACGGCAGCGGCCGGGTGCGCACCACGACCGAGCAGAAGATGGTGATCCTCGACGTCGCCTCCCGCGATGCCGGGGCGCTGACCGCCGGACTGGAGGCGGCCGGCCTTCAGGTGAACCCGAGCGTGTTCAGGCGGCACACGATGGCGTGCACCGGCATCGAGTTCTGCAAGCTGGCGATCGTGGAGACCAAGGCGCGGGCGATGGACCTGATCGACGAGCTCGAGCGGCGGCTGCCCGGGTTCACCGAGCCGGTGACGATCAACGTCAACGGGTGCCCCAACTCCTGCGCCCGCATCCAGACCGCGGACATCGGCCTGAAGGGGTCGCTGGTCACCGGCGCGGACGGCAGCCAGGCCGAGGGCTTCCAGATCCACCTCGGCGGGTCGCTGAGCGGCGGCGGCGGCGAGGGCTCCGGGTTCGGGCGCAAGGTGCGCGGGCTGAAGACGACCGCGGCGGAACTGCCGGACTACGTCGAGCGCGTGCTGCGGCGGTTCGACGCGGCGCGGCTGCCAGGCGAGACGTTCGCGGCGTGGGCGCTGCGCGCCACGGACGAGGAGCTGTCATGACGAGCCCGTCGGGGCGCGCGGTGCCGTTCTACTGCCCTTACTGCGGGGAAGAAGACCTGGAGCCGCAGGGCGCGGCGGACGGACAGTGGCACTGCCGCAGCTGCACCAGGAGTTTCCAGCTACGATTTGCCGGGATAGGGGCCGCGCTGTGAGCGGCCTGAGCCTTACCCTGGGCGGTCGGGGCAGTGTCTGCGCCCCGGACCATGACGAGCTATACGTGGAGGGCCCGCGGCACATGCGCAGCCTCGCCGAACAGGCAGCGGAAGAGCTGGAAGACGCCTGCCCCGAAGACGTCATACGCTGGGCGACCGACACGTTCGGCAGCCGGATCTGCGTGACCTCCTCCATGACCGACGCGGTGATCATCCACCTGGCCGCGGCGGTGTGCCCCGGCATCGACGTGGTGTTCCTCGACACCGGCTACCACTTCCCTGAGACGATCGGCACGCGCGACGCGGTGTGCGCCGTGTATCCGGTGAACCTGGTCAACGTGACGCCGTCGCGGACAGTGCAGGAGCAGGATGCCGAGCTCGGCCCGCGGCTGTACGGCCGCAACCCGGACCTGTGCTGCTACCTGCGCAAGGTCGAGCCGCTCGAGCGGACCCTCAAGGGCTACGACGCCTGGATCACCGGCGTGCGCCGGGAGGAGACCGCTTCCCGCCGCGCGACCAGCGTGGTCGAGTGGGACGACAAGCGGGAGATGGTCAAGGTCAACCCGATCGTGGGCTGGACCGCCGGGCAGGTCGACGACTACATCGCGGAAAACGGCGTGCTGGTCAACCCGCTGGTGTACGACGGGTACCCGTCGATCGGCTGCCGCACCTGCACGCTGCGGGTGGAGCCGGGCGCCGACCCGCGCAGCGGCCGGTGGGCCGGGACGGGCAAGACCGAGTGCGGCATCCACGTCTGAGCGGGCCGCGCCCGTCGCTCGTCGCCGTCGCGCACGGGTCGAAGGACCCGCGTGCCGCGGCCGCGGTCGGTGACCTGCTGGCGCTGGCGCGGTCCCGCGCCGTCGCCCGCGGGCTGGCGGGCCTGGACGTGCGCGGGGCGTTCCTCGGCCACGCGGCGCCCTCGCCGCGCCAGGTGCTGGCCGCGGTCGCCGAGACGGACGGCGGCGGCGCGTGCGTGGTGGTGCCGCTGCTGCTCACGGCCGCCTACCACAGCAAGACCGACGTCCCGGCGCAGATCGCCGCGGCGGCTTCGGCGCTGCCTGGCCTGGACGTCCGCTGCGCGGACCCGCTCGGGCCGCATCCGCTGCTGCTCGCGGCCCTGCGGCGGCGCCTGCTCGAGGCCGGCGTCGCGGACGCGGACCGCGCGCGGACCAGCCTCGTGCTGGCCGCGGCCGGGTCGAGCGACCCGGCCGCCAACGCCGCGATCGCCGCC
>DAHVAN010000324.1 GCA_027314595.1 Actinomycetota bacterium | reverse complement strand
GCGCTGGCCGGCGCCGCGCGGATCACCTCGATCCCGACGCTGATGGCCTTCCGCGACGGCATCCTGGTCTTCTCCCAGCCCGGCGCGCTGCCCGCGTCCGCGCTCGAGCAGGTCATCAAGGCCGTCAGGGACCTGGACATGGACGATATCCGCGACAGGGTCGCACAGCAGGAGAAGGAGGCAAGCCGGTGAGCTACGGGACCCAGGTGAGGCTGGACGCTCCGTTCGGGGAGACGGTCGCGCGGGTGCGCGCCGCCCTGGCCGGGCAGGGGTTCGGCGTGCTCACCGAGATCGACGTCGCCGCCACCGTGCAGGCCAAGCTCGGCGAGCAGATGGAGGACTACGTGATCCTCGGGGCCTGCAACCCGCCGTTCGCGCATCAGGCACTCGGGATCGACCGCAGCATCGGCTTGCTGCTGCCGTGCAACGTCGTCGTGCGCGCCGGCCTGGAGGCAACCATCGTGGAGGCACTGGACCCGCAGGTCATGGTCACCCTGACCGGACGGCCGGAGCTGAAGCCGGTCGCCGACGAGGTCGCGAGCAGGCTCGCGGCCGCGCTCGCCGAGCTCAGCGCGTGACGGCGGGCGGGAGAACCCACGGGGGATGTCACCGGGCGGGGCGCTCCCCGTCCGGATACGCGGCACGCTCGGCGTAGAACTCCTGGAACGCGGCGAACGCCCGCGGGCCGTAGACGGTGCCCGGGCCGCCGTTCATCACAATCGTGACGCCGATAGCCTCCGCGGCCTCGGCCGGGGTCGCGCCGTGCAGCACCGCCCCGTGCGCGTGCGCGGCGATGCAGCCGTCGCACTCCTTGCTGACCGCGATCGCCAGCGCGATGAGTTCCTTGGTGCGGGCGTCAAGGGCGCCCGCGGCCATCGCCGAGTCGTGCAGCTGCTTGTAGCCCGCGTACACTTGCGGTATGGCGTGCCGCAGCTCGCGCGCCGGCACCCGCAGTTCGTCCCGGACATCCTTCCCGTAACCCATCGCCTGCTCCTCCCGAGGGGCGTCGCGTCTGATCCAAAGATCATGCGGGCCATGCGGGCCGCACGGCGGCCGTAGGTCACCAGAGCTGCCGCATTGGTCCCACATTTCAACCAGATACCCCAACGGGTATAGTGGAAACTACGCAAGCGCAGCAGCGGCACCCGGTTCACGCCCCGGGCGCCCGACCCCCGGGAGCCGGCATGGAGACAGACAGCGAGACGATGGCCAGTGTGATCAGGCGGCTGCGGCGGGCGCAGGGCCAGATCGGCGGCGTCATCAAGATGATCGAGGAAGGGCGCGACTGCGCCGACGTGGTGACGCAGCTCGCGGCCGCGTCACGGGCTCTGGACCGGGCCGGCTTCAAGATCATCGCTTCTGGCCTGCAGCAGTGCGCGCTCGATGGCAACGGCACTGGCGACGCCGATCGCGAGCGGCTCGAGCGGCTCTTCCTTTCGCTCGCGTGAGCGCTGCCACCGGGAGGGACAGTGGAAAGCACCGAACAGGCGGCCTGGGACCAGCGCTACGCCGGACCTGACCTGGTCTGGGGCTCGGGCCCGAACCGCTTCGTCGCCGGGGAGCTCGCGGCGCTGACCCCCGGCCGGGCGATCGACCTGGGAACCGGCGAGGGACGCAACGCGATCTGGCTCGCCGAGCGCGGCTGGCGGGTCACCGCGGTGGACTTCTCCGCCGTCGGCCTGGCCCGGGCGGCCCGGCTGGCCGGCGAGCGGGGGGTCAGCGTGGATTGGGTGCATGCCGACCTGGCGGACTACGAGCCCGCGCCCGGCGGCTATGGCCTGGTGCTCATCGCCTATCTTCAGCTGCCTTCGGCTGGCCTGGCGCGGGTCCTCCGGGCCGCGGCGGCGGCAGTGGCTCCGGGCGGCACCCTGCTGGTCATCGGTCACGACCGCGACAACATCGCCCGCGGGCATGGCGGCCCGCAAGACCCGGACAGGCTCTACACCCCCGCGATGGTCACCGCGGAACTGGACGGGCTGGTCATCCGCCGGGCGGAGCAGGTGATGCGGCCGGTGCCGACGCCCGAGGGCGAGCGGACGGCGATCGACACCCTGGTCCTCGCGCAGCGCCCGGCGTAAGCCCCGCTCTTATCGCGACGCTCTTATCGCGACAGCGCCGGGGCGGCCTGCGGGGGGACGAGCCAGCGCAGGTGCTCGCATTCGCCCTGAAGCTGCAGCCGCCGCCACAGCGCCGACTTGCGGGAAATCTGGCTGGCGTGCATCATCGCGGCGCGCCGCTGCCGGGTCCTGCTGACCCGGACGCAGAAATCGATCACGTTCGGCGGCTGGCCGGCGAAGTCCTGGCCCGTCTCGGCTTTGAGCTGGACGGCGACGGTGCCCGGCAGCGCCCACGCGAGGACCGGCAGCCCGGCTTGCCTGGCGGCCAGCACGGCGGCGGCGGTGGCGGCCCGGTGGTCAAGGTGCCCGGTGATCCCGGTGTCGTCGAAGGTGAGCAGGCCCGCGGCCGCGCAGCGGCCTGCCGCCGCGGCCGCGTGCGCCGCGAGCTCGCCGGCCGGGACGCGGCTGAGCCCGCCGTCGGGATAGTCGAGCAGGGTGACTCCGGCCGCGCCGAGCTCGTCCGCGGCCCGGCGCAGCTCCGACTCACGCGCGGTGCGCAGGTCGGCGCGAGTCTCGTTGACGGTGGACGCTTCCCCGTGCGTGTAGCACAAGACGTGCACGTGCACGCCGCCCGCCGCGAGCAGGTCGATGACGGCGCCGAGGCCGAAGCTCTCGTCATCGGGATGCGCGACCACCGCCAGCACGCTCGGCCAGGCCGGCAGCCGCCGCCCCGGCCGCCCCGCGGGCACGGTCAGGTTCACGCCCTGCCTCTCCGCAATACCCATAGGGGTATTATACGCCGGAAGCTCCTGTAGCGTCGCCGGCCGCCCGTCCCACCGGCCGGCGACGGCACGCACCTGCGCCTGACGACTGCGGACGAATACCCCCCACCGTACTTGCCGCGCACTCCCGTGAGCGGGTATCGTATCGTTCAGATACCCCATGGGGTATATGCGAGAGTGGGAGAAGCAGCTTGCTGTCTGTCATCGCCATCCCGGCCGGGCTGCTGATCGGCCTGTCGCTGGGCGCCCTGGGCGGCGGCGGGTCGATCTTGACCGTGCCGGCGCTGGTCTACCTGCTGCACCAGCGGGCGCATGCCGCGACCACCGCATCGCTGCTGATCGTCGGGATCACGGCGCTGGCGGGGATGGCCGCGCACTGGCGCGCGGGCCGGGTCCGTCTCGCTCAGGGGATCACCTTCGGCGTCCTTGGCGTCGCCGGCTCGTACGCGGGCAGCAGGCTGGCCGCGAGCATCCGCCCTGACTTGCTGCTCACCTTGTTCGCCGGCCTCATGCTGGTGGCCGCGGCGGCGATGGCGCGCCGGCGGCGTGCCGCGGGCGAGCCCGCGCCCGCGGCAGCCCCGCGGGCCTCCGGCAGCCCGTTGCCCGTACCTGGCCAGGACCACAGGGCCGTCCCCGCGCTAGCCGGCCGGACCCGGGCGGCGACCCTGGACAGGCCGGCGCCTGTCCTGTCAGGGCCGGGGCCCGCCGTGGCGCCTGTCGTGTCAGGGCCGGGGCCAGCGCGGGCCGCCTGGGGGCGGCCAGGCAGCGCCGCGGCGGTCCGGCGGGCTCTGCGGGTCGTTGCCGCGGCCACCGGCGTCGGGCTGCTGACAGGTTTCTTCGGCGTGGGCGGCGGGTTCGTCATCGTGCCGGCCCTGGTGCTTGTCCTCGGCTTCGACATGCCGATCGCGGTCGGCACGTCGCTGCTTGTCATCTCGGTGAACAGCGCCGCGGCGCTCGGCGCGCGATTCGGCCAGGGCATCCACCTCGACTGGCTGCTGATGGGCGTCTTCACGCTGGCCGCGCTCGCCGGGACGCTCGCCGGAAACCGCGTCGCCTCCCGCATCAGCGCCTCGCGGCTCACCGGGGCGTTCACGGTGCTGCTGATCGCGGTGGCCGCCTACACGCTGTCCCGGAGCCTGCCCGCGCTGCTTCCATTACGCCGGCCGCCCCCTGTCGCCGTCAATTGCCGTGTAGCCGGGCTTGACGTTCTTGAAGGTCGGCAGCACGGCCGCCGCCGGCCCGGGCGGGGCTACCGCAACAGACCACCGAGACAAATTCCCATCCTAACGCCATGTTAAGTTGGCATCGAATTCACCTTCTGTTTACTTCTATTCCCGAGAGTGGACTCGTCCGCGCCGGGAGGGCTGGCGCGCACCGCGTTGCGTGAGGGGCGAGGCAGAAGGTGCCGATAGATTCAGGGCAGACGGACGGGGCCGGCCCCAGGGTCCGGGCGGACATCGGTCAGCGCGACAGGGCGAACCCGGCCGTGCCTGGGGGCGGCCCGGCCGCGTTGTCGACCAGGGACCTGAAGCTGGGTTTCGGGACCAACACGGTGCTGACCGACGTCACGATCGACTTCCAGCCAGGGAAGATCACGGCTCTGCTCGGGCCGACCGGGTCCGGGAAGTCAACCCTGCTGCGCACGCTGAACCGGATGAACGACAAGGTCAGCGGCTACCGCAGGCAGGGCGACGTCACCCTGGACGGGCAGAGCATCTGGTCGCCCGCGATCCAGCCGATGGCACTGCGCCGCAAGGTGGGCATGCTTTTCCAGCGGCCGAACCCGTTCCCGATGTCGGTCATGGACAACGTGGTCGTCGGGGTGCGCGCCTACCAGCGGGTGCCGCGCGGCAAGCTCAGGGAGATCGCGGAGCAGCGACTGCGTGCCGTGGGGCTGTGGGACGCGGTGTCCGGCAGGCTGGGGGACTCGCCGTTCCGGCTGTCGGGCGGGCAGCAGCAACTGCTGTGCCTGGCCCGGGCGCTCGCGGTGAACCCCGGCGTGCTCCTGCTCGACGAACCGACCTCCTCGCTCGACCCGGTGACCGCCGAGTCCATCGAGCAGCTCATCCGCGACCTGGCGCCCGGGCTGACGGTGGTAATCGTCACGCACAACCTCTCCCAGGCACGCCGGGTCGCGCAGCACAGCGTCTTCCTCAACCGCGGACGACTGGTCGAGCAAGGCGACACGAACCAGATCTTCGACAACCCCGCCGAAGCCGAAACGGCCCAGTACGTGGGCGGCCGTTTCGGCTAACACAGGCTTCCCCCCGGGCGGTGGCGCGCCCAGGGGGAAGAACCCGCCGCCGTGCCCGGCACGGCCGGCGGTGATAGCTGCCGTGAGCGTCCGCGAACGGCAGGGCTGCAACCCCGCACGGATGCATGTGCGAACACCTAGCAAGGAACAGCTAACAAAAGGAGTATCCCACGGTGGCAACCAGACCGCCCGCACCGCATAGAGCACTCAGGACGCTGGCCATCCCGGCGCTCGCCGTCATGGCGGCGGCCGTCCTCGCGGCCTGCGGCAGTCCCAGCTCGTCCTCGTCGTCCTCTTCTCCCGCGTCCACGACGCCGGCTTCTTCCTCGTCGCCGTCCGCGTCCGCGACAGGGTTGCCGACCGCCCCGGCGTCGGGGTCGGCGTCGCTGTCGGAAACCGGCAGCACGCTGCTTTACCCGCTGTTCAACCTGTGGGTGCCGGACTATGAGAAGGCGTACCCGCAGGTCAAGCTCACGACGGCGGGCACGGGATCGGGGACAGGGATTTCCGAGGCGGCGGCGGGCGCCGTGCAGATCGGCGCATCGGACGCCTACCTGTCCAAGACCCAGGTCTCCGAGCACCCGGGCCTGCTGAACATCCCGCTCGCGATCTCGGCACAGCAGATCAACTACAACATCCCCGGCCTGAGCCAGTCGACTCACCTCAAGCTCAACGGCTCGGTGCTGTCGCAGATCTACCAGGGCAAGATCACCAAGTGGAATGACCCGTCGATCACGAAGCTCAACCCGGGCGTGAGCCTGCCGGGCACCACTATCGTCCCGCTGCACCGGGCCGACGGGTCCGGCGACACGTTCCTGTTCACGACGTACCTGTCGGACCAGGACCCGAACGGCTGGGGCAACTCGATCAGCTATGGCACCACGGTGTCCTGGCCCAAGGTCGCCGGCGCCCTGGCGGAAGAGGGGAACGGCGGCATGGTGGACGGCTGCAAGGCCACTCCCGGCTGCGTCGCCTACATCGGCATCAGCTACCTGAAGAAGACGAACGCGGCCGGACTCGGCGAGGCTCAGATCGAGAACGGGTCCGGCAGCTACGAGCTGCCGAGCACGTCGACGATCACCACGGAGGCGCAGGCATTCGTCTCGAAGACTCCGGCGAATGAGTCCCTTTCGCTCATCGACGGTCCCGGGTACCCGATCATCAACTACGAGTACGCGATCGTGAACTCCAAGCAGTCCAGCCCGGCCGTGGCCCAGGACGTGCAGGCTTTCCTGCACTGGGCGCTCACCACGGGCGAGTCGTCGAGCTACCTGTCTCAGGTGCTGTTCCAGCCGCTGCCCGCGTCGGTGGTTGCGCTGTCGGACGCCCAGATCGCCAAGATCAGCGGCTGAAGACATGGCAGAGTCGGCGCCTGCCGTGCGACCCGTGGGGGGAGCGGGCAGCGGCCCGCTCCCCCGCGGGGCCCGCGGCATCGGCACAGCGGTGCGTTCGGCCCTGCAGCGGGGGCAGCTCCTCGGCTGGGCCGGCGCCGCCATGTCGGTGCTACCCGTGCTCGCGGTCGTGGTCGTGCTGGTCGTGCTGCTGATTGAGGCGCTGCCCGCGATCGGCTACAACGGCCTGCATTTCCTCGTCGGGAGCGGCTGGAACACGGGGAACTCCTATGCCAACCCGGTGACCACCGGGGGCGTGACCCATCCGCTGGGTGCCTCATACGGCGCGGTGCCGCTCGTCGTCGGCACGCTGGCCACCTCGGCCATCGCGCTGATCATCGCGGTGCCCGTCTCGATCGGCGCGGCGCTTGTCATCGTGGAGCGGCTGCCCAGGCGGCTGTCCTCCCTGGTGGGGCTCTTCCTCGAGCTGCTGGCCGGCATCCCGAGCGTGGTCATCGGGCTGTGGGGTGCGCTGACGTTCGGCCCGTGGATCGCGCATCACATCTCCCCGTGGATCGCGCGTAACGCACCCGATGTGCCGGTGCTCAGCTACCTGCGCGGCAGCACCGGATACGGGGAAGGGCTGCTCACCTCGGGCCTGGTGCTGGCGATCATGGTGATTCCCATCGTCGCCGCCACCACGCGGGACCTGATCCGCCAGGTGCCGATCCTGCCGCGCGAGGGCGCCATCGCCCTGGGCATGTCCGACTCCGAGTGTGCCCGCCGGGTGACCCTGCCGTGGGTCGGCGCGGGGAGCGTCGGCGCGGTGGTGCTCGGGCTGGGCCGGGCGCTGGGCGAGACGATGGCGGTCGCGATGGTCTGCGGGGTGGCGCTGGCCTCGGTGCCCAGCAACCTGTACGACACGATGACCACGATCTCGGCCACCGTCGTCACCCAGCTCGACTCCGCGTTCCAAGATGGCACCGGCTTCGAGGTGCGCGCCCTAGCCGAGGCGGGCCTGGTGCTGATGGTGCTCACGCTCGCCGTCAACATCTTCGCCCGGATGCTGGTGCGCCGGGTGTCGGGGACCGCGCTGCCGGTGGGAAGGGGCCTGTAGCCATGAGCCACGCGCAGCCGCCGAAGGCGCAGGCGACCCGGGCGCCCGGTGACCTGCCGCCGGTGCCGGTTCGCCGCAGGATATCGAACGCGGTTTACTGGGTACTCTGCTTCGCCTGCCTGATCGCGGTGATCGGCCCGACGGTGTGGCTGGCGTACGGGGTGGTGGCCCGGGCGGTGCCGCATTTCCGCTGGGGCGTGATCACCACGCCCACCGTCGGCGGGGGCGGCGGCCTGGAGAACGCGATCCTCGGCACGCTGGTGATCGCCGCCGGGGTCCTCATCGTCGCCGGCACGATCAGCATCCTGACCGGCATCTACCTGTCCGAGTTCGCCAGGGGCAGGCACAGGAGCGTGCTGCGCGGCGGTTACGAGGTGCTGTCCGGAATCCCGTCCATCGTGCTGGGCTACGTCGGGTACCTCGCGCTCGTCATCGGCCTGCACTGGGGCTTCTCTCTGCTGGCCGGCGTGCTCGTGCTCTCGGTGCTGGCGATTCCCTACATCGCGAAGGCGACCGAGACCTCGCTGGCCCAGGTTCCCACGGCCTACCGCGAGGGCGCCGAGGCGCTCGGCGCCTCACCCTCCTGGACGATGCGGAAGATCGTGCTCAGGTCCGCCACGCCGGGGATCATCACCGGGCTGCTCGTGGCGATGGCGATCGCGGTCGGTGAGACCGCGCCGCTGCTGTACACGGCGGAGTGGTCCACCTCCAACCCCTCGCTCGCGCTGACGCATTCGCCCGTGGCATACCTTACTTATCCGATCTGGAATTTCTACAACCAGCCGGAGCAATCGGCGATCAACCTGTCCTATGACGCGGCGCTGCTGCTGTTCGTGTTCGTGCTGCTGCTCATCCTCCTCGGCCGGGTTGTCGTGGCATGGTCGCGGCGATATGCGGAATGACCGTCGTCGGACCGGGGGGTGACCATGCGGTTC